>BBSL01000774.1 GCA_001319865.1 Burkholderia sp. E7m39 | reverse complement strand
TTTCACAATATGTCAATTCGCGGAAGAAGAACATCTATGGGCCTAATGCGGACATCTTCCGTCCAGAGAGGTGGGAAACCGGCGAGTTGGATCTGATTGGGTGGGCATATTTCCGTTCAACGGCGGGCCCCGACAATGCTTGGGGAGAGACTTTGCTCTAACACAGGTCAAATACACAGCCGTCAGGTTACTGCACACATTTACCAACATAGGGTTGCCTGCCGGAGAGCTAGTAGAGCCTGTTAGACGCGAAAGACAATGCTTACCCTTCGTGCTTTCCTGTGCGGATGGCTGTCGAGTCGAAATCCGATCTTCATAAAATCTTGAAGTGGGAAAATCACTAACCAGCAAGCCCCTGCCCCACGCTGGCAGTTGAAAGCTGGGGTATATGGTCAACAAGCTCCAAAAAACGTCATGTCAGAGGGTCCTATATCCGTAATTCCGATTCGGCAGGTTTAGCGCAATGTGACGTGTCGACCTTGTGTACTGAGGCCCTAAACAAACGA
>BBSL01000773.1 GCA_001319865.1 Burkholderia sp. E7m39 | reverse complement strand
TCCGGCCGTTCGACCGCATAAGGTTCGACGAGCGTATAGGTCGGGCTGCGCACGCGGCCCGTATGTCCGAGCGCGCGCAAGGTGGCGCGCACGAGCGTCGTTTTGCCGGCGCCCAGGTCGCCGTGCAGTTGCACCTGGAGACCGTTGAATGCGTGATGGCCCGTCGCGCCGGCTTCGCTGCGCACGCCGTCGATCGCATGCGCGAAGCGCTCGCCGAATGCCATCGTCGCCGCTTCGTCCGCCAGCGCAAACTGGCGCTCGAGCAGGACGGCAGCGGAAGGTCGATTCGCGGGACCGGTGTGATCGGGCATTCTCGTAAAATGACGTAATGAACCAAGGCCAGCAGCATTCCATGTCGGACCCACATCGCGATCCACTTTCGCCGCTCGAAACGACGAATGATGAAGCACCCGCCACGCGTCACTATGATGAAGCGCAACTGGCTGCGCTTGCTTCGCGTATCAAGGGCTGGGGACGCGAACTGGGTTTCGGCGCGGTCGGCATCAGCGATATCGAT
>BBSL01000772.1 GCA_001319865.1 Burkholderia sp. E7m39 | reverse complement strand
CTTGCAAAAGCATGAGGTTTAGGTGGACTTGTTAAACATCATTCTAATGAACTATTATTTCTAGTGAATAACACTTGGAATGTATCACTAAATAATTGTGGAGTTAATCAAGGATATCTTGAAACTGCTTTACCTTCTGTTAATTGTTTATAAATAATAGTTAAGAAATATCATGTAGCTACAACACTAATAATAGAACCAACACTACTTACTAAATTTCAACCATAGAAAGCATCAGGATAATCACTTATTCTTCTAGGCATACCTTGTAAACCTAAGAAGTGTTGTGGGAAGAATGTTAGATTAACACCAACAAATAAAAATTCAGAAATGTACTTTAGCTGCAAATTGATCATATGATAAACCTAATAATTTAGGTATTCAGAAATATCAACCACTAAATAAAGCAAAAACAGCACCCATAGATAATACATAGTGGAAATGAGCAACTACATAGTAAGTCTTTGTTACTAAACAAAAAAAAATCAATAGATTTAATAATTAATCATGTTTATAGTAAGTTATTAAA
>BBSL01000771.1 GCA_001319865.1 Burkholderia sp. E7m39 | reverse complement strand
ATCCGCGATGGTGCCTTCGCGGCGCGGGCGTTGCCCCTGTGCGGGGCGGCACTTACTTTCTTTGCCGCCGCAAAGAAAGTAAGCAAAGAAAGCGGGCTCACACCGCCAATTCTTGACGCTTGCCCACGGGCCCTCAACGTCCCCATACTTCAAACGGTAACGTGCTGGTCAGTATTGTTACCAACGTCCTTGTACTACGCCTCACCCGCTTCATTCACCCGTACAACAGCGGGTCGCGTCTAAGGTTACGGTCGTTTTGCGGCAAACTCTGTGTAGGCTGTCTCGGCGTATATGGCGCGCCCGACCGAAACCGTCGCGTAGCGACGGTTTCTTGCAGTACGAAGGCCGACACAGAGTTTGCCGCATGGGGGCCCTGGGCATTCGAAAGTGTGGGTGGATACGCGGCGGTGTGAAGTGGGTGAGGCGTGTTGCGAAGCGTTGGTTGCGGGCCTGATCTGGAACGCGAAGGGAGGAAGTCACGGGGACGTTGAGAGCCCGTGGGCAAGTGTCAAGGATTGGCGTTGTGAGCGG
>BBSL01000770.1 GCA_001319865.1 Burkholderia sp. E7m39 | reverse complement strand
TCATCTTGGTTATGAATCAGGAATTTTATACTGACACTTTGTTGACGTAGTATGATTATTCCTTTATATATCAGTGTACTACTGAGGTTATTAAATATAAATGTAAAAAAATTTTTTTTTATTTTTTATTTATTAAATAAAATAAATATATTATATTTTATAAAAGTTATATAAGAGACTTTAGTTTAAAGGTAAAACATGTGACTTTTAATCATTACCATATGGGTTCAAGTCCCATAAGTCTTAGTTTCTTTTACTATAAATGACTATAAGTTAACGGTAGACTGCTTATTTACCATATAAGATGTGCTGATTCGAATTCAGCTAGTCATATTATATAAGTATAATATAAAAAAAAATAAAATGGCTATAAGTTAATGGTAGACTGTTCGGTCTCCATACGAAGTGTGCTGATTCGAATTCAGCTAGCCGTAAAAGGGTTAATAACTTAATTGGAAAAGAGTTTTCTTGTCAGGAAAATTGATGCCGGATCGAGACCGGTTTAACCCGTAATAAAAGGAAAAGTTGCTAT
>BBSL01000769.1 GCA_001319865.1 Burkholderia sp. E7m39 | reverse complement strand
GCAAAACAAGGTCACGCGCAGCGTCTGTCGCGCGCGCGGGGTTCATCTGAGACAACTGGAGGAGCAGGCATGCAACGTGAAGTGGTGGTAGTGAGCGGCGTTCGTACGGCAATCGGCGATTTCGGCGGCAGCCTGAAGGACTTCGCGCCGACGGAACTGGGCGCGCGGATCGTGCGCGAGGCGCTGTCGCGCGCGAACGTCGGCGGTGACGAGGTCGGCCACGTCGTGTTCGGCAGCGTGATCCACACGGAACCGAAGGACATGTACCTCGCGCGCGTTGCGGCGATCAACGGCGGCGTCGCGCAGCACGCGCCCGCGCTGACCGTGAACCGTCTGTGCGGCTCGGGCCTGCAGGCGATCGTCTCGGCGGCTCAGTCGGTGTTGCTCGGCGACGCCGACATCGCAATCGGCGGCGGCGCCGAGAGCATGAGCCGCGCGCCGTACATCATGCCGTCGGCGCGTTTCGGCCAGCGCATGGGCAACGCAAGCATCGTCGATATGATGCTCGGCGCGCTGCATGATCCGTTTCAGAC
>BBSL01000768.1 GCA_001319865.1 Burkholderia sp. E7m39 | reverse complement strand
ACCATGCGCTCCGCTTCGACGGCGGCCGCCGTGTGTTCGTGATGCAGCGGCGCGAGCCATGCGGCGAGATCGGCACGGTCCGCGCGAATCTCGATGCCGAGCGCGCCCTGGCCGGCGGCGGGCAGGCTGTCGGCGGGATCGAGCAGCGAACGGATGCGCCCGGCGAGACCCAGCCGCTTGAGACCCGCCGCAGCGAGAATGATGGCGGCGTAGTCGCCGCGATCCAGCTTGGCAAGACGCGTATCGAGATTGCCGCGCAGCGGCTTCACGACGAGTTCGGGATAGCGCGCGCGCAGCATCGCTTCGCGGCGCAGGCTCGACGTGCCGACCACGCTGCCGGGCGGCAGCGCCGCGAGCGAGTCGTACTGGCCGGAGACGAACGCATCGCGCGGATCTTCGCGCTCCATGATGGTCGACAGCGCGAAGCCTTCGGGCAATTCCATCGGCACGTCTTTCAGCGAGTGAACGGCGAGATCGGCGCGGCCGTCGGCAAGCGCGTTCTCCAGCTCTTTCACGAACAGCCCCTTGCCGCCGACCTT
>BBSL01000767.1 GCA_001319865.1 Burkholderia sp. E7m39 | reverse complement strand
ATTCGAACCAAGTACCAAGAAGAAAAAAGAAACAACAAGCGGTATATTCCGTAATAAATACACATCTAGCGATGAGTGTCGTCATCCTCGACAAACCCTTCATTTTCATCCACCATCAAACCAATCGACCGCAAAACAACGATAAATCAAAATTCCCCAAGCGTATCTTCTCTCCTCTTCCCACGGAAGTCGTACTTGCCCTGTAACAAGGCAAACCGTCAGTCCGAAACCCTTCCATTCCACAGGTTCGCCGAAGGAACCAGAATCAAACCCACCTCAGTCTTGTAGGCAATGTAGCCCAGCGTTCCGGGGATCACAGCCATGTAGAGGAACGACAACCAGGCATGGCGCGGGGTCCAGCGGAAGTACTTGTAGCGGTTTGCGTTGATCTCTGTTCGATACTATTAGTCTTCATCGCGGTCTTCCTCGATAATCTTATGGTCCCAATCGTAGTATCAGACGGCAAAGCACATTGAGAGAGTGTAGAGTCCATCGCATTCCGTCGTTTTATCATATCAAGATTGGTTGGATTGGGTGTC
>BBSL01000766.1 GCA_001319865.1 Burkholderia sp. E7m39 | reverse complement strand
GACCTCTCTGGCGGTGTGTTTGGCAGCAACTACCAGGACGTATTTGCATTCATCGTGCTGATCATCGTGCTGGTGTTCAGACCGTCTGGTCTTTTAGGCGAACGTGTTGCCGACCGGGCATAGGTGAAGGCACTCATGTGGCGAGCTAACTATCGCCATCCAAGTCGTTGGTTTTCGCCCGTTACTTCCGATGCCTTGTAACGTAATAGCATTTCTGCAGTAAGCAGTTCGATGGAGATTCCGATGGCGCGTGAGGGAAGGTCACTACGAGCAGTGGTTGAGCATTGGCTTGACCCAATCCCGGAAAATCCAGTCCGAGTTACAAAATTCAAAAATCGTCGGCTTCGGAAGGAATGCTACGTGTGCGTTGAAACATTAACATCGGCAGGTCTTGCTGCGATGTTCTTTTTCCGTCACGAAGACGGTGTATGGCGCGTATTCCCGCCAAATCGGAAAAGACCTGCAATGAACATTAAGTAATGCGGCGATTTTTATAAACGGAATGTTTGAAAATGACCTCAATTCAACCGATCGAAGCATCG
>BBSL01000765.1 GCA_001319865.1 Burkholderia sp. E7m39 | reverse complement strand
ACCTTGCTCAAGCCTAAGACAAGTGTGTCTTCCGCAAAAGACAGGCGAAAAGCCCAACCTGGAGAAGGAACGGGCCGGTCTTGAATCGTGCACCAAGGTACAGAAAAAACGGCCTAAGGCTCAGGGGTCTTTCGACACCAAACTTTGGGCACAATCCGAATATGTAGCAGGGCTCGTCTTGCAGAAGGCAGAGGTGGGTAGGAAAATTTCCCTAAGAGACTTTTCACGACCTGAGGCGGATTGACAGCAAACCCATCCTGCAAAATCGATCATTCAAAGGATCAAGGCACAGCATGCCGAGACAAAGCTGTACACAAAGCGGAAGGAGGATCTCGAAGGAAAGGGAGAAATTTCGAGGCCCTTTGAAGTCCAAACTACGGCTGTGGAAATGAAGGAGAAGACCATGTGAACTGCCAGGTAATGATAGTTATCTGCGAGGCTACTCGTTCGATACCACACTTGGGAGATTACAAGTCGATCACGGACCGACATACCAAAAGGAAGGTACTAGACGTGGCCGTCATGAATACTAGAGCCCTAGGCCTCATTTAACGCGACCGTTTGGGCCAGATCCT
>BBSL01000764.1 GCA_001319865.1 Burkholderia sp. E7m39 | reverse complement strand
TCTGGGCCGCGCGCGCACGCGCTACGCGCAGGCCGTGAAGGTTCAGATGAACGGCAACGCGAACGCACTGGCGCTGCGCTCAGTGCTCGAAGCCTACCGGGCAAAGCCGGAGGATGCCGAAAGTGCAGCGCCTGCGCCGGCTGCGCGTAGCGGCGGTCGAGGCGGCTTCGGCTTCAACGGCAACGGCGATTCGGGCCGCTCGCAGCGTCCCTCCGCGCCGATGCCGGCCGGTTTGGCCGTGCAGATCGTTTATCGCAGTGACAACGCGGAAGGCGAGGTGCGGCTCGGCGACGCCTGGCGCGTGAAGCCGACGGACGAACTGCTCGCGGCGTTGCGCAGCGAGTTTTCGGGCAGCGCGATCGAAATCGTTTATTGAAGCGCGCGACGTCCGCTTGCGCCATGCGCGAGCCGGACGTTCGTTTAGGGTTTGAGCAGTTTAGGGTTCCAGCGGGTGCCGATCTGATTTACGCGGCATTCGCGTGAAAGCGCGGTCTACTGCGACGCATTCAACGCTGCGAAGCATCCTGACGTTCCAGTTGAGCGAGCTTCAAGAACCGGTAGTACACGGTTTCCGCGTT
>BBSL01000763.1 GCA_001319865.1 Burkholderia sp. E7m39 | reverse complement strand
ATGCCGAGCGTCAGCTGTCCCAGGCGAGGCAGCAGCAGGCGCAGGCGACGACGCAGGTGTCGACCGATCTGGTCGCGCTGTACAAAGCGCTCGGCGGCGGCTGGCAGGACGCGGCCGTGCGCGATCTGCAGCCGCCATCGCAATCGCAGCCACAACCGCGCTGAAGCGCCCCGAGTCCGCCAACATTCGCGACGAGGCTCACAACTCTTCTTCGTCCGCGTCGTCGTCCTCCGCGACGGGTTCGAGATCCTGCAGCTCGACCAGTTCGCCGTCCACGACCATCTCCGCACCGGGCTCGACCGTCTCGCCGAGAACGGGGTCCCCGTCGACGATCAGACGAATGGGCGCATCGCCCTCGTTTGCCACTCTGACTTTCATCGTCCTGCTCCTTCAAGGTGAAAAATCCGCGCTCGCGGGCGCATCGCGCGTTCCTCCTTCGATGCGTCCGCAAGAACCCGGCCAGCCAGGCGCGGCCGCCCGGCATGCAATACGCTTTCAGTGGGAATGCGCGTTGCTGAACATGGTCATGACCATTCAACGACGAAACAGGCGAGGCGCACGACGTCGGCCTGTCTCAGCAAAGGAG
>BBSL01000762.1 GCA_001319865.1 Burkholderia sp. E7m39 | reverse complement strand
GTACGCGCGCGCCGTGCCGCCGCGAATGCGCACGCCGCGCCCGCGCTTCACGTAGCCGTAGTAAGCGGCGCCGCGCGCCACGGCCAGATCGAGGTCCGCGCCTTCGAGCAGGCGGGCGGGCGCGGCGCCATCGGCCGCGAGCCAGCCGTTGAGCGTCGACATGATCCGCTCGACCAGCAGCGGCGACTTGAACACGCCGCCGTTGAAGAGCACGGCCGTCGGGTGCAGGAACGTCGCGCCTGCATCGGGCGAAAACTGGCCGCCCGTCTGCGTGGCTTGCAACTCGGCGAGCGCCGCGACCTGACGGCCGAGGAACGCCGCGAGATGGCGCGTGATGCCCGCGTCCTGCGCGTACGGCAGGCCGAGCTGCGTGAGCCCGGCGCGCGTGCGCGTCATCGGCCGCGCGGCGGCATCGACCTGCGGGAAGAAGCCTTCGAGGATCGTCTGCGTGAGTTCGTCGCGCGTCAGTTCGGTGCGGATTGAGCCGCCGATCAGCTTCGAGCCGCGGCTCGGCACGACGTGCGGCACGGTATCCGTCGACGGATCGGACAGCAGCGTTTCCTCGCGCCGCGGCATGCGTAGGTGAGGG
>BBSL01000761.1 GCA_001319865.1 Burkholderia sp. E7m39 | reverse complement strand
GATGTTCAGCTGATGCCTGAACCGCTCGATGGTCTGCATCGTTCCGTCGTCATCCGAGTCGATGAGCAGCACGACGAATTCATCGCCGCCTCGCCGGCCGATCACATCGGTCTCGCGCAGGGACGTGCGCAACACCGTTGCAAATGCAATCAACGCACGATCGCCTTCCGCGTGACCATACACGTCGTTGATCTGCTTGAAGTCGTTCAGATCGAAGAACAGTAGCGACGCCGGTTTTTGCGCGCGCTTGCACAGCCTGATGGCATGCTGCGCGAGCGCTTCAAAGCCGCGGCGATTCGACAGGCCCGTCAGTTCATCCGTCGTCGCGAGCTGCACGGCCGCGATTTCCTGTTCAGCCATGCGCGCAAGATCGCGCAGCAGCACACGCTCTTCGTCGTCGAGCGCGCGCGGCTTCACGTCGATCAGACACAGCGTGCCGAGCCGGCTGCCATTGTCGACGGTGAGCGGATAGCCCGCGTAGAAGCGGATATTCGGATCACCGAGAACCAGCGGGTTGTCGGCGAAGCGCGCATCGAGCGATGCGTCGTTCACGAGAAACAGTTCATCGCCGAGAATGGCGTGGCCGCAAAAC
>BBSL01000760.1 GCA_001319865.1 Burkholderia sp. E7m39 | reverse complement strand
CAGGCACCATTGGGGATCGTGCTCGAGCCACGCCTGTGCTTCGGGTGGCTGATGGTCGCGCACGGTAGAGCGATCGCCTGGCTTGCGCTTGCGGGCATGGGTCGCGACGAGTTCATGGCGGTGGAACACCTGCACGACGGTATCGGTCGCCTTCAGCCACAACTGCTTGCCGACCAGCGTGAACGGCACCGAGTACAGCACGTTCTTGTAGACGACGTGCCCGTCGGTGTGCACCTTGACCTCGCTCCACACGGCGAGTACCGGCGGCACATCGGGCAGTCCTGTGAGTAGCGGTTTCTCGATTGCGAATCGCGCCAGCGGCTGTTCACGCGTCGTGCCGTGCTCGCGCGTGCCTGCCTGCTGCATCACCCACTCGCGCAGTTGCCGGTTCGCATCGGCCAGATCACGGAATTCGCGCAGCGGCACGAAGGAGCGCTTTACATATTTGACTCCCGACTCAACGACTCCCTTCTTCTGGGGATCACGGGGCGGGCATGCGTCGATCCGGAAACCGTATGCCTCGGCCAGCGAGGCGTACGAGCGTTGAACCTCGGGGCTGTGCATGGAGTGCCTGATGATCGCGCATTTGGCGTT
>BBSL01000759.1 GCA_001319865.1 Burkholderia sp. E7m39 | reverse complement strand
GGTGGCCTCGTCGATCAGTGCCTTCAATATTGCGCGCTGTTCGGCACAAGTCATTCGTCCTCGTCCCCGAACAGCGCCTGATACTTTTTTGAGAGCACCAGCAACGCGGCCGCTTCCGCCAGTGCCTTGTCCTTACGCTTGAGTTCGCGCTGCAATTGCGCATTGGCCTGTTTGAGATCGCGCACTTCCGGCGCGTTGGCGCGTGGGCTCGCGGTGTCGCCAGAGCAGAACTGCGCACGCCACTGGGCCAGATGATGGACAAACAGGCCCCGTTCGCGACACCACGCGTTCAGTGCTTCCTCATCCAGTCCATGGCTCTGTTGCAAGGCCAGCAGGCGCTCTTCCAGAGACCAGTCTTGTGGGCGCCGTGCATCGCTCGGGCCCGGATTGCGGCTTGCGGCGTTAGACACCCGGATCCACTTCCTCAAGGTTAATACATTCATGTTCAGCTCGGCGGCAACCGCTCCTACGGAGCGGTTGCCGCGTTGCAGGGCCTTCGCCAGCGCCTGCTGTCTGAATTCTACCGAATACGTCTGTTTCGTCTTCAACCTGCACCTCTGAGTTCTCTTCAAATGATGAAAATTCAGAGGCGACAACTAGTGTG
>BBSL01000758.1 GCA_001319865.1 Burkholderia sp. E7m39 | reverse complement strand
CGCCACGTTGCATCAGGCGACCGCGCGACACCAATCTCATGGAGAGGGAATGAAGCAGCGCATTTCGGCCTGGATCGATTGCTTCGCGCGCGACACGACGCCGGCAGTTTCATCGGCAAGCGACGACACGGACGCCTTGCGTCATAGCGCGAGCACGCGTCCCGAACGCCTCAGGGACGATCGCGGCGCGCGCTCGCGAATGCGTCGCAGCGGCATTCGCAGAGGGGGCCGTGCGAGTTGAGAGGGACCGGCGATGCGTTGCCGGCGAGTCAGGCTGTTGAAGCAGTATCCGCCGGGTGCTGACGCTGCCGCGCGCGCGAATGTCTGCTACTGTTGACCGATCCGCGCGCCGCGTCGGGCGCGCGGCCCCACCGTTCATCGCAGAGGATCGTCATCATGCAGACGTTCGAATGTGTATTGCCTGCCGCCGCCGCGCTCGGTGAATGCCCGCGCTGGGACGAACGCCGCGCGAAGCTGTGGTGGGTCGACATTCAGGCGCCTGCGTTACATGGCTTCGATCCGAAGACGGGACAGGACACCTCGATTGCGATGCCCGAAAACATCGGATGCTTTTCGCTGACAGAGGACGACGGATTCATCGCCG
>BBSL01000757.1 GCA_001319865.1 Burkholderia sp. E7m39 | reverse complement strand
TCATCGATCCGTCGAGCGCTCGCGCGAGGCCCTCGGCGATCGCCCCGGCGCCCGTCGAAGGCAGCACGAGATCCTGCGACAGCCCTGCCACCGCTTCGGGCAGACCGCCGACGGGCGTCACCAGCACGGGCGTGCCCGATGCCAGCGACTCCACGGTGATCAGCCCGAAACCTTCGAGCGCCACCGTCGGCACGACGCTGATATCGGCGGCGCGATATAGCGACGCCAGCTGCTCCTCGGGCACGAAGCCGAGCAGCTTGACGTTGTCGCCGAGCCCGGCGTCGTCGATGCGCTGCTGCAATTCCTGCTGCAAACGGCCCTTCCCCGCGATCAGCAACAGCACGTCGGGCTCGCGGCGCTTCACGAGCTTCACGGCGTCGATCAGGTCTTCGAGGCCCATCCGCCGCACGAGACGCCGCACGGCCAGCACGATCGGCCGGCCCAACGGCAGTTGCAGGCGTAGGCGCGCTTCAGTTTGCGTCTGTGGCAGGTTGAACTGGTCGACGTTCACGCAGCCCGGCACGACGCGAATGCGCTCGGCGGGAATGCCGTAACGCGACGAGAGAATCCGGCCGAACGCGTCGGACAGCACGATCAGCCGCGAAGAACGCGC
>BBSL01000756.1 GCA_001319865.1 Burkholderia sp. E7m39 | reverse complement strand
GACAGCCAGCGCATGACGCTGCGCGTTGAACAGGGTAAAGGTCAGAAGGACCGCTACGCGATGCTGTCCCCGGTGCTGCTTGAGCGCCTGCGGGTCTGGTGGCGAGTGGCCCGGGCCCAGGGCAAGATGCTCGACGGCGGCTGGCTGTTTCCCGGGCTCAATCCGATTGAATCGCTCAGCACCCGTCAACTCAATCGGGTGGTCCATGCGGCCGCCGAGGCCGCTGGAATCGACAAGCGTGTGTCCATGCACACCTTGCGCCATAGCTTTGCCACCCACCTACTGGAACAGAAGGTCGATATCCGCGTGATTCAGGTCATGCCTGGGCACAAGAAGCTCGAGACCACAGCGCTTTATGCCCAGGTCGCCACCGATATTCTGCGTGAAGTGGTCAGCCCTCTCGATGGTCTGGATCCTGCGTAGATAGCCGTCGTGGCGCATTGCGCGCTCGAGGTAGCCGACGTCTTCCGCGCTCTTGGTCCAGCGTGGCGCCAATCCGCTCACCTGAACCTTGGGCAACTGAAGGTGATGTCAGCGATCGAACAGTGCCGCAGCGCGGCGCTGGGAGGGCACGTGCTGCGTTGCCAGGGATGCGCCAGGATCGAGATCGCCTACAACTCATGCC
>BBSL01000755.1 GCA_001319865.1 Burkholderia sp. E7m39 | reverse complement strand
TGGTTTGCTTTGGTTTTCAATGGCATCCGCCATGGTGCCTGCGCGGCGCGGGCATTGCCGTTGTGTGCTTGCCCTTTGCGCGGGCATCCGCGTTAGCGCCTGCGCGGCGCGGGCGTTGCCCCTGTGCGGGGCGGCACCTACTTTTCTTTGCCGCCGCAAAGAAAAGTAGGCAAAAGAAAGCGGGCTAACACCGCCAATGCTAGTTGCTGCCTGAGGGCCCCCGACGGTTCTTATGCTTCACGCGGCAACGTCTCGGTCACTACCCGTTGCCAACGCTTTCAATGAGCGCCTCACCCGCTTCAATCACCCGCAGTGCGGCCTGCGGCAGCGCATGGTTCGCGCCGCCCAGGTGGCAAACTGTGTGTAGGTCGTAGTGCTTCACACATCGGCACGCCTACTACACAAAGTGCTTTTCAGTCCGGAGTGAGGCTCGTACGCCGCGAAAGCCTACACACAGTTTGCCGCGATGCAACGCGTGGAATTCGATTGCGTATGTGTGACGCGGGCGTGTGAAGTGGTTATGGCGCTCATTGAAAGCGTTGGCAACGGGTAATGAAGGAAGGGTTGCCGCAAACAGGACGGGGCGGTAGGGGGGCGTGGGCGAACGTCAAGAACTGGCGGTGTT
>BBSL01000754.1 GCA_001319865.1 Burkholderia sp. E7m39 | reverse complement strand
TTTCTTGTGTACTGCATACATGTATGTGATATGGCATTGACGGAGGTACTTTTGTAACGAAATAATTGTTTCAACTTCATGGTGCTAACAATGATATATCGACTATAGGATTTTATTTGTTGATACACTCACCCCAGTGCTCCATATGCGCTATATAATCCTTTACATGGAAAAAATCAGTACATACGACCATAGGGTGTGGAGAACAGGGCTTCCCGTCCGCTCAGCCGTACTTAAGCCGCACGCCGGGAGGTTAGTAGTTGGGTGGGTGACCACCAGCGAATCCCTCCTGTTGTATGTTTTATTTCAATCACATTGATCCTTTTTTCTATGTCAATATCATATAACCCAAATCAAATGTACCTTTTACGCTATCATAGGCCTTAATGGCTGCTCATTCTGTCTAAGGTGGAGCGGACCTCATACTACGGTAGTCGCCATACATGCTGATATTAGGGATGGGAAAATTTCTGAAATTTTAACTAAATCGTAGAAAAGCAGTATTTCACGTACTCTTATATTTCGGTTTGAATTTTATTGTGGGGCTAATCAGCCAACAGAAAGACGCTGTATGACTAATACTCCAGTACTCTAATCAATTTCACTAATCTAGGCAATTATATCATGA
>BBSL01000753.1 GCA_001319865.1 Burkholderia sp. E7m39 | reverse complement strand
GCTACGTTTCTGAGGATGCCTTTGTCCATCGGAGTCCTGTGGGGTCGTTCATGTGCTGAAGTACGATGCCGCGTCGTATACCTCGATGCGGTTCTGCGACGTGTTCAACGCATAGAGCGTCGTGCTCGCAGCGGGCCCGTTGATATCGCCGCGCGTGCTCATCGGCACGTCGCTGACGAACTGAAACGCGGCGACACGCCTCGTATCGCTGATCTCGCGCCGCGAGATGCCGTACCATTGGTGTCCCTTGTCCGGCCACACTCGCCGACGAGATGCCCCTTCTCGTTGCCGACGCTGATTGCCACGAACGCATAGCGTCCGTTGATCGCAAATCGCATTGCCGCCGCCGTTGCCCCAGCCGTGAGTGCCACCTACGAAGCCGAGGATCTTCCCGTTGTAATAGACGCTCGATTCCGCGCCGCTCTCGTCCCACGGCGCGTTGGCGTACACCCTCCCATCGGACGACGTGGATCTGCGTCGGGCTGCCGTCGCCGAAGGCAAACGTCTTTCCGACCCACGACCTCTGCAGATTCCGCGGAGGTTCGGCGAACGCATGCACGAAAGGTGCGCAGGAACGTAGCGCGCACGTCAGGACTTGCAGCAACGGTTTCACGAGTTCGTTCTCGATC
>BBSL01000752.1 GCA_001319865.1 Burkholderia sp. E7m39 | reverse complement strand
TACGGCGGCGCGACGGCGCGAATCAGGTTGTAGACCTGCTGGCCGCTCTGGCTGAAGTCGATGCGTCCGTCTTCCGGCTTGCGGCCGCCGAAGTAGCTGCCGTGCGCGAGATCGTTGGGCAGATGCGGCGCCTCGCCCCGCAGCAGCGCGGGCAGCGCGCGCCACAGCGTCTGCTCGGCGGCGACCGTCACCTTGTCGAACACCTGGCCGGCCGTATCGTCGGGCAGGATGGGCACGGGCGTCTGAGCGATGATCGCGCCTGCATCCGGCTTTGCGGCCATTTCGTGCAGCGTCGCGCCCGTTTCCGTCTCGCCCTTGAGCACGGCCCAGTTGACGGGCACGCGGCCGCGATATTTCGGCAGCAACGAGCCATGCATGTTGTACCCGCGGCGCGCCGCGACGGCGAGCAGGTCGACGGGCAGCATGTGCCGGTAATAGAACGAGAAGATGAAGTCGGGCTGCGCATTGACGACGAGCGCGCGCAGTTCCGCGCTTTTCGGATCGGCGGGCGTCACGACGGGAATGCCGTGCTCGGCCGCCACCGACGCGACGCTGCCGAACCAGATGTTTTCGGCCGGATTGTCCTCATGCGTGACGACGAGGGCGACGTCGACGCCACGCGCGAGCAGC
>BBSL01000751.1 GCA_001319865.1 Burkholderia sp. E7m39 | reverse complement strand
GCCGACGATCAGATCTGCGCGCCGCGTAATGAGCGCGTCCCACGAGCCGCCTAGCACTTCTTTGGACAGCAGCAGGCGCGTACCGAGATTGAGCTTGTAGAACTCGGCCACGTGCGGCCAGATGAGTTCGAACGGGATGATTTCGTCGATGGCGACGCGCAATTCCGATTCCCAGCCGTGCTCGATCCTCTTTGCTTTCTGTTCGAGTTCGCGTGCAGCTTCGAGCAGACGCCGGCCTTCCTCGACGATCACGCGTCCTGCGTGCGTGAGCTTTGCGCGCCGGCCGCTGCGTTCGAACAGCCTGACGCCGAGATCCATTTCGAGTTTTTGCACCAGATACGTCAATGACGACGGCACTTTGTGCAGTTCTTCCGCCGCGGCGGCGAACGTGCCCGTGCGGTCGATGGCGTCGAGGGCTTGCAGGACTTCGAAAGATAGATTCATGAATGGTGGAGGTTTTTTGAATCAGAGCGGTGTTGACAGGATAGCGGGTTCGTGGCGCGGGCGTTGCCGTTGTGTGATTGCCCTTTTGCGCTGGCATCCGCGATAGCGCCTCGCGGCGCGGGCGTTGCCGTTGTGTGGTTGCCCTTTTGCGTGGGCATCCGCGATAGCGCCTTCGCGGCGCGAGCGTTGCCGGTGTGTGTTGCC
>BBSL01000750.1 GCA_001319865.1 Burkholderia sp. E7m39 | reverse complement strand
ACAGCAGGCGCCGCTCGGGATGACGATGTCGCTCGCCCGACGGATTTCGCTGCTCGGCTGGGCGAAACAACACGACGCCTGGATCGTCGAAGACGATTATCTCGGCGAGTTGCAGCTGAAAGGACGGGCCGCACCGGCGCTGGCCTCACTCGATCAGGACGGGCGAGTGCTGCACATCGGGACCTTCAGCAAGACGATCAGCCCGGCACTGCGCCTGGGATTTCTTGTAGTCCCGCCTGACATGGCACGCCGGTTTGGTGACGTCGCGGCGTGTCTCGCGCCCGCCCCGGCTTCGTCCGAACAGCACGCCGTAACGGAGTTCATGCACGACGGACACTATCTTCGCCATCTGCGGCGTATGAAGCGTCTTTATGCCGACCGACAGGAAGCCCTGGTTCGTTGTCTGAGGGAACTGCCTTCGGATTCAATCAAAGTGCAGGCCGCCGCCGGCATGACCGTGGTGGTCGCGCTGCCTCGATCCGTATCGGATACGGATATCGCTTCCCGGGCGCGACTGTTCGGGCTGGCCCCGGTTCCTCTCTCACCTTGGTACACACGCAATCCGGGGCAGCAAGGGCTGCTGCTCGGCGTCACGAATTTGAATGAAAGGACGTTGGCCGCCCACTGCTCTCGCCTTCTGGAAATCGTTCGCGGCC
>BBSL01000749.1 GCA_001319865.1 Burkholderia sp. E7m39 | reverse complement strand
TGCTGAAAACGTTCAGCGACGGCTACCGGCGCATCCGCGCCATCGCCGAACGCAAGCTGCTGGCCCATCCCGTCCCGACGCTCGAACTGACCCCCGACGATTTCGCGCGCCCCTGAGGGGCCTGCCCAATTGATGCAGGTCCTCACTGCGCGATCCACCACCGCACCGGCCGGCTGAAGAAAAAACCCGCCCTCTCATCGAGACCGGCGGGCCTTGAGCGCTGATCTAACGCGATGGACAATGTTTCCGCCCGTCGCATAGTCCCGCGCAAATGGATGGGCGGGCGAACGACGGGCGCAGTCGCCCTTTGCAGCTTATGTTAGCGGCCACGCGCATCCCTGTGGCGACGACGACCGATCGTGTCCCAGAGCTTTTTCGCCTGCGCCTGTGCAGACCGCATATGCTCGTCCCGTTGAACCTGTGTCTCTCCGTGTGCCGTGTCATCCGGTGCGCCCGTCAATGGACGCCGCCTGAAAATATCAGAGAACTTTCGGGTCATGGCAACCTCCGATCCGGCAGTGATGCCGTATTAACAGTGTAGGCCGCTCGTCGGGTGCTGCGAGTTCAACGCTCCAGGCGTCGGCGCGTCCCCAGACCGCGCCCAATACAAAACGCCAACTTCCCCGCGTCACATCGATGCCTCACGGCACGTTCGAAG
>BBSL01000748.1 GCA_001319865.1 Burkholderia sp. E7m39 | reverse complement strand
ATGCGGTAGCCGCCGTTCGCGAACACGCTATACGCGCCCGCCGACTGCAGCGGCGTCACGAGCCCCGCACCCAGCGCCATCGGGAGATACGGCGGCGTCTTGTCGGCGTCGAAGCCGAAGCGCTGTGTCACGTAATCCTGCGCGTACTTCGTGCCGATATACGACAGGATACGGATCGACACGAGGTTCTTCGACTTCTGCAGCGCGAGGCGCATCGGCATCGGACCGTCGGGCTGGTCGTCGTCCTTCGGCTCCCACGCGTCGCCGCCGGGCGCGCTCGGCGGGAAATACAGCGGCGCATCGTTGATGATCGTCGCCGGTCCGAGACCCTTGTCGAGCGCGGCCGAATAGATGAACGGCTTGAAGCTCGAACCCGGCTGGCGCCACGCCTGCGTGATGTGGTTGAACTTGTTCTTGTTGAAGTCGAACCCGCCGACGAGCGCGCGGATTGCGCCGTCCTGCGGCGTCATCGACACCAGCGCGCCCTCCACTTGCGGCAACTGCGTGATCTGCCAGTTGCCGTTCGCGTCGGCGATCAGGCGCACGATCGAACCCGGCCGGATCTTCTGCGCCTGCGCCGCGCGCGCCGACAGTGATGCCGCCGCGAAGCGCAATCCGTCGCCCGTGATGCTGGCCTGCGTGCCATCGAGCAATTGCGTC
>BBSL01000747.1 GCA_001319865.1 Burkholderia sp. E7m39 | reverse complement strand
ATGGGGTTTCCGTTTCTGACCCAGGCAGTCTTGAAGAACAAGTCGTCGCTCGGGCCCGAAAGCGCTTCGTTGATTGCTCCCGCCGGTTATTGCGTTGGCTTCATCATCGTCGTGCTGGGCCGTCAGCAACTGTTCACCGAAAGCACCCTGACCGTCGTGCTTCCCGTGCTGACCCGAAGAGATGTTCGCACGGCGGTCGCCGCGTTACGGCTGTGGGTTATCGTGCTGGCCGCCAATCTGGCGGGCACATGGATATTCGCGGCTATTCTGGCTGCACCTGCGTCCTTCACGCAGACGCTTGCACCCGTTCTGGACGAACTCGCGCAGGCATCGCTCGGCACCAGCTTCGCCAGCACGGCGCTCAAGGCAGTCCTGGCAGGATGGCTCATCGCCTTGATGGTATGGCTGCTGCCCAACGCAAGATCCGCGGCGGTGCTGATCGTCGGCGTGCTCACATATGTGGTTGCCGTTTGCGAGCTGTCACATGTGATTGCGGGTTCTGTCGAAGCTGCGTATACGGTTCTGCGCGGCAATGCCACGCTACAGGATTACCTGCTTCGCTTTTTTTTACCGACGTTGCTCGGAAATGTGATCGGCGGCATCGCCCTTGTCGGGCTGCTGAATCATGCTTCCATCGCACCCGAGATGACCGGCGGGCATTAGACCAGCCGCAATCGACAGAACCTTATAGCGCAGTAGCCGCTTGCATATGAGCGCG
>BBSL01000746.1 GCA_001319865.1 Burkholderia sp. E7m39 | reverse complement strand
CTCAAACTTACCTTTGGCCATTTTCGACTCCTAAGAGGATTTTTCCGTACGTTGCGCGCCGCGCAAACAATCACTGGTACTAGCTGGTGCCCATGGGCAGGATCGAACTGCCGACCTCTCCCTTACCAAGGGAGTGCTCTACCACTGAGCCACATGGGCGCTACATCTACTTTGCCGGCTGGAGCGGGTGAAGGGAATCGAACCCTCGTCGTAAGCTTGGAAGGCTTCTGCTCTACCATTGAGCTACACCCGCAAGGACCTTTCGATTTCCCAACAACTACTTACAGCACGTGAATTCTGGTGGAGGAGGTTGGATTCGAACCAACGTAGGCGTAAGCCAACAGATTTACAGTCTGCCCCCTTTAGCCACTCGGGCACCCCTCCGCGGAGAACTGATGATTATGGGGGAGCGATTAGGTCTTGTCAAGTAACTCTTGGCCGCTCGGAACCCATAGGCTCTCACTTATAGAGAGAGCCGAAACGACAAACCCCGCCTTTTGCGGGCGGGGTTTGTCTGGCGTAAGGAGCCTGACGATTACCTACTTTCACACGGGCAATCCGCACTATCATCGGCGTGGAGTCGTTTCACGGTCCTGTTCGGGATGGGAAGGGGTGGGACCGACTCGCTATGGTCATCAGGCATGACGGGTTGCTGCGTCGCGGTGGAGGTTGCGTAACCTGGTCGCGCCACAGCCAATCTGGAAGAAGCGTAAAGAGGGGG
>BBSL01000745.1 GCA_001319865.1 Burkholderia sp. E7m39 | reverse complement strand
GCGTGCGACTCCCAGTAGAAGCGCGCTGCCGAGATTCCCGTGTTGGTTAGCCAGTAAAGCGTAATGTCGTCGAGTATGTCGTCCCGCGTCAGCGCGCCCGCTGAGTGACCGTTGACGGGATGACCGAGCACGGCCGCGCTCAACGAGGCAGCGGGCTGGCCGTAGCCATCGCCATGGTCGAGTAGCCACGACGCCAGCGCGACGGGCGAATCGGCGAGTCCGTACAGCGTCTGCGGGCGCGTGCCCATTTCGAATGCATAGCCGCGCTTCTTCTTGAAGTTGGCGCTCAACTGCTCGTAGGCGTGCTTTTCTTCGTCTGACAAGCCGGCAGGCATCGGGTCGCCTGCAGCCAGCGACTTCAGAACCTCGGCGGGGACGGACGCCGGGAAATTCACATGAATGCCGATCAGCTCGGGAGGCGCCTGCTTGGCCATGATGTTCGTGACAATGCCGCCGAGATCGCCGCCCTGTGAAGCAAAGCGCTCATAGCCAAGTCGCTTCATCAATGTGACCCACGCGCGTGCGGTGCGCTCCGGGCCCCAGCCGGTTGTCGTCGGCCGTGCCGAGAAGCCGTAGCCGGGCAGCGACGGAATCACGAGATGGAATGCATCCGAAGCCGGCGCACCGTATGCAGTCGGATTGACGAGCGGATTGATGATCTTGAATTGTTCGATGATCGAGCCGGGCCAGCCGTGTGTCACGATCAAAGGCATGGCGTTTTCGTGCT
>BBSL01000744.1 GCA_001319865.1 Burkholderia sp. E7m39 | reverse complement strand
GCGCCTCGCGGCGCGGGCGTTGCCCCTGTGCGGGCGGCACTTACTTTCTTTGCCGCCGCAAAGAAAGTAAGCAAAGAAAGCGGGCTCACACCGCCAATGCTTGACTTCTATCCACGGGCTCTCAACGTCCCCACGCTTCACGCGTTGACACACCTGTTCGTGTGAGTCGCCATCATGCTCGCGATTCGCCTCACCCGCTTCATGCTTTCGTACAGTGGCGCGCCGTGCCTGATGTTTCCGCGCCCCTTTGCGGCAAACTCTGTGCAGGTTGTCGCGGCTTCAGCGAAGCGCTTGAACTGGACAAACCCACGTTGAAGCGATGTTTTCCATTGCCTCGCGAGGGCCGGCACAGAGTTTGCCGCACAGGGCGTGTGCGATCCGCGGCTCTATGCGGCGACGTGCACGAGCGCAGTGGGTGAGGCATTCGCAAATGCGTTGGCAGCAGCGCGTACTAGTACACTGCGATATGAAGTGTGGGGACGTTGAGAGCCCGTGGATAGTCGTCAAGCATTGGCGGTGTGAGCCCGCTTTCTTTGCTTACTTTCTTTGCGGCGGCAAAGAAAGTAAGTGCCGCCCCGCACAGGGGCAACGCTTGCGCAGCAAAGACATATCGCGGATGCCCGCGCAGAGGGCAATCACACAACGGCAACGCCCGCGCCGCGAGGCGCTATCGCGGATGCCAGCGCAAAAGGCAACACACACCGGCAACGCTCGCGCCGCGAAGGCGCTATCGCGGATGCCCAC
>BBSL01000743.1 GCA_001319865.1 Burkholderia sp. E7m39 | reverse complement strand
AGGCCTTTGTTCTCCATCGCGCCCATGTTGAAGTCGCTGACGGCGACGATCATGAAGCGGTCCAGATCCAGTTCGAGGCCGAAGCGCTCTTCGTCCCAGCGGATCGAGTGGATCAGCGAATCCATGGCGTGGCGCGTCTTGTCGAGATCGTGCGGCTCGACCCAGACCTGCAGCAGCTTTTCCTTGCCCGAGCTCGTGGTGACGCGTTCTTCGAGCGCGACGAGCTTGCCCGCGACCAGCGCGAACAGATAGCTCGGCTTCCTGAACGGATCTTCCCAGCGCGCGAAGTGGCGACCGTCGGGCAGATCGCCCTCTTCGAGCAGATTGCCGTTGGACAGCAGCACCGGGTACGCGGCCTTGTCGGCGCGCAGGGTCACGGTGTAGGTGGCCATCACGTCGGGGCGGTCGAGAAACCACGTGATGCGGCGAAATCCCTCGGCCTCGCACTGCGTGAAGAAGTTGCCGCCCGACACATACAGCCCCGACAGCGTCGTGTTCGCCGCGGGATTGCAGATGCCCGTCACGGTAAGCTCGAAAGTATCGGGCACGTTGTCGACGGTCAGGCCGTGCTCGTGCGCGTGGACACTGGCATACGGCTTGCCGTCGAGCGACGCTTCGACGAACTCGAGCTGCTCGCCGATCAGTTCGAGATGGGTGGCGACGCACGGCGTCCGGATTGCGCCGGATACACATGGTATTCCTGACGACCGTGCGCTCGGGGCACGAGATCGAACTCGAGCGCGACGGTATCGATGAGAAAGGCGGGCG
>BBSL01000742.1 GCA_001319865.1 Burkholderia sp. E7m39 | reverse complement strand
CAACTACCTTATACACTCGAAATCATCCTAAATTTCCACTCTTGCAATTAGTAACAGTAAAGCTGCATAGGGTCTTCTCGTCTATCTAGAGGTAAACAGTATCTGCACTGCTATCCCAATTTCACTGAGACAATCATCGAGACAGCTGTTGTATCGTTAAGTCATTCATGCAGGACCGCATTTAACGGCCAAGGTATTTCGCTACCTTAGGACCCTCATAGGTAAGGCCGCCATTAATCGGGGTATCCTTCAAAACCTCAGTTAAAAACCAAGGTAAATCCGTTACCCAGCCGACATTGGGCAGACATCACACTCAATACTTTGATATTTTATCTTTGCAGAGTGCTGTGTTTTTATTAAACAGTCGTACAACATTATTTCATGTTTCCTCTTATGATTAGTTTAATTAAATCATATCATAAGATATGTTAAACTAATCATAATGGCCCTCCTTATCCCGAAGTTACGGTAGTCAATTTGCCGAGTTCCTTAATGATTGTTCACTCAAACGCCTTTGTATTCTCTACTTGCTTACTTGTGATAGTATCTAGGTACGGTATATATAAACCTTACTTATACAATAGTATCAAAAAGAAAATATATTTAATATAGATAAAATCTATACAATCTTGAAAACTTGTAACAAGAAAATTATATAAATTATAATATACCTATATTGCATTATACTTCACTTAATAAAAATAAAAATTTTTCCAGAACCTTTATTACTTGTTAAAGGTTTTGTTTTTATTTTTAAGTATTTATATATAAATATC
>BBSL01000741.1 GCA_001319865.1 Burkholderia sp. E7m39 | reverse complement strand
CTTCGGCCCGCGCCTTCTCGAGTTCCCGGACTTCAACCTGCGTGGCAAGCAGCGCCGCGTTGCGCTGCTCCAGCGCCGTTTCGGTGCGGCCCAGCTCGTCGCGTGCGGCAGCGACGCGCTGTTCGGCTTCAGCCCGCCGCGCTTCCACTTCCGCCCGTAGCGCGTCGAGCGCCGCCTGCGCGGAGGCGGTCGCGCGCGTCCACAGCGTCGCGACCAGTTCTCCCGCCGCGGCACCGAGATCGGCTGGCAGATCCGGATGCTCGATGCGCACCCGGCTCTTTTCGCGCAGCTCCGCCCAGAACTCGCCGAGCACCGCCGCGGGCGTGCCCATGCTGCCGCGCCTGACGAGCTGGTACAGGCGGTTGGCGGTCGGCGCCTGGCCGTAGCGGAAGAACAGCAGCGCGCAGACCTCGCGATACAGCTCCCGCGTGTTCGGAAACGCGGCCTTCAGGCGATCGATGTCGGCCGCGAGCCGGGCGTCATCGGACGGAACAAGGGGAGAAACAGCGGGCAGGTCACCGGACATGGGGCGGACGAGGCGTTTATATTGCTAATAATACAACGTAAAACGTTTCATATCCAATTGCAAGACGACAGTAATTTGACATTAACCCCATAATGTCGAAAAAAAGGAACATAATTGTCCAACAGCCCGCTGCACCATTTATATAGGGACGGATCAACCCGGATCGATTCCCGCAAACACTCACCTTTCCCGGAAAGACTCACTCCCCTTCCAATGTCCACACCACCCGCCAACGACCTCGTCCTGGTGCACCCT
>BBSL01000740.1 GCA_001319865.1 Burkholderia sp. E7m39 | reverse complement strand
CACGTCAGAACCGCTGCGAGCCTCCACCAGAGTTTCCTCTGGCTTCGCCCTATTCAGGCATAGTTCACCATCTTTCGGGTCCCCACATTTACGCTCTTACTCAAATCCATCCGAAGACTTCAGGATCGGTCGATGGTGCGCCCCACGAGGGGGCTCCCACCTCCGTTCGCTTTCACTGCGCGTACGGGTTTGACACCCGAACACTCGCGTAGATGTTAGACTCCTTGGTCCGTGTTTCAAGACGGGTCGTTTACGACCATTATGCCAGCGTCCGTGCCGAAGCGCGTTCCTCGGTCCAGGCTGGCCGCATTGCACTCCCGGCTATAAGGTGCCCCGGAGGGCACTACATTCCGGGAGCCTTTGACCGGCCGCCCAAACCGACGCTGGCCCGCCCCCAGGGAAGTACACCGGCACGAATGCCGGCTGAACCCTGGAGGCGAGTCTGGTCGCAAGCGCTTCCCTTTCAACAATTTCACGTGCTTTTTAACTCTCTTTTCAAAGTGCTTTTCATCTTTCGATCACTCTACTTGTGCGCTATCGGTCTCCGGCCAGTATTTAGCTTTAGATGAAATTTACCACCCATTTAGAGCTGCATTCCCAAACAACTCGACTCGTCGAAGGAGCTTCACACGGGCGCGGACACCCCATCCCAGACGGGATTCTCACCCTCTCTGACGGCCCGTTCCAGGGCACTTAGACAGGGGCCGCACCCGAAGCATCCTCTGCAAATTACAATGCGGACCCCGAAGGAGCCAGCTTCAAATTTGAGCTCTTGCCGCTTCA
>BBSL01000739.1 GCA_001319865.1 Burkholderia sp. E7m39 | reverse complement strand
TGTGAAGCACCAGACAATCGTGGTTGCCACCACCTGTGAACTTTCGCCGTTAAGGAGCCAAACCGTTTTCGGCATAAAGGCGCCAGGGACTTTTCGGCGTTTAGGCGCCACAAGTCTTTCGGCGTATAAGGCGCCAGTAGATTTTCGCCGTAAAGGCGCCACTGGCGTCTGAGTCGGGCGCTCGAACTTCGCCAACCGCTACCCTCCCGGCACGCATTTGCTCCGGAGGGTGGCTTGAAGAGGAAGTTCGAGATGTACCAATATCGACAGGTTCTGGTGCGAATGCGCCAGGGTGACTCCGACCGGGATATCGACCGGTCGAAGATCATGGGCCGTAAGAAGCTGGCAGCCGTGCGGGAGATCGCAACCGAACGCGGATGGCTTTCTGCGGGCAGCGCTCTGCCGGATGACGCGCAGCTCGCTACAGCGTTTAGTCGCAAGGAGTTCCTGCCAGCGAGCTGTATCTCGTCGGCCGAACCGTGGCGCGAACAGATTGCCCAGTGGCACGACGCGGGCGTCCCCGGCACGACGATTCACAGCGCGCTGGTGCGCAACCACGGCTACGAGGGAAGCTACTCATCCGTATACAGACTGCTTCAGCAGCTGAAGGCTGAGCTCACGCCGGATGTACCGATGCGGCTGGAGTTCAAACCTGCTGATGCCGCACAGGTTGATTTCGGCGCAGGTCCGACCATCACCGATGCGCACACCGGCGAGATCCATAAGACGTGGTTCTTCGTGATGACGCTGTGCTGGTCACGGCATCAGTACGTTGAGTTTGTCCGCGACCAGAG
>BBSL01000738.1 GCA_001319865.1 Burkholderia sp. E7m39 | reverse complement strand
CATCGACGATGAATCCCCTCCCGCAAAAAATGTGCGCCGCGCTCGCGGCGATCGCGCTCGTGCTCGGCATGTCCGCCTGCAAGAAGGTCGACGAGAAAAGCAGCAACAGCATGGACGCCGGCAGCAGCGGCGTGATGAGCAACACGTCGGGCATGAGCGGCACGCCCGGCCAAAGCGCGGCGGCGAAGACCGCAAGCGAAAGCGCACCCGCCGCGAGCGGGGCGGCCGCGACGAGCGTAGCGCCCGCCGCCGCCACGCCGGCCTCGATGGCGAGCGGCGTGCCTTCCGGCGCGAGCCAGTAGCCGCTCGCGGCGGATTTCGCCGCGCGGCTTTGCATTCCGCTCGCCGCTCATATGGCCGCTCACGTCGCCACTCACTTCGCCGCTTGTTTCGAAGCCTGCGATTCGGCCACGGTTGCGGTCGTCGTGCCGACAGGTTCGAACACCACCTGTCGGGTCGCGGCATCGTAGCGGCAGAGCACGCGCATGCCTTCCTGAACCTCGCCCGACAGCATGACTCTCGCGAGCTGATTTTCGATCTGCTGCTGGATTTGCCGGCGCAACTCGCGCGCGCCGAATTCGGGCCGATACCCTTCCGTCGCGAGATGATCGACGACGGAATCGTCGAACGCGAGTTCGATGTCCTGGCTGCTCGCGAGCCGGCTCACATGTTCGAGCTGAAGCCGCACGATATGACGCGTTTCGTCGCGGCCAAGCGACTTGAACAGGATGATGTCATCGATCCGGTTGAGAAACTCGGGCCTGAAATGCTGGCGCAGCACGTTCATCACGCCGCCCTG
>BBSL01000737.1 GCA_001319865.1 Burkholderia sp. E7m39 | reverse complement strand
CGCAGAAACGACAGGAATTCCTGATGCCGGTGACGCGGTTTGCAGGTAGCGAGCACCGCACCGTTGAGCACGTTCAGCGCCGCGAACAGCGTCGTGGTGCCATGGCGCTTGTAGTCGTGAGTGACCCCTTCAACGTAGCCGAATCCCATCGGCAGCATGGGTTGCGTACGCTCGAGCGCCTGACACTGGCTCTTCTCGTCCACGCACAAGACCAGGGCGTTCTCCGGCGGACTCAGGTAAAGGCCGACCACATCGCGCAATTTCTCGATGAAGAACTGATCGGTCGAGAGTTTGAAGCTTTCGCTGCGATGCGGTTGCAGACCCAACAGCTTGAAGTAACGGTGCACACTGGTCGGCGAGATAGCTGTTTCGGCGGCAATCGTACGTACGCTCCAGTGCGTCGAGCCATCGGCGGGTTTAGTGTGCAGGGTCTTGTGAATCAGCTGAGCCACCCGCTCATCGTCGATCGTGCGCGGCTTGCCGGGGCGCACTTCGTCGTAGAGTCCGTTGATGCGCTGCTCCAGAAACCGAAGACGCCACTTGCCCACCGTGGCGCGCGTGAGTTGCAGGCGCTGCGCGATCGCACTGTTGGGCTCTCCGTCAGCCGCCGCCAGCACAATGCGCGCCCGCGTGACCAGCGCAGCCGAAATCGAGCGAGAACGGGTAATCGATATCAGTTGCAAGCGCTCGTCTTCGCTCAGCACCAGTTCCGCCTTAGGTCGTCCCATCGACATGCTGATGTCTCCCGTTCCACTGACGTCAACATGCTACGCGAACATAGATTAGTTAACAACGGAACGGGACACTAGC
>BBSL01000736.1 GCA_001319865.1 Burkholderia sp. E7m39 | reverse complement strand
TTCATCCAGCAGATTCTCAACGGGCTGGTGCTTGGCAGTGTCTACGCCATCATTGCACTGGGCTACACGATGGTGTACGGCATTCTCGGCATCATCAACTTCGCGCACGGCGACGTGCTGATGGTGGGCGCGATGGTCGCGCTCTCGGCCATCGGGGTGTTGCAGAACCACTTCCCCGGTCTCGGCAACGTGCCGACGCTGTGCATCGCGCTGGTCATCGCGGCCATCGTCTGCTCGGTGGTGGGTTACACGATCGAGCGCGTGGCCTACCGGCCGCTGCGCAAGGCACCGCGTCTCGCGCCGCTGATCACGGCGATCGGCGTGTCGATCCTGCTGCAGACGCTCGCGATGATGATCTGGTCGCGCAACCCGCTGCCGTTCCCGCAGCTTCTGCCGACCGATCCCCTCAACGTGATCAAGGCCACCGATACGACGCCTGGCGCCGTGATCTCGATGACTGAAATCGTGATCATCGTCGTCGCGTTCCTCGTGATGGCGGGCCTCCTGCTCCTCGTGCACAAGACCAAGCTCGGCCGCGCGATGCGCGCGATCGCCGAGAACCCGGGCGTCGCTTCGCTGATGGGCGTGAACCCGAACTTCGTGATCTCGGCGACCTTCATGATCGGCTCGGCGCTTGCAGCGCTGGCGGGCGTGATGATCGCGTCGGAATACGGCAACGCGCACTTCTACATGGGCTTCATTCCCGGCCTGAAGGCGTTCACGGCTGCCGTGCTGGGCGGTATCGGCAACCTCGGCGGCGCGATGGTGGGTGGCGTGATTCTCGGCCTGATCGAACAGTTGGGCGCCGGTTACATCGGC
>BBSL01000735.1 GCA_001319865.1 Burkholderia sp. E7m39 | reverse complement strand
ACGCGACGGGCATGTCGCGCGCCCGAAAAAAGCACTTGAGCCGAACGAGCATGGTCATCGAGTCGCTGCGGCATGTGCGCGCACAACGATCGCTTTTAAAGTCCGCTCCATCGGCGTCATGCGTGCCCCACGGTTCGTGGTCCGCGACGCAGCCCAGGAGAGTGACATGCAAAAGAAGTCAAACGAAACGGTAATACCTGCCGCCTTCTTCGGCATCGCCGTCGGATTCCTCGCGCTTGCGAATGCGTGGCGCGTTGCTGCGCGCATCTGGCCGGTGCCAGCCGGCATCGTCGACGTGCTGACGTTCGTCGCGCTTGGCGTGTGGATCGTCGTGCTCGCCGCGTATGCGCGCAAGTGGCTCGTGCAGCGCGCGCAAGCGCAGGCGCAGGCGGAATGGCGGCACCCGCTGCAATCGTCGTTCATGGCGCTCGGACCCGTGGCGAGTCTGCTGGCAGCGAGCGCACTTAACAACTACGCGCATGTCGCGGCGCTGACGGTATTCGTGCTCGCCGCCGGCGCTCAACTGGTGCTCGGTATTCAACTGCAAAGCCGCTACTGGCAAGGCGGCCGCGACCCGGAACTGACGACGCCCGCCCTCTATCTGCCCGCTGTCGCGCCGGGCTTCGTCAGTGCGACGACGGCCGCATCGTTCGGCTGGCACGAAGCCAGCATGCTGTTTTTCGGCGCGGGGATGCTGTCGTGGCTCGCGATCGAATCGCTGGTCTTGCATCGGGCCGCCGTGCACGCGCCGCTGCCCGAAGCGCAGCGTCCGTTGCTGGGCATCCAGGCCGCGCCGCCCGTGGTCGGCGGCGTCGCCTA
>BBSL01000734.1 GCA_001319865.1 Burkholderia sp. E7m39 | reverse complement strand
AACCTCGAAGTACTGGAACTGCATGGACCAGCATGAGCATGGCGAAGACAACGAAATGAAGACCAGCAAGCGTTTCGGGCAATCGTTCGTAGTCGCGCGTGAGGCGTCGAAAGCGGTTAAGCCATCCAAAGCTGCGTTCAACCACCCATCGCCGTGGCAGCAGAACGAAGCCCTTTTTTGCTTCCTGCAGTTTGATCACCTGCAGCTCAATGCCTTCATCACGTGCAGCCTTCGCGGGCGCCTCACCCGTATAGCCCTGATCCGCAAACGCCACTTTCACGGCTTCTCCCGTAGCCTGCTGTACCTGACGTGCCAGCTCCGCCACCTGCGCGCGCTCCTGCTCGTTGGCCGGTGTCACGTGTACGGCCAGCAACTGGCCCAGTGTGTCGACCGCCATATGAACTTTGCTGCCACGCTTGCGCTTGTAGCCGTCATAGCCCGCACGTGGACCGCTTTCGCAGGTGGACTGCAATGTGCGCCCGTCAAGGATCACCGCACTGGGTTGTCCCTGACGTCCCTGTGCGACCCGGATGACCGAGCGCAGATCACTGACCATGTCCTCGAAACAGCCCGCCGCCAGCCACCGCTGGGTCTGCTGATACACCAACTCCCACGGCGGGAAGTTGTTGGGCAGCATGCGCCACGGTGCGCCCGCTCGCGCCATCCAGCGCAATGCGTTAAACATTTCGCGCAACTCATACTTGCGCTGTGGCGCGTCAACGTCCATCAGCGTCAGATACGGGGCTGCGAAGCTCCACTCCTCGTCGGACACATCGCTCGGATAGGGTTTGCGCTTTTCCTTCGTCATTCGACCAGGATACCAGGTTCTACACGAAGTG
>BBSL01000733.1 GCA_001319865.1 Burkholderia sp. E7m39 | reverse complement strand
GCTGAGCGACGTCAGGAACGACACAGCAGCGGCGTTTGGTCTGCGCTTCAATCTGCCCGACTATCTGGTCGAACTGTACAAGAACCTCAAGAACGATCTGCCGGCGTTCAACGGCGACGCGAGCTGGACACTCCCGATGCCCGTCCGCTATGTGATCGGCCAGGATGGTGTGGTGCTGTACGCTGAAGTCAACCCGGATTACACGCACCGCCCCGATCCGTCGGAAATGCTTCCGATCCTCGAGAAAACCGTCAGCATCTGACGCCTCACCTGCCGCGCTGCCTCACGCGGCGTGCCCTTCGGTGTTTTTCGTGAGAATCGACATGGCTGCACGCACTTTCCTGACACCGGCGCGACCAAGCGTATCGGCCGAGCGCTCTCAGAGCGTCGCGCGCGAGCCAGTCGTCAGGTGATCGGTCCCGCGCGCGACGATGCCGATTTCCCTGGCAATGTTGTGCGGGTCGACCTCGCAGACCACGACGCGCAGCGGCCGCGCTGGATAATCTGACGCGCCGGCATGCGATGGACGGCGTGGTGAACGACGTCAGCCTCGCGTGCCGGGTTGGCCGCTGGTTGCTTGAGCCAGCGCCTCCTCGACGAATGCAACGAATGCGCGGGCCCTCGCCGTCACCAGACGTCCCGAAGGAAAGACCGCCCACAGGTCGGCGGGTGGCAAGGTCCAATCGGTCTACACGGCCTGCACGTCGCCCGACGCCGGCTCGGGAGAAAACATCCAGTGCGAAGCGACGGCAAGCCCCATTCCACCGAGAACCGCGGTTCGCATGCCTTCGGCCGCGCTCACGCGGCCGCGTCCCGTGACCGTCATATCTACGTTGGTGACGT
>BBSL01000732.1 GCA_001319865.1 Burkholderia sp. E7m39 | reverse complement strand
CCACGCCGACAACGCGCGCGCGCCGATCCGCCCGACGCGCCCGTACAGATACGCGAACGTCAACGCGAACAATCCGCCGAACGCCATGCCGTAGGCGACCACGCCCGTCAGCAGACCGAGGCCCGCCTGCGTGCCGCGGCTGACGATTTCTTCTTCATGCTCGCCCGCGTGCTCCGCCGCATGCATTTTTTCTTCGAGCGAGATCGCCGTTTCGACCAGCGGCTCGCCCGCGACGCGCGCGAACGCGAACGTGAGCAGGCCCGCGACGATGCCTGCGAGCATGCCTCGCATCAACAACTTGCCAACCATGGTGATGACTCCCTTACGCGATCAGTGGCAAGGAAAGCCGAGCAGATGGCGACCGTCGTGCACGAACTCGTGCACGTACATGCCGGGAAACAGCGACGTCGCGCCCTGTTCGGCGCCGACGAAATAGAGCGCGAGCAGCATCAGCAGGCCGCCGAAGATCACCCACGGCAGCAGTTCGCGCAGCGGAACGGGCGTGATGGCGGGTTGATCGGCCTCGCGGGCGTGGTCGAACACGGTGTCGTTCATGACGGACATCTCCTGGGGTTGCGCGCCCCGATAGTCGATTGATGAGGGAAGTCGAAGCTTGGGTCTGGCTTCCGGCTCGTATGCTGCACATTCGTGATGCATTCACCGCCGATTACAGTGGCGCGACCGCGCCGGGCTTGCACCGGCTTCCGCGCTTCGAGTGGCGACTATTCTACGCGCTAAACTGCGATTCTTTCCTGCTGCCCTGCTTCTTTCCTGGATGGTCTTTGCTCGATCTTGCTGTGCCTTCCCGCTTCGCTCCTTCTTCCCGACCACGAGCCGCCGATGTGCCT
>BBSL01000731.1 GCA_001319865.1 Burkholderia sp. E7m39 | reverse complement strand
GAAAGTCGAGCAGTTCCTGTTCGGACAGGCGCGCGGCCGTCTCGCTATCGGCGAGCTGACGGCGGATCACGGACGCGCGCACGTTATCGAGATCGATGCCCGCGCCGTCGTCGCTGACGCTGATCAGCAGCTTGCCCGCGCTGTGACGCGCTTCGAGCGTGATCTGCGCTTCGGCGGGCTTGCCGCGCGCGACGCGCTCGTCGGGCGGCTCGACGCCGTGATCGATCGCATTGCGCAGCAGGTGTCCGAGCGGCGCGTCGAGCAGATCGAGGATGTCGCGGTCCACCTGCGTCGCCGTGCCGACGATCACGAGCTTCACGCGCTTGCCGAGCGAGCGCGCGAGGTCGCGCACGACGCGCGGGTACGCATGCGTCGCGTCGCCGAACGGCCGCATCCGGCATTGCAGCGCTTCGTCGTACAGCCGTTGCGCGAGGTTGGCGCTGCCGCGCTCGTAATGATCGAGTTCGTCGATACGCGCGGCGAGTGTGTGCTGCACGCCATTGAGCGCGGCGCGCACGTCGGCGAGCGCGGTCAATGCGGCGGCGTCGAGATGATCGGCGAGCGAGTCGTAGAGCGCGTCGAGCGCCAGCGACGTTTCGCGCTGCGTGCGCTTCACGCGCAGCATCGACGCCGCGAACGGCTTGAGCCAGCGCGATTCGACGAGCGCCTCGCCGGACAGGCTCAGCACGCGGTCGAGGTTTGCGGCGCGCACGCGCAGCATGCGATCGGCGTGGTGCGGCGCGGCGTGCGTGCCGTGGCCGTCGGCGGCGCGGGTTTCGTCGATCGGCTCGCTGACTTGCGGCACGGCGGTTTCGTCGTGCCGCGCGCGGGCATCAGGTGGCAATTGCGCTTGCAACTGCGCTTGCAACTGG
>BBSL01000730.1 GCA_001319865.1 Burkholderia sp. E7m39 | reverse complement strand
GCTTTGCCCGTGCTGGCAGCGACTGCGTCGATAAGCTCCTGCCTGTTCATTCAATTTCCTTTCAGAGACGCCCGCGGGACGGGACGGAGCACACACCTTGGCGCAGATGGAGCGGCTTCGGCCACGGCGGGAGCGATTCGCGGGGCTCGAGCGACGCCCTGCTCTGCCAGCTGCGGTTCTGGCGGAGCCGGCCCGGGGCTGATACGTGCCTGACAGTTAGTTGCGCACTGCCCTAACCAACATGGCGAGTGCCGCTGTATGATCCGGCTACACCGGTGCCGTCTGCCACGGGTGCCTAATAAAGGAAACGACACCATGCGCCGAGCCCGACGCATCTCGGCGCGACATTCGCCCGTGCACGGCACAGGGCTGTTCGCCCTCCAGCCTCTCAAGTCGGGCGAGCGCCTCATCGAGTACAAGGGAGACGTCACCAGCTGGCGACGTGCGGCCGCGCGTCAGCGGTCGGAGGCCGGGCACACGTTTGTTTTCGGTCTCTCAAACGGACGCGTCATTGACGGCTGCTGGGGCGGCAACAGCGCACGGTTTCTGAACCACGCGTGCGAACCCAACTGCGAGGCCATCGAGGTGGGCGATCGCGTGTTCATTCACGCGGTCACTGCAATCGATCCCGGCGAGGAGCTGTTTATCGACTATGGCCTTGTCATTGATGGCGAAATCACCGACCAGATGCGGGCGCAGTACGCATGTCATTGCGGCGCGCCCGCCTGCCGGCGGTCAATGATCGGCGGTGGCGTCCTTCCCACGCAAGCAGAGTAGCGAACTCACGTGCGAGCGTGCCGACGGACGGATGCTCGCTTCCCGTCAGTCGACCGCGTCACCATGGTGTTAACGATCCGTCAGTGGATGCCTCATGTC
>BBSL01000729.1 GCA_001319865.1 Burkholderia sp. E7m39 | reverse complement strand
ACGGGACATCGGAGCAGGTCGGCACGCGCTCGATCAAGCAACTCGAAAGGTATCGCGACGAGTGCATCACCAACGTGCTGTCCGCGATCGCGCAGACAAAAGCGCGGCACGGTTTGCGTGCCGACGAGTAAGGCGGCGTACTATCCGTATGCGCGCGCGTGTCGACATGACACGTCGCGCGCGCAAGGTTGTTCAAGCCACATGCAAACCTGCATTCAAGCGACGGAGACATTCGCCATGCCGCGACACGCGCAGTTGCCTGCGTATCAGGACATCGTTCGCGCCGAGTGGGTCGACTACAACGGCCATTTGCGCGACGCGTTCTACATGCTGATTTTCAGCTTCGCGACCGACGCGCTGATCGACGCGATCGGCCTTGACGACTCCGTACGCAAGGCGCGCGGCCGCTCGATCTACACGCTCGAGGCGCATATCAACTATCTGCACGAGATCAAGGAGGGCGCGAAGGTGCAGGTGCAGATGCGCGTGCTCGCGCACGATGCGAAGCGGATGCACCTGTACCTCGAAATGCTCGCCGACGATAGCGACGAACCCGTTGCGGCGGGCGAGCAGATGCTGCTGCATGTCGATACGAGCGGACCTCGCGCGGCCGTATTCGACGACGATGTCGCGGCTCGGGTGCGCGCGCTCGTCGATGCGCAGGCATCGCTGCCAGCCGCGGGCTTCGCGGGGCGAGTGATCGGCTTGCCCCGGCCGACGCGCACGTGATGTGCAGCGAGTCGCGCAGATGAACCGTCCCCAAGGCACGCCCCGCGATGCTCGAGCCTGAGATTGCTGCCTTCGTCGAACGGGCGAAAGCGCTTTATCCGGACGCGCGCCCGTCGGCCACGCTGGCCGAACAGCGCAGCATGTATGAGC
>BBSL01000728.1 GCA_001319865.1 Burkholderia sp. E7m39 | reverse complement strand
ACGCCTCGCGCCGTGCGGCGCTATCTGGCGCAGTTCCTGTCCGATCCGCGCGTCGTCGAGATTCCGTCGTTGCTGTGGCAAATCATCCTGCGTCTGCTGATTCTGCCGTTTCGAGGCGTGGCTTCGGCGAAGAAGTACGCGGCCGTGTGGATGCCGGAAGGCTCGCCGCTGCGCGTACACACTGAGAAACAGGTGGAAGGGCTGCGGCATCTGCTGCAGCTGAACGACTATTCCGTGATCGTCGATTACGCGATGCGCTACGGCACGCCCGGCATTCCCGCCATGCTCAATCAGTTGAAGCTGGCGGGCGCCGAGCGCGTTTTGCTGATGCCGATGTACCCGCAGTATTCGTCGTCGACAACGGCCACTGCCTTCGACGACGCGTTCGCCGCGCTCAAGCGCATGCGCAATCAGCCGGAAATCCGCACGGTGCGTCAGTACGCGGATCATCCCGCCTATATCGCAGCGCTCGCCGCGCAGGTGAATCACTACTGGCATGCGCACGGCCGCCCGGATTTCGCGGCGGGCGACAAACTGGTGCTGAGTTTCCACGGCGTGCCGAAGCGCACGCTCGATCTAGGCGACCCGTACCACGAGCAATGCCAGCAGACGGCGTCGCTGTTGATGCACGCGCTCGGGCTCACCCCCGTCGAGTGCCGGGTCACGTTCCAGTCGCGTTTCGGCAAGGCAGAGTGGCTGCAACCCTATACGGCGCCGACGCTGAAGGAACTGGGTGCGGCGGGCGTGCGCCGGGCGGACGTGTTCTGTCCGGGTTTCACGGCCGACTGTCTGGAAACGATCGAGGAAATCGGCATGGAAGTGCGCGACGAATTCGTGCACGCCGGCGGGAAAGTTTTTCACGCGATTCCCTGCCTGAATGCATCGCACG
>BBSL01000727.1 GCA_001319865.1 Burkholderia sp. E7m39 | reverse complement strand
GTGAAGTGCGTGTGCGGCGTGATCGAACCCGGCTTGGCCAGCACCTGGCCACGCTCCACGTCTTCACGCTTCGTGCCGCGCAGCAGGATACCAACGTTGTCGCCTGCCTGACCCTGGTCGAGCAGCTTGCGGAACATTTCCACGCCCGTGCAGGTCGTCTTCACCGTCGGCTTGATACCGACGATTTCGATTTCCTCGCCGACCTTGATGACACCGCGCTCGACGCGGCCCGTCACCACCGTGCCACGGCCCGAGATCGAGAACACGTCTTCCACCGGCATCAGGAACGCGCCGTCAACTGCGCGCTCCGGCGTCGGGATGTACGTGTCCAGCGCGTCGGCCAGGTTCATGATCGCCACTTCGCCCAGCTCGCCCTTGTCGCCTTCCAGCGCCAGCTTGGCCGAACCCTTGATGATCGGCGTGTCGTCGCCCGGGAAGTCGTACTTCGACAGCAGTTCGCGCACTTCCATTTCGACCAACTCGAGCAGCTCGGCGTCGTCGACCATGTCGCACTTGTTCAGGAACACGATGATGTACGGCACGCCAACCTGACGCGCCAGCAGGATGTGCTCACGCGTTTGCGGCATCGGGCCGTCAGCGGCCGAGCACACCAGGATCGCGCCATCCATCTGCGCTGCACCCGTGATCATGTTCTTCACATAGTCAGCGTGGCCCGGGCAGTCGACGTGTGCGTAGTGGCGGTTAGCCGTTTCGTACTCGACGTGCGCCGTGTTGATCGTGATGCCGCGCGCCTTTTCTTCCGGCGCTGCGTCGATCTGGTCGTAAGCCTTTGCTTCGCCGCCGAACTTTGCCGTCAGCACCGTCGTGATCGCTGCCGTCAGCGTGGTCTTGCCGTGGTCAACGTGACCGATCGTGCCGACGTTCACGTGCGGCTTGGTCCG
>BBSL01000725.1 GCA_001319865.1 Burkholderia sp. E7m39 | reverse complement strand
AACAAGCGTTAACAAAATGAGTTCTGCAGCTTTCGCCAGCAGATGATGGAGCAGGCGATTTTCATGAAGGCTTCATGGATGAATGCGAGGCGTTCGAAGCGGATGCGCAGTCGTCGAAAGTTGTGGAGCCATGAAATGGTGCGCTCGACAACCCAGCGTGTTTTGCCGAGTCCGCTGCCGTGTGGCTCGCCGCGTCGGGCGATTTCAGTCACGATGCCGGCCGCGTGTAGTGGACGGCGGTATTTGTCATGATCGTAGCCCCGGTCGCCCTGAACAATGCGGGGCTTAGAAAGAGGCCGGCCGCGCTTGCCGGCAATGGGCGGGATGGCGCCAACCAGTGGGTGAAGCTGGGTAACATCGTTACGATTGGCGCCAGTGAGGATTACCGCGAGCGGGATGCCCTGCGCTTCGGTGATGAGATGGTGTTTTGAACCGGGTCGCGCGCGGTCCGTGGGATTCGGTCCCGTTTTTGACCTGCACCCACTGCGCGGATCGAGGAGGAATCGACGACGACACGGGACCAGTCAATCTGGTCAGCCGCGCGCAGCTTTGCGAGCAGGACTTCATGCAGTCGGTCCCAGACGCCGGCCGCCTGCCAGTCCCGCAGACGGCGCCAGCAACTCATGCCGCTGCCGCAGCCCATCTCGCGCGGCAGCAGGTCCCAGCGCAGGCCCGTCTGCAGGATGAACAGGATGCCCGTGAGCAGCGCACGATCATCGAGCGGCTTGCGCCCCGGATAACGGCTTCGTCTTGGTTTGGGAGGGGGCAGCAACGGTTCGATGAGTGCCCAAAGTTCGTCGTCGAGTATGGGTTTAGCCATGTCCTTTTCGTCGTCGAAACAATGAAAAGGTTAACAGGATTCATCGAGAGTAAACAGCCCCTTCGTTCATTTTGTTAAGGGCTC
>BBSL01000724.1 GCA_001319865.1 Burkholderia sp. E7m39 | reverse complement strand
AGCAGACGGACGCGCGCTTTCACGGCGGCGTCGTCGGCGCCTTGCAAGGGCAGACGCTTCGGTATGCCGCCCGTCGCGACGAGCGCCGCGTCGTAGTGAATGGACGGCGCGCTGCCGATATCGATGCGTTTCGCGCGCGCATCGAGTGCCGTGACTTCAGCCTGGATCAGGTCGATTGCGTGCTTCTCGAAGAAGTCGTCGGGCAGGAGCGACGGAATCTTCTCCGGCGACATCTCGCCCGACGGCACGAATTTGCTCAGCACGGTACGGTCGTAAGGCGTGCGCGGCTCGCGATCGATCAGCACGACGCGCCCCGCGTAACCCGCTTCGCGTAGTGCCGCGCACGCAGCCCCACCCGCCGCGCCGGCACCGACGATCGCGAACGTGCGCGCGTCCGAAGCGCTCGCCGTGGCGATGCTGGCTGGCTCCGGCATGCTGTCGACCAGCACGTCGTCCTGCGTCACACGTACGGGATAGCGCGTGAGGGGCAGCAGCGGGGGCGGTTCCACCAGCGCGCCGCTGTCGATGTCGAACGTGCCTTTGTGCCACGGACACACGAGCCGGCCGTTGCATAGCGCGCCCTGTTCGAGCGGTGCGCCCGCATGCGGACAGTCAGCGCCATACGCGCGCACGGCGTCGCCGCGACGGATCAGCAGAATGGGCGTTCCGTCGACCTCGACGCGCTTCATGCTGTTGTCGGCCAGACCGGACAGTCGCGCGACCTTTTGCATGCTGCTGTTCTGCGTGTTCGTGTTGTTGGTGTCGTTCGTGTTGTTCGTGTCGGTGGTCATCGTTTTCCTCATGGGGTCGGCGCTGCCGCATTGCCGCACGAAGCGCGCTTCGCGTGGCGGGCGCTTGCCTGTGTCGTGCAAACGCCATGCCGTGCTGCCCGCGCCGCCCACGTACGCG
>BBSL01000723.1 GCA_001319865.1 Burkholderia sp. E7m39 | reverse complement strand
TGCACAGCCTGTGCCAATCGAGTCCCGCACTCTGGCTGAAAACCATAAGTCATTGAAAATAATGAATGTTTTCTGTGTGATTTGGAAGGTTAAGGCGCTACTAACGCGACCAGCTGATCGAAGACGGTGTGCTTCGGGCAAACAGATAATCCTGCAGCTGTCGGCATTAACCGAACAGCGTGCAACTCGGCCATTCCAATGACGAACGTACTTCGCGCGACGGATTGAAAATGTCCCTCGCCTTGCCTGAGCGTGGGCATCTATGTCGCGAGCGGCGCGAAGGCACGACAACGAGCGAGAGCAGCGCGCTGACAATGTCGTGCTCTCGCGCACCGCAAAGTCCGCCTTGGTCGGTTAGCTTGCTTGGGGTGGATACGGGCCGGGTGCGCATAGATTGCAGCCAGCACATGGGAGGGAATTCGACCGGCTCCCGCGCGCGGACCTGACGCTGAAGGCCGACGGGTGAGCTTGGTCTACGGCAGGAGCCTGAATGAAGTCGGGGACGCAGATGGGCATCTTGATCCCATGCATGGACCCGATGGCGATCGGCATCCCACAAACAAGAGGGCCCGCCAGCGGAGAACGCACTGGCGAGCCAAAGCCGTCAAGGGACAAGACCTGACGGTATGCCAATCAGAAAGAACGTCTGGCGCGCATTTCTCTTAACGCGTACCCCGCGCGGCGGCGCTGTCTTGAACTGTTCAAAGAGGACTGGCGAACCCGTTAAACGCCTTCATACGGAGACGGCGGTTTCATGTCCAGGGACTTACCGCAGCCCCTTGAGAACCTGCAAGCCGCCGAAATTCTGCAGCGTCGGAATATCTATCTTCGTCTCGGTCTGGATGACGGGCGCCACCACGATAGCGGGGCTGGCAAATCCACCGCCGATCGCCGTATTCACGTTGCCGAA
>BBSL01000722.1 GCA_001319865.1 Burkholderia sp. E7m39 | reverse complement strand
GTGCTACAGCTTACTGGCTTGCGCCCGAAGCCGGAGCAGCTGCCGAAGCAGCAGCGTCCGAAGCAGCAGCGCCTGCGTCCGAAGCAGCCGTCGAAGCCGAAGCAGCAGCGTCGCTCGCAGCAGCGGCAGCGCCCGAAGCAGCAGCAGCCGAATCCGAAGCAGCAGCAGCCGGTGCCGAAGCGGCAGCAGCGTCGCTAGCCGGGGCAGCTGCCTGGTCGCTGCTCTTGTTGCATGCAGCCAGTGCCACAGCTGCCAACAGGGATGCTACGAGGAGGGATTTCTTCATGATCACGTCCTTTTATGGTTAAAGGTAAGCAACAGCGCAAAATAAAACCGGTAATGTGCTCCAACACCGACCTGGGCCGCTGGTGGAGACCGCACTTCATGAGCGTGAATCTTCCCTACGGCTTGGGCGGAAATTATATGCACTTTCGTATCGACCGTCGACAAATCCGGGGCCAATACGTTGTCTTTCTCAGACAATTTTTCGCTATACGGTATGACAGCGGAGCGAATCTTATCTCAGTTCACCCATCTGTATCCAGCCCGCACGATACCACTCGTGTAGCAGTGCTGTCACCGACGATTGCTCTGAGAGTGTTACAAAGCGTTTCGCACTCAGATAGCGGCTGTCAGCGAGTTCAGTCAACCAGCTTTTCACGCCTGTCAGGCTATTTTCTTCTCCATTCAGGTAATAAAAGCGATTGTCGTAAAGCAGCACAGTTTTACGGTCCAGCCGCACGCCTTCGTTGCTTGCACGCTTCGCAAAGCGCGCTGTATCGAGCGGGCGTTGCGGCGGATCGAACACGACACTAGGTTTCGGCTCGCTCAGATATGTACCGAGAAACGTCGACACATCCCTGTCGCTCCAGTCGATGTTAGCAAGGATTGCACCCACCCGATCGACCAGCGCGGCAGGCAGTGCC
>BBSL01000721.1 GCA_001319865.1 Burkholderia sp. E7m39 | reverse complement strand
GAGCGCGTGGGAGCCGCTCGTTTCCCCTGCGCGCGGCGAGTTGCACGATCTGCCGCCCATCCACATCCAGATCAGCGACAGCGAGCCGATGTACGAGGACGTGCGCGCGCTTGCCGATCGTTTGCATCGCGCGCGCGGCACGGTGCAGGTCGCACGCTGGCATGCGATGCCGCACGCGATGCCGCACGCGTTGCCGTGCTTCGGGCCGTTCCTGCCGGAGGCCAACCAGGCGCTGCGACAGGCCGCGATGTTCGTGCGCGCCTCATTCGCCGCGCGCAAGCGGCGCAATGCCGCCGTCGCGGCGGCGTGATGCGTGCAGAGGCAAAAAAACGGACGGCATGAGCCGTCCGCTGAAAGGACAACACGGGCCTCTGGAAAGGGTTACGCGTGCACGGGTTCGGCGGGCGCACCGACGCTATCGTCGATGGGGAAATGCAGCAGCGCCGCGAACAGGCCCGCGAGCGCGGTAGCGCCCCAGATCAGCGTATATGAGCCCGTCACGTCGAACACGTAGCCGCCGAGCCACGCGCCGAGAAACGAGCCGAGCTGGTGGCTCAGAAACACGACGCCGAACAGCGTGCCGAGATGGCGTGTGCCGAACACCTTCGCGATCAGGCCGCTCGTGAGCGGCACGGTGCCGAGCCACGTCAGGCCCATCACGGCGGCGAACAGCACGACGGAGAACGTCGACTTCGGCAACAGGAAGAACGCGGCAATGGTGGCGCCGCGGATCAGGTACAGCCAGCCGAGCACATGCTGCTGGCGAAAGCGCCCGCCGAGCCAGCCGCAGGCCCAGCTGCCCGCCATGTTGAACAGGCCGATCAGCGCGAGCGCCGTCGCGCCGAGTCCCATCGGCATGTGGCACAGCGTGAGATAGCCGGGCAGATGCGTGGCGATGAACGCGAGCTGAAAGCCGCAGGTGAAAAAATCCCAGC
>BBSL01000720.1 GCA_001319865.1 Burkholderia sp. E7m39 | reverse complement strand
CGAGGGCATCGAGCAGCGGCACGCTGCCGAGACCGAGCGCGACGACGAAAGCGTCTGCCTCGAAATCGCCGTTCGACGAACGCGCCGCCATGATCCGCGCGCCGTCGCGCACGAGCGACCCGACGGGCGTGTCGTAGTGAAACGTCACGCGATAGCGCCGCTGCAGCGCGTCGGCGAGCGCGACGCCGAAACGGTGGCAATCGCCCGCTTCTTCCGACGGCGTATGAATGCCGCCCACCAGCAGCGGCTGCGCCTGCGCGAGCGCCGGTTCGAGCGCGACGCATTCGCCGGCGTCGAGCGCGCGCTGGTCCGAGCCCGCCGCGGCCAGCAGCGCCATCTTGCGCCGCGCGCGCTCGAACTCGTGCGGATCACGATAGACAACGAGCTTGCCGTTGCGCACGTAATCGAACGCAATCGACTCGCGCTCGACGATCTCATGCAGCGCCGCCTTGCTGAGCGCGCCGAGCGCCAGCAGTTCGAGCGCCGTCTGCCGCGCGCGCTCGCCGCGGCACGCGCGCAGGAACGCGATGCACCAGCGCCACTGCCGGGCGTCCAGACGCGGCACGAAGCGCAGCGCCGAGTCCCGCTGCAGCAGCCACGCGGGCAGCCTGGGCAGCACAGCCGGATCGGCGAGCGGCGCCACATAGCTGTAGCTCAGCTGTCCGCCGTTCGCGAAGCTCGCTTCGAGCGCGGCGCCGCTGCGCGCTTCGACGATCGTCACGTCATGGCCTTCGCGGGCCAGGCTCCAGGCCGTCGTCAGACCGACGACGCCCGCGCCGAGTACACACACGCGCATGAATCCCATCACCTTGCGATTGCATTGCCGGCGAGTGTCGCGCGCCGAAACGGGCGCGGCAAATGACCAGATGCGAGGTTGCATAACCTGAGGTTAAGGGCGACCGGCCAAGGCGACCGGCATGGGCGACCGGCCTCGTT
>BBSL01000719.1 GCA_001319865.1 Burkholderia sp. E7m39 | reverse complement strand
TCAGAAAACGTATTGTTGGCCGAGCCGTTGGAAGCGTTCCAAAATCACAAAAGGTAAAGCAGGCAGCAGTCATTGAACTGTGCACCCGAGAGCAAAGCGCACGCGTGGTTGCCGAGAACGCCGGTGTGAGCCGGCCAACGCTCTATAAGTGGAAGAATCAGCTACTCGGTCGAGAGGTTCCAGCATCTATGAAACGCAAAAAGAAGCCAGCATCGGACCATGAGCGTGCGGAGCTGGAACAACAGGTCGAATCGCTTCGACGCGACATCCGACAGCTGCAGCTTGAGCACGATATTCTGAAGAAGGCGAACGAACTGATAAAAAAGGGATGGGCATCAACCCGCAACTCCTGAGCAACCGGGAGAAGACGATGCTGGTTGATGCCCTGAAACAGACCTATGCGTTGCCGGAGCTGTTATCCGCTTTGGGTCTTGCACGCAGTTCTTACTTCTATCACCGTGCGCGGCTGTTGGTTGCTGACAGGCATGCTGACGCGCGTCGCGTTATCGCGGACATCTTCGAACTCAATCACCGTTGCTACGGTTATCGTCGGATTCGCGCGGCATTGATCAGGCAACAGGTCTTCATCTCGGAGAAGGTAGTGCGTCGTTTGATGCGACAGGAAGGTCTGGCCGCTGCCACGACCAGGCGACGTCGTTACGGCTCCTATCGTGGAGAAATTGGCCCTGCCCCGGAGAACATCATCAATCGCGACTTCTACGCCGCCGCTCCTAATCAGAAATGGCTCACGGACCTTACCGAATTCCAGATCCCGGCAGGCAAAGTGTATCTGTCGCCGGTTATCGACTGCTTCGACGGTCTCGTTGTGAGCTGGTCAATCGGTACGCGGCCGGACGCCGAACTCGTCAACACCATGCTGGATTCGGCAATCGAATCAGTAGCTGGCTGCAAGGAGCGGCCCGTAGTTCACTCGGAT
>BBSL01000718.1 GCA_001319865.1 Burkholderia sp. E7m39 | reverse complement strand
GGCTGACGGGCCAGACGCTCGGCTCGGCGCTCGTCGCGCTGATCTTCGGCGTGGCGCCTGGACGCGGCCCGACGATCGCGCTGTACGTGGCCGCCGCGTTCGCGGCGCTAGGCGCCGGCGTCAGCCTGATGCGCGTCGCCCGGCACACGGTGCCGCGCGCGTGACACGGATTTTCCGCCGTCCTCGTTTGCGCCTATTCTTGTAGTCGAAGCCGTTGCGCGCCGCCGTTCAGCGCGGCGCCGGCGCGCTTCGCTCAGTTCCTTGAACGAAGGGGGCGCCATGTCACTCATCGTCGCTGGACGTTTCACCACTTTTCCCGCCGCTGAAGCGGCCGCGCAGACGCTCTTCGACAACGGCTTCGTCGGAGAAGACGTCACACTGTTCTTCGTCAATCCGCGCGGCCAGCACGCGCGCCATCCGCTTCCCGAGCATGCCGCCGTCGCGCCGACGATCTCCGCCGCCCCGCCGCCGACGTTGCATCTCCATTATCACGCGATGACGTTCGGCGCCGCCGCGGGCGCCGTGATCGGCGTCGCGGTATTCACGGCGTTCGCGGCTTCTGTGCCCGTCGTCGTGATCGCGGCGGGCGTGGGCGCGTACCTGGGATCGCTGGTCGGCAAGCTGGTGCAGGCACGCAGCGCGCCGCAAGAGCATCACGACATCGTGCATCACGAATTGCGCAACTCGGGCGTGCTCGTCGCCGTGCACGTGTGCCCGGAGAACCAGATGGAGGCGGCGCGCATTCTGCGCGAGACGGGCGGCGCCGACATCGAGCGCGCGACGGGCCGCTGGCAGCAAGGCAAATGGGCGGACTTCGATCCGCGCGCGACGCCCGTGCCGTTGACGGAACTCAGCCAGCAACGGGCTTGAGAAGACGCCGTGCTGGAATGAATACGGCAGCCTGCGAAGGCTGCCGTCGGCATCGTGCACCCGGTAGAAAGGACGCGTCGTGTTTCGTCAAACCG
>BBSL01000717.1 GCA_001319865.1 Burkholderia sp. E7m39 | reverse complement strand
GAACCTCGAACAGCTGATCGCGCAAGCCGACGCGAACAATGGCGACCTGAAGCTCGCCGGTCTTCGCGTGATCGAGGCGCGCGCGCAATTGGGCATTGCGCTCGCGGGACGCTATCCGCAGGTGCAGCAGGTCAATGCCGACGTGCTCTACTCGGCGCGCAAGCGTTCCGATGGCTTCAACACGCGCTCGGGCGGTTACTGGCAATACGGCGCGGGCTTCAGCCTCGGCTGGGAACTCGATTTCTGGGGACGCTTTGCGCGCGCGATCGAATCGGCGGACGCCGCCTATTTCGCCCAGCAGGCCAACCGCGATGCCGCACTGGTTCTGCTGCACGCGCAGGTCGCCGATACCTATTTCACGCTGAGGACAGCCGAGGCGCGCGTGCGCATCGCGCGCGAGAACGCCGCGCTGCAAAAGCGCAGCTTCGACATCGCGCAGAAACTCTTCAAAGCGGGCGAGTCGGATGAACTGGATCTGCAGCAGGCCAAGACGCAGTATCTGGGCACGTTGAGCAGCATCCCCGAGCTGGAAAGCCAGATCGCGCTGGCCCGTCACGCGTTGTCCGTGCTGATGGGACGGCCCCCCGGTCCGCTGCCGGAACTCGACGCGCAGCCGGGCAAGCAAGGCGTGGTTCCCCTCGTCAGTCGCGCCGTGCTGCAGGACGTGCCCGCGGATCTGCTGCTGCGGCGCCCCGACGTGCGCGCCGCCGAGTATCAGATGGCCGCGCAGTCGGCCCTCGTCGGCGTGGCGGAAGCCGACTTCTATCCGTCCGTTTCGCTGGTGGGATCGCTGGTCTGGAGCGCGAGCTCGCTCACCGGCTCGCCGAACACATTGGCCGTGATCGCCGGGCCGAGCATCACGTGGAACGTGTTCGATCACGGCCGGATCGCCAACAACGTGCGCGTGCAGGACGCCCGGCTGCAACAGGCGACGGTGGCCTACGGCAACACCGTGCGCGAGGCGGCGCGCGAGGCCGACGACGCCGCC
>BBSL01000716.1 GCA_001319865.1 Burkholderia sp. E7m39 | reverse complement strand
GCCGCCAGGTAGGCAGTGCTCTGTGTGAAGCATTCCAGGAGTATCCATCTTTCGGTATTAACTGGAGCAGCACATGAAGAAGTACTTCTTTACCGGTGCCGCGCTGGTCATCCTGACGGGGACTGCGCATGCCCAGAGCAGTGTGACGCTTTACGGCCTGATCGACGCAGGTCTGACCTATACGAATAGCCAGATCTCCGGGACGGGTTCGGGCGGCCACAGCAACTGGCAGATGACCAGCGGCTCCGTGCAGTACAGCCGCTGGGGGCTGCGTGGAGCCGAAGATCTTGGCGGAGGCCTGAAAGCCATCTTCACGCTCGAGAATGGCTTCAACGTGAACAACGGGCAATTCTCGTCGAACAACCGTCTCTTCAATCGCCTGGCTTTTGTTGGCCTGACCGCCCGTCAATACGGCACGCTCACGCTCGGTCGCCAGACCGATGACATGGTCGATTTCGTGGCGCCACTTTCGCTGACGGGCACGGAATACGGCGGTGTGCACTTTGCCCACCCATTCGACGTCGACAACCTGAACGACTCCTTCCAGATCAATAACTCGGTCAAGTACGAGAGTCCGGACTATTACGGGTTCAAGATCGGCGGGTTATATGGCTTCTCGAATCAGGCCGGTGGCTTTGCAAATAACCGGGCCTGGAGCGTGGGCATGTCATACGTCTGGGGCCCGCTGAACTTTGGGGCGGGCTATCTGCACCTGAATAGTGGTGCGCGAACGCCTGGCGCGGTCAATACAGGCGGTGCGGTGACCGATACGACTGGCGCCTCGCTTCAGGGGCTGGTGTCGCCAACCGCGGTCCCGTTGGGCACACTGGCCGCCCGCCAGCAAACCTGGGGCGCGGGCGTGAATTACACGTTCGGCCCGGCGGTTGCAGGCTTCGTGTACACCCAGACCAATCTGACGGAACTCTTCCAGACTGGCTTTAGCACGCACTTCCAGAACTTCGAAGGTAATTTCCGATATGCGCTGAACCC
>BBSL01000715.1 GCA_001319865.1 Burkholderia sp. E7m39 | reverse complement strand
GCAGCCGGGGCCCGCCAGGCACGTGCGTGCGCCATGCTGGGGCTGAGCGCGCGCACCGTGCAGCGCTGGCAAGGCGCCGGTCCTGAAGCGGTGGACGGGCGCACCTTGCGCCGCCATGAGCCTGCCCACAAGCTGTCGGCCGATGAACGCGCCGAACTGCTGGCGGTGGCCAACTCTGCTGAATTCGCTCATCTGCCACCGAGCCAGATCGTGCCACGCCTGGCCGACCAGCAACGCTACATCGCCTCGGAATCGACGTTTTACCGGGTGCTGCGCGAAGCGAACCAGCTCGCCCACCGGCGCAGCGAACGGCCGGCGCGCGCACGCAGCAAACCGCGCGCAGTCTGCGCCGACGCGCCGAACCAGCTGTATTCGTGGGACATCACCTACCTGCCGACGACCATTCGTGGGCAGCATTTTTATCTGTATCTGTTTCTCGATGTCTTCAGCCGCAAGATTGTCAGTTGGCAGGTCTATGCCGAGGAAAGCAGCGCGCTGGCCAGCGAAGTCCTCAGAGACCTTTGCGCACGCGAAGCAATACAGCCCGACCAGGTGATCCTGCACTCCGATAACGGCGGCCCGATGAAAGGTGCGACGATGCTCGCTACCCTCCAGGCGCTGGGTGTCATGCCGTCGCTCAGTCGCCCCGGCGTGAGCAACGACAACCCGTATTCCGAGTCGCTGTTCAAGACCCTGAAGTACCGGCCTGCCTATCCCCTCAAGGCGTTCGATACCCTGTTCGCCGCGCGCACCTGGGTGGGTGCACTGGTGCGCTGGTACAACGAGGAGCATCGTCACAGTGCGATCCGGTTCGTGACGCCGGCGCAGCGTCATGCCAATCTCGATCAGGACATTCTGCTTCGACGCGCAGCGCTTTACGAGGCGGCAAGGCAGCGCAATCCGCTCCGATGGAAAGGCCCCACGCGCAACTGGCAGCGCGTCGACACAGTGCATCTGAATCGCGATCGCATCGATAACCCGGGCGTCAC
>BBSL01000714.1 GCA_001319865.1 Burkholderia sp. E7m39 | reverse complement strand
TGGAAGGGCTCGGCGTTCGGCGGCGCGCGCGGCCGCACCGACGTGCCGAAGATCGTCGACTGGTACATGGAAGGCAAGATCAACATCGACGATCTGATCACACATCACCTGAAGCTCGACCAGATCAACGAAGGCTTCGACCTGATGAAGAAGGGCGAGTCGATCCGCTCGGTCGTGATCTATTAAGGAGCGCGCGATGCTCGAACTGATCGAATCGCACGCGTCGTTCGGCGGCACGCAGCGCATTTACAGGCACGAGTCGAAGGCAATCGGCCTGCCGATGCGCTTTTCCGTCTTCATGCCGAAACACGCTGCGCAGACGAAGGTGCCGGCGCTGTTCTATCTTGCCGGACTGACGTGCACCGAAGAGACGTTTCCGATCAAGGCAGGCGCGCAGCGTTTCGCCGCGCAGCACGGCATCGCGCTGATCGCGCCGGACACGAGCCCGCGCGGCGCGGGCGTGCCGGGCGAGACGGATTCGTGGGACTTCGGCGTGGGCGCGGGCTTCTACGTCGACGCGACGCAAGCGCCGTGGTCGAAGCACTATCGGATGTACTCGTATGTGCGCGACGAGTTACGCGAGACGGTGGTCAACGAACTGCCAGTCGATGGCGAACGGCTCGGCATCTTCGGCCACTCGATGGGCGGTCACGGCGCGCTGATGCTCGCGTTGCGCAATCCGGACATCTATCGCTCGGTGTCGGCGTTCGCCCCCATTGCGGCGCCGACGCGCTGTCCGTGGGGCGAGAAGGCGTTCAGCGGTTATCTGGGCGAGGATCGCGAAGCGTGGAAGCAGTACGACGCGAGCGAACTCGTCGGCAAGGCGACGCGCAAATTCGCCGAGGGCATTCTCGTCGATCAGGGTCTCGCCGATCAATTCCTCGCGCAGCAGTTGAACCCGGATGTGTTCGAGGCGGCGTGCAAGGCAGCGGGCCAACCGTTGACGCTGCGCAGGCATGAAGGCTACGACCATGGCTACTTCTTTATCTCGAC
>BBSL01000713.1 GCA_001319865.1 Burkholderia sp. E7m39 | reverse complement strand
GGATGGCATGGAGGCTACCGGGACCTTGCGTGCCGGCCCGGGCGTTCGTGCCGGACGGGCCACGGCTGGACGACCAGCGGGGGGCTTTGCGCGAACGGGTCGCGCCTCACGGGCATCGGCCTCGCGCCGTGCCGCCAGCTGTTGCTGCAGCGTTGCGTTCGTCGCCTGCACGGCATCGAGCCGCCCCTGCAGTACGCCCGCCTGATGACGTGCGTCACCGAGTTGAGCCTGCAGCGCCTCGACCGCCCGGCGCTGCTCGGCCTCGCGCCGGTCGGCCCGCTTCGTGGCCTCGTCGAGCTCCCTCTGCAGCTTCGCGACGGCGCCACGCTCGCGGTCAATCTCGAGCAGTGCGCGCTTTTCCGACGCACGCAGGCGCTCCTCGGCCCGCTCCGAGCTCTCGCGCAGCTTGTCCAGATCGCGCGAGAAGCCTTCGCGCACCTTGTTCAGTTCGCGGTCGCGCGCGGCCAGCTCGCTTTTCAGGCGCGTGATCTCTGCCTCGATCGCCTGACGCGCCGCGTGCCCCTCGGCCTGCGCCTTCTCCAGTTCCCGGACCTCGACCTGCGCGGCCAGCAGCGCCGCAGTGCGCTGCTCCAGCGCCGTTTCTGTCCGTTCGAGTTCACCACGCGCAGCCGCGACCCGCTGTTCCGCTTCGGTGCGCTCGCCCTCCACTTCCGCGCGCAGCGCCTCGAGTTCTGCCTGCGCCGAAGCCGTCGCGCGCGTCCACAGCGTCGCGACGAGTTCGCCGGCCGCGGCACCGAGATCGGCCGGCATGTCCGGGTGTTCGATACGCACGCGGCTCTTCTCGCGCAGCTCCGCCCAGAACTCGCCCAGCACCGCCGCGGGCGTGCCCATGCTGCCGCGCTTCACCAGCTGGTACAGGCGGTTCGCCGTCGGCGTCTGGCCGAAGCGGAAGAACAGCAGCGCGCAGACCTCGCGGTACAGCTCACGCGTTTTCGGGAAGGCGGCCTTCAGGCGCCCGATCTCGGCCGCGAGACGCGCCT
>BBSL01000712.1 GCA_001319865.1 Burkholderia sp. E7m39 | reverse complement strand
GCAGCGCGTCGTTCGGCGCGATCGTGATGACAGGCATCTCGTCGGTGACGATCGCAAGCGGCCCGTCGCTTCAGCTCGCCCGCCGGGTACGCTTCCGCGTGCACGTACGAGATTCCTTGAGCTTGAGCGCGCCCTCCAGCGCAATCGGGTAATGCACGCCGCGTCCGAGGAATAGCGCGTGATCCTTGCGCGCGAGCGCCTGCGCCCACGCGACGATCTGCGGCTCCAGCGCGAGCACGCTGTTCAGCGCGGCGGGCAGATGATGCAGCTGGCGCAGCGCCTGCGTTTCGTCGTCGGCGCGTATGCGGCCGCGCTCCTTGCCGAGCGTGAGCGCGAGCAGGAACAGCGCGACCAGTTGCGTCGTGAAGGCCTTCGTCGACGCAACGCCGATCTCCGGCCCCGCGCCCGTCAGATACTGCAGTTCCGTGAGCCGCATCATCGAGCTATGCGGCACATTGCAGATCGCGAGCGTATGGTGATGACCGATCTGCTGCGCGTGCTTCAACGCGGCGAGCGTGTCGGCCGTCTCGCCCGATTGCGACACGACGACGACCATCGCGCACGGATTCACCACGCTCTCGCGATAGCGATACTCGCTGGCAATTTCCACCTGGGTCGGAATGCCCGCGATCGATTCGAACCAGTACTTCGCCGTCAGTGCCGAGTAATAGCTCGTGCCGCACGCGAGCAGGAGCAGCGAATCGACCTCGCTGAACGCGCGCTGCGCATTCGCGCCGAACAGCGCCGGGGTGATCGCGCGCACGCGTTCCGTTGCATCGGCAACCACGTCCGGCTGTTCGAAGATTTCCTTCTGCATGTAGTGGCGATACGGGCCGAGTTCCGCCGCGTAGTGGCTCGCATGCTGCATATGCACTTCGCGGCGCACGGTCTCGCCGTCGCGATCGACGATATGCACGCCGTCGCACGACAGCACGGCGACATCGCCCTCTTCGAGGAAGATGAAATGCTCGGCGGTACCCGACAGCGCCATCGCGTCGGACGCGAGATAG
>BBSL01000711.1 GCA_001319865.1 Burkholderia sp. E7m39 | reverse complement strand
TGTCCGACTCGCGTCTTGCAGTCACAGGAATGCCATCATGTCATCGCCGTTGCACCGGGAGATCGATGTACCGCCGTACCGGATCATTGTCGACGCTCGACTAGCCCATGGAGCCGACTCTTCCCGCGCAATCGCAGGCTACGTAGCGTGCGCCGCCATCATGAGGTCGGACGGGGCGCCTGTCTATGAAAGCCATCTCGCCTATCGGATCAACGAAGGAGAAACCTTCGTCGATTCCGAATGTGCAATCCGCGACGGCGAGGAGCGGGCGCGACAAGACATCCGCGCAGGCTTTCCCCGTTAAGGTTGCGCAGGCAAGTCGACGCGCCGCCGGGCCTGCATGCTGCATAGCTACGACGGCGTGCACGTCCCGAACAGCACAAACACATCGTCGCGGTTCACCAGCGTCACGGACATGCCGCCCGTTTTCGTGTCGAGCGCAATGCTCCAGCCATAGCCCAGCTCGGTGCCTTGCAGAATCAATTGCCCTTCGCCCGTCTCCATGTAGCGGATCGGCGTGCTGCGCTGTGAACCGACCAGCATCTTCTTGGCGAAATTGAGGCGCACGAAATCGGGTGCCCCAAGGATGGCCGGCAGCGTGCGGTAACAAACTTCCCCAATGTCGCAGAAATGCGCATCGATCGTCGCGCACAGCAACGGTTTGCTGCCATCAAAGTCTGCACCGAGCACCCAGGCCGGTGCCGCGCAAACCGTGATCGCGGCGGCAGTCGTCCGCAGTAACTTTCGCATCGCTTGTCCTCCTGCATGTCGTGCACGGGTCGGGCTGTAACAGGGCAGCCGGCTGATCGACCAGCGCTTGGGTGACGTTCGCCCGCCATTTACTCGACGGTGTAGCCGCGTCCGGTCATGCATGCCGCGACCGCGCGGTTATAGGTTGCCAGTTGCCCCGATGCCTGCTGCTGCATGCCTTCCTGCTGCATGGCCGCCTGCTGGCGCTCGCGCCGCATTCGCATGCCCATGCCCATCGAGCCGACCAGCGCGCCGACGCCGGCG
>BBSL01000710.1 GCA_001319865.1 Burkholderia sp. E7m39 | reverse complement strand
AGCTTCAGATACGGCACGCTGCCCGCGAACACCGCATTCGGATCGCTCTTCGCATTCTCGAGCACGAACGACACCGCCGAGCGCAACGCGTCATGTCCGCGCGACAGATGCTTCTGCATCGATTCGAACGGCGCGCCCTTTTGCTGTTTCAATGCTTCGACGGTCTGCGCAATCTGCGCGAGCAAGGCCCGGGCGACCGCGCCGCCGTCGCGCAGCGTCTTGCGGCCGATCAGATCGTTGGCCTGAATGGCCGTCGTGCCTTCGTAGATCGGCAGGATGCGCGCGTCGCGGTAATACTGCGCGGCGCCCGTTTCCTCGATGAAGCCCATGCCGCCGTGCACCTGCACGCCGAGGCTCGCCACGTCCACCGACAGCTCCGTGCTCCAGCCCTTCACGATCGGCACGAGGTACTCGTAGATCGCCAGGTGTTCGGCGCGGTGCGCTTCGTCGGGATGATGGTGCGCGAGATCGCTATGCGAGGCCGCCACATACGCAAGCGCACGCGAGGCTTCCGTCAGCGCGCGCATCGTCGACAGCATGCGGCGCACGTCCGGGTGATGGATGATCGACACGGCCTGCTTCGCCGAGCCATCGACAGGCCGGCTCTGCACGCGCTCCTTCGCGTACGCGACGGCCTTCTGGTACGCGCGGTCCGACACGGCCACGCCCTGCATGCCCACGGCAAAACGCGCCGCGTTCATCATGATGAACATGTATTCGAGGCCGCGGTTCGCCTCGCCGATCAGGTGACCGATCGCGCCGCCGTGGTCGCCGAACTGCAGCACGGCCGTCGGGCTCGCCTTGATGCCGAGCTTGTGCTCGATCGACACGCAATGCACGTCGTTGCGCGCGCCCAGCGAGCCGTCTTCGTTGACGAGAAACTTCGGCACGAGAAACAGCGAAATGCCCTTCACGCCTTCGGGCGCGTCCGGCGTGCGCGCGAGCACCAGATGGACGATGTTCTCCGCCATATCGTGCTCGCCCCACGTGATGAAAATCTTCGTGCCGAAGATCCGGTACGAGCCGTCG
>BBSL01000709.1 GCA_001319865.1 Burkholderia sp. E7m39 | reverse complement strand
GCGCTGCCACCGCCAGGCCGCTGCGCGCCTGCCGCCTGTCCACCCGGCTGGCCCGCCATTTGCCCGGGCGCAAAGCCGTGCTGCGGCTGCCCCGGCACGCCGTGCTGCTGTGCGTCGACCTGAGGCGCCGCGCTGTCACCGGGCCGCTGACCGCCGGGGGCACCCGGACCACCTGGAGCACCGCGAGCACCCGCCGTCTGCCCCGGCGCGTGCGAGCGCACCAGGCGCACATTCGCGACGGGCCCGTTGCCGCCGAGCGTCTGTCCGCCGAAGTGCGCGGGCACGGCCGTGCGCACGAACGGCTCGCCCGCGCCCGGCACGCGTCCATGGCCGCCCTGCGCGAAGTGTTGCGCGAGGCGGTCGTGATACGCCGCCGGTACGCCCGGCTCGCGCGTACCGACGACGGGCCGCGCCATCACGTTTGCGGGCGGCCGATAAGCGGAGTTGCGCATGCCCGGTCCGAAGCTCTGCTTGACGGGCGCGATGCCCGGTGCGCCCGCATTGAAGCGGGCGTTGCGCCATTGAGCGGGATCGGCGGGATGGGCGAAGCGGTTGGTCGGCTGTCCACGGACGAAGGCCGTCGCGGGCATTGCCGTCACGGCGCCCGGCCTGCCGTAGTTGAGGTAGGTGTTGTGGAAGTTGTTATGGACGTCGACGCGGTTGTTGACGACCACCGTGTTGTTCACGCGCTGGTAATAGCGTGGGCTCCAGTCGTGCCCCCAATGCGGATGCCACGGCTCGCCCGGCCCGAGCGCGAACCATGCAAGACCCGCTGCCGCCACGCCACCGACGGCGAGATTCACGCCCCAGTCGCCGCCGCCATCGCCGCCATCGCCGACGAAGGCAACGAGGGCGGGCGCATAGGCGGGCTCGCTGGCGACCGCCTGCCCCGGCACCCAGGCCCACGCATCGTCGACATAAGCCCAGCGGCCATAGTGGTACGGCGCGAAGCCCCACGGCGCATCGTCGACCCATGTCCAGCCCCACGGCGCCTGCCAGATCCAGTGGCCGTTGCGGTACGGCGCCCAGCCCTGCGGCT
>BBSL01000708.1 GCA_001319865.1 Burkholderia sp. E7m39 | reverse complement strand
GCAAGCCCCGATGATGCAGGGCGATGATGACGAGCTACATCGAGCAGTCGAAGAACATGTTCGTGCAGATGCAGGAGCAGATGCAGAACCAGGCGAAGACCATGTTCAGCTCGTTCCCGTTCACGCAGCCTACGCCGCAGGGAAATCCCGAGCCGGAGAAGAAGTAGGCGGGCGGTCGTCCGGCAGTATTCCGATGAGTGTTTTTCCGTCCGCCCGGCAGCGAGCCGGGCGGACGACGCATGCTGCCCGCCGTCACGCGTCCGACGGGCAGCGCGATGCCGGCGTATCGTGCGCGCGGTATAATATGAGGTTGCTTGCGCGGGGCCGCCGTCTGACTGCTATCTGCGGTCATCTGCGCGGCCCTTTACGCCACGGCCATTCTCACACGGCGCCGTCGCGCGGTGCACCCTACGTTTGCCGCGATCTGGCACCGGGCTGCACGCCCAAGCCCCCAACCATCGCGTCACTCATCGCTTCTCGCCGGACCATTCTATGTCGCAGACTTCTTCTCCCGCCGCGCCCACCACTTCGAACCCGAAAGTGGGTTTCGTTTCCCTCGGGTGCCCGAAAGCCCTTGTCGATTCCGAACAGATCATCACCCAGCTGCGCGCGGAAGGTTACGAGATTTCCGGCACCTACGACGGCGCGGATCTCGTCGTTGTCAACACGTGCGGCTTCATCGATGAAGCCGTGCAGGAAAGCCTCGACGCCATCGGCGAAGCGCTGACGGAGAACGGCAAGGTAATCGTCACGGGCTGCCTGGGCGCGAAGCAGAGTGCGAGCGGCTCGAATCTGATCGAAGAAGTGCATCCGAAGGTGCTGGCCGTGACGGGCCCGCACGCGCTCGGCGAAGTGATGCAGGCCGTGCACAGCCATCTGCCAAAGCCGCATGACCCGTTCGTCGATCTCGTGCCTGCCGCGGGCGTCAAGCTGACGCCGCGCCACTATGCGTATCTGAAGATTTCCGAAGGCTGTAATCACCGGTGCACGTTCTGCATCATCCCGTCGATGCGCGGCGATCTCGTGTCGCGTCCCGTCGCGGAAGTGATGCTCGAA
>BBSL01000707.1 GCA_001319865.1 Burkholderia sp. E7m39 | reverse complement strand
CTGGTATCAGGCGGAGCAGTGGTACGAAAGCGGACCATGTGCTGCAGGACACAGGCGGTCCGCGACCTCCTCTACGATCACCGGTCCAGGGACGGGTAGACGAAATACGTATGACACGCCCTCGCCAAGGCATTGGAACGTGAGCAGCGTCGCGAGTGCTCGAAGCATGACTTTCTCCGTGAGACCGGCCGTGATCAGTTTAATTCGTACCGTGCAGCTGGCTGCGTGCTTCCGCCTCAGTTTCAAATATGTAGGGCGCGAGCTTGCGACGCGATAGCGCTTCGCCGACCTTGGCTCTTCATTCTGAGGTTCGTCCCCGGCTTGCGTAGGTCCGTCTCTCGTTGTGCCAACCGCGATCGGAGACGGGCGTTTCGATTGTACCGACACAGGGTGTGCAACCCCCCTCCAATGCTTGCGTTGGCGGTCCTGTTCCTTTCCTCGATTAGAAATGGCCGCACCCCGTGTTGGGGCGCTTCCCTGAAGGAAACGCGCAGAGGGTCGGTCCGAGCGGATGGCCGTTGTGCCTTGGAAACCCTATCTTTTCGTTTTTCTCGTTGTACACGTCGGCGTGGACTAGCTTCGATGCACGCCACCCCTTCGCTACGAGTTGCGTTTGCGCGACGCCCACGCCGAGAGGTACCGCGCCCGCGACCGGGGCCTCGGGTTGCTGGCCGTTTTAGCATGCATGATTTACTCCCGATGTGCACTAGTAAATAATCGGGCACCCTGCGCCGCCGCGGCCTCTTATGGGTAAAGCGGGCCGTTCGGCTTGCCGGAGAAGTCGCAACGTTGGCAGCCACGCGGTCTGTTGCTGAGTGCTATCAGCAGCACTTGAGTGATCAGGGTCTGCATAGGCCGAGCGGCAATGGAATCCACCGGTCTTTTCGGCTCGAGCGATGGCGGAACCCTGTGACGACCGCCGCGGCCCATCCTGACAGCGCGTAAGCCGCGAACACGGACGCGCTGAGCAAATCGAATACGCCACGGGTTGAAATCTCAGCCGCCGACAATTGGATATTCAATCTTTCATCTGTAAACAAGCGGCTAGACATACTTCTCGATC
>BBSL01000706.1 GCA_001319865.1 Burkholderia sp. E7m39 | reverse complement strand
CGATCGTGCCCGTCTTGCGCAGCGATTCGTCTTCGGCGATTTCCTTCATCGACAGGATCGGGCCGCACGGAATGTCGTACTTGTTCAGGATCTCCATCGCCTCGAACTTGGTCTTCGACATCGTCCAGCGTTCGATCTCCGCGAAGATCTCCTTGAGCTTCGGCAGGCGCGCGTTGGGCGTCGCGTATTCGGGGTCGGTTGCCCACTCTTCCTTGCCGATCACGTTGCAGATCTTCACCCACACGGGCGCCTGCGTGATGAAGTAGATGTACGCGTTCGGGTCGTGCTCCCAGCCCTTGCACTTCAGGATCCAGCCCGGCTGGCCGCCGCCCGACGCGTTGCCCGCGCGCGGCACCGCCTCGCCGAAGGTGCCGTTCGGATACTGCGGATATTCCTTCATGACGCCCGTGCGCTCCAGCCGCTGCTGGTCGCGCAGCTTCACGCGGCACAGGTTCAGCACGCCGTCCTGCATCGCCGCGAGCACCTTCTGGCCGCGCCCCGTCATCGTGCGCTGATACAGCGCCGTGACGATGCCCAGCGCCAGGTGCAGGCCCGTGCCGCTGTCGCCGATCTGCGCGCCCGTCACCACGGGCGGGCCGTCGTCGAAACCCGTGGTGGAGGCCGCGCCGCCCACGCACTGCGCGACGTTCTCGTAGACCTTGCAGTCCTCGTACGGTCCGGGCCCGAAGCCCTTCACCGACGCGACGATCATCTTCGGGTTCAGCTCCTGGATGCGCTCCCACGTAAAGCCCATGCGGTCGAGTGCGCCGGGCGCGAAGTTCTCCACCAGCACGTCGCACTTCTGGATCAGCGCCTCGAGCACGAGCTTGCCCTCGGGGTTCTTCGTGTCGATGGTCACCGAGCGCTTGTTGTGGTTGAGCATCGTGAAGTACAGGCTGTCGGCGTCGGGCACGTCGCGCAGCTGCTCGCGCGTGATGTCGCCCGCGCCCGCGCGCTCCACCTTGATCACGTCCGCGCCGAACCACGCCAGCAGCTGCGTGCAGGTCGGCCCCGACTGCACATGCGTGAAATCGAGAATGCGCACACCGTCGAGTGCTTTGCCCATG
>BBSL01000705.1 GCA_001319865.1 Burkholderia sp. E7m39 | reverse complement strand
CGATTGTTCGCCGTCACGCAACGTCGTGTCGAAAATGATGAGCTTGTCTGCCATCTCGGGTCTCCAGGGGGATTCGGTCAGTTTGAATTGGAAAACGGAATTCGAGTGTTTGCGCCGCGACCGCTGGCGACGCTAGACAACGAACGAGGCAGACGGAGGGCGAAAACGATCAGCGCGGCAGGCGCGCTAGCGCTAGCGAGCTTAGTAGCACGCCGGCTTGAAGAGACAGGAAGGGGAACTTGGAAAGTGCCATGCCAGCGACTATAGCGGCAATCCCGAAAACACGCAATTGACGCTAACCAGGACGGCGATAGGATTTTGCCGGAACAGCGCCCCGCCCGGTGCAGCAAGAAAAACGGCAGCTTCACAAGCTGCCGTTTTCACTCGCCGCCGTCAAGCTGGCGCGTCAACCTGGCCGCTGCGAGGAGCGCGCCGGATTGCCCATGCCGCGCACCACGCGATACGCCCAGAACACATAGCCCGACAGGCCGTACAGCACGAACAGGCCGAACAGCATCAGCGGCGGGTCCGACGACACCAGCACGAACGCGACGACCACCAGCAGGATCGCCGCGAACGGCACGCGATGCCGCACGTCGAGCGCCTTGCCGCTGTAGAACGGCGCATTCGACACCATCGTCACGCCCGCATAGATGGTCAGCGCGAACGCGACCCACGGCAGCCAGACGAGCTTCAGCGGCACGCGGTTATCCGTCGCGAGCCAGACGAAGCCCGCGATCAGCGCCGCCGCCGCCGGGCTCGGCATGCCCTGGAAGAAGCGCTTGTCGACCACGCCGATGTTCGTGTTGAAGCGCGCGAGGCGCAGCGCCGCGCCCGAGCAATAGACGAACGCCGCCAGCCAGCCCCACCGGCCCAGATCCTTCAGAATCCATTCGTACATCACGAGCGCAGGCGCGACGCCGAACGACACCATGTCAGACAAACTGTCGAACTGCTCGCCGAATGCGCTCTGGGTATGCGTCATGCGCGCGACGCGGCCGTCCATGCCGTCGAGCACCATCGCGACAAAAATGGCGATCGCGGCGACCTCGAAGCGCACGTTCATC
>BBSL01000704.1 GCA_001319865.1 Burkholderia sp. E7m39 | reverse complement strand
CTTCGCGTGCCGCTTGCAGCGCATCGTCGTGCAGGCGCGCGCGCGGCGCGCCGCCATGAATCAGACGACGCTCGAAGCCGAACCACGACGCGCTCGCATACGCCAGCGTGATCGCGAGCGCGAGCACGGCCGTCACGTAGCGATCGAAATGCAGCGGCCACAGCGCATACAGAATGGTCAGGTGGATCAGATAGATCGTGTAGCTGATCGTGCCGATATAGACCAGTACCGGGTTGCACAACACGCGCTTGACGATGCCCGTGCTCTGCAGCGCGATGACCACGATCGACGTGCACAGCACGAGCGATACGCTGTACAGACCCGCATTCGACAGCGGCGTATTGGCCGCGCGAAACCGCGGATAGTGCAGATGCAGCCACGCAAGCACGACAAGCGCCGCACACACGCCGAGCACGGCCAGCCATCTGAACGGCTGGAGTGCATTTGCGTCGCGTCGCACGGCGACGGCGAGCAGCGCGCCCGCAGCAAGCAGATCCATGCGGAACGGCGTGAGGTAGTAGACCGGCCAGAACGAATCGAACCAGGGCGTCGCGACGGCCCGCAACAGGGGCACGAGCACGATCAGGCCGGCAGCGACGAAACCGAGCGCGCGCTCGGGCACGAGCAGGATCACGAACGGCCAGACGATATAGAACTGCTCTTCGACGGCGAGCGACCACAGCACGTTGAGGCTGTCATGTCCGCTTTGTCCGAGTGCATCGCCGATATTCGTCGCGAAGAACGCATACCACTCCCAGTGCTGCGCCCAACCGAGGCCGAACAGCAGCGACGACACCAGCATCAGCAGCAGATACGGCGGCAGGATGCGCCGTGCGCGGCGCGCGTAGAAATAGCTGAAATACGACTGCGCACGCGCCTTGCGCTCCAGCAGGATGCCCGTGATCAGAAAGCCGCTCAGCACGAAAAACAGATCGACGCCCATCCAGAGCGGCGCCTTCAGCGCGTGCTGCGCGAATACCGCGAGCACGGCGATCGCGCGCAAGCCGTCGAGCTGAACGATGCGTCGGTTGTGAGAAGGCGTTGCGGGCAGGGTGCTGGCTGTCATGAGCGTCCGTGTATGC
>BBSL01000703.1 GCA_001319865.1 Burkholderia sp. E7m39 | reverse complement strand
AGAGTCGTGGAAACTTAGAGGAAATCCGACGATCAGTACTGATGCGCCGATCCGGACGGAATCCCCAGACGTCACGATGTGTCCGGGACCGAAAGCACGGAAGACGGCGCCGCGCGGTAGTTGTGCGCGCGGAATTTCCAGAAGGGCGACGTCGATCTCGCCGCCCCTATCAGTTGCCTGACGCCACAGACTCATCCCCTCGACGTATAGAGGTAAGGAAATCCACACTGACGCACCCAGGTTGCTGGGGTCAATGTGCATCTCGATCTCAAGGCGATCGGGATAGTGCTGACTCGGCGCGTCAGCCATCACGTGGCGGCTCGTTACCAGGAAGAGGTGCTCTTCCCGAGCGAAAAGAAATCCACTTGCACCGGTAAGTCGGCGCGTTTGCGCAAAGGTTCGGACCTGAACGACGCTAAGCAACAAAGAGTCTGCCTGGACGTTCGACTCCAGGTGTTGATCAGGATATGGCGCGCTGGACACCCGGGTTCTGGCAGAGAGCAGTTCGCGTAGTGCGTCGTGCTGCGGTCCTTGATGCCCGTCGCCCGCCGTGCCGAGAAACGCTTCTACGGAAACGTCAGATACAGCCCCGCCCGATGCGGCGTTCGCCACGTGTCGGACGAACCGCGCCCGTTCCTCTTCCGAGCACAGCATCCAGTGATCACCGTTAGGGCTACGGTAGATGAGAGTTGTATTCATTGCGCTCGATAAAGATTGCTGTCACTCCGTTGGCGTAGTGTCCAGCTGGCGACGCGTACAAGGTGACGAGTCAACCATCACCTGCGCGTTTTGGAAGGATGTCGGCAAATAGAGAAACGTTCGGAATGAATCATAGGGGCGCTGGCGCTCCTTCGACGCCGATTCCTGGCTCCAGTGTACGGTCGTCTGCGCGTTAAAAGAATGTCACGGCTGGAATAGGTGATTCCCGCTTATTTAGCTGGTTCTTCCAGTTAATGTCACTCTCGCCGGGTCTCTACGGCTCAACGCGCGCGGGAAGTGGATGCGAATTATCGAAGTCATCGCTCAAAAGCAGTCACTGGAATTCAGCGGCCCGAAAGCAGCCAGTCGGCAGTGCGTACTCCC
>BBSL01000702.1 GCA_001319865.1 Burkholderia sp. E7m39 | reverse complement strand
CGTACACAACTGCGCCGGACACGCACATCGCGCAGATGACGCATTTGTCATGTGAGAGACAGCCTTAGGTCAGTGGTCATTGCCCACAATGGTGGCAACCCTTAAGAAGGGCGTTGGTGCCGCATTCACATGCCATCCGGCGCGAATGCGGCGCGGTCCAGGACTCACATGCAGGTGAACCATCATGAAAGCACTGATCCAGGCGGTCGTCGTTTCGTGCGCGCTGGCTGCGCCGGCACTCTCTTTCGCCCAGTCTGAACAGGGCGACGTCACGCGCGCTCAGGTGCGCGACGATCTTCAGCGCGTCGAGCAGGCTGGCTATCGCCCCATCGCGCGCGACGCCAGCTACCCGGATGACATTCAGGCCGCTGAAGCGAAAGTCTCGGCGCAAGACCAGCAGCCGATGACGCATACGGCCGTGGGCGGCGTCGCGCCGAACGGCACGATGCAGATGGGCGCGCCGCGCTCGTCGGATGCGTATCCCGAGCCCATCTTCTTCGGCAACTGATTGCACGGCGGCGGGTGTGTGCCGCCCGCCAGCACGTCATCGCATCTGATGCGGCAAGCTGCGCGTCAGACGTTTTCCTCGCTGCATTCGATGCGCGGCCAGACGAGTGCCTCGAATGCGTCGGGCGGCACCGGCTGCGACCACAGGAAGCCTTGCGCGAAGTCGCAGCCGACGGCGGCCAGAAACGCGCGCTGCTCGACGGTTTCCACGCCTTCCGCGATCACCTTCAGGCCGAGCTTGTGCGCGAGCACGACGATTGCCTCGCACAGCGCCTGATTGTCGGCATCGAGCCCCAGGTTCTGGACGAAGGAACGGTCGATCTTCAGATAGTCGATGTCGAAGCGCTTCAGATACGAGAGCGACGAATAGCCCGTTCCGAAGTCGTCGATCGAAATACGGATGCCGGCATCGCGGAACGTCGCCAGCTTTTCGTCGATCTTCAGATCGGCGTGCAGCAGCAGCCCTTCCGTAATCTCGACCGCGATGCTTTGCCCCGGCATGCTCTCGCGAACCAGATACTCGGACCACTGCGTGCATAGCTGCGTGTTCTGCCGGATCTGCACGGGCGACATGTTG
>BBSL01000701.1 GCA_001319865.1 Burkholderia sp. E7m39 | reverse complement strand
GGCGAAGGACATCGCCGTGCTCGAAGAAGCGAACGTGCCGTACGAACTGCTGATGCCCGACGATCTCGCGCGCGCCGAGCCGGCGCTCGCCGCGACGTCGCACAAGCTGACGGGCGGCCTGCGCCTGCCGGGCGACGAAACGGGCGACTGCCAGCTGTTCACGACGCGCCTCGCCGCGCTTGCCGAACAACTGGGCGTCAAGTTCCGCTACAACACGCCAATCGACGCGCTCGCGATGGAAGGCGACCGCATCGCCGGCGTCAAGTGCGGCAACGAGATGGTGCGGGCGGACAGCTTCGTCGTCGCGCTGGGCTCGTACTCGACGAAGTTCCTCGCTGACATCGTTAAAATCCCCGTCTATCCGCTCAAGGGCTATTCGATCACGGCGCCCATCGTCAACGCGGACGCCGCACCCGTCTCGACGGTGCTCGACGAGACGTACAAGATCGCGATCACGCGTTTTGACAACCGCATTCGCGTCGGCGGCATGGCCGAGATCGTCGGCTTCGACAAGACGCTGAAGCAGGCACGCCGCGAAACGCTCGAAATGTGCGTGAACGATCTGTTCCCCGGCGGCGGCGACACGTCGCAGGCGACCTTCTGGACGGGCTTGCGCCCGATGACGCCGGACGGCACGCCGATCGTCGGCCGCACGCCTGTGTCGAACCTGTTCCTCAACACGGGACATGGCACGCTGGGCTGGACGATGTCGTGCGGCTCGGGTCAATTGCTCGCCGATCTCATTTCGGGCAAACGCCCGGCGATCCAGTCGGGCGATCTGTCGGTCCATCGCTACCTCGGCGAGACGGTGGGTCAGACGCGCCCGGCTTATGCCTGAGCGGCTCTGAACGTTTGTTGATGCAACAACGGCGCCTGAGGGCGCCGTTGTCGTTTGTTGCATCCCGTCTGAATGCCGCGGGCGCTTGCTGGGATCAGAACTGCTCTTCCGACAACGCAAGCACGCCTTCGGCGCCCTTCGCGCTGGTAATCGACGCCTCGAGCGCCACCGCCTGCGGCAGCACATGCGCCGCGAAGAACTGCGCCGTCGCGATCTTGGCGCCATGGAACGACGGGTCATCCGCCTGCTTGCGTTGCGCGGCA
>BBSL01000700.1 GCA_001319865.1 Burkholderia sp. E7m39 | reverse complement strand
CGTATGCAGGCAGCCCGAGCCCGGNATCAAGGTCGCCAGCATGGCGGCGAGCCGCAGCGCCCCATCATTTCGAGCCTGATCGAAGCCGACACGGTGTGGTCGTGCACGACGTGCCGCGCCTGCGTGCACGAATGTCCGATGCTGATCGAGCATGTCGATGCGATCGTCGACATGCGCCGCAATCAGACGCTCGTGCACGGCACCGTGCCGGGCAAGGGCCCGGAAGTGCTGGCGAACCTGCGCGAAACGGGCACGATGGGCGGCTACGACAAGGCCGCGCGCTACGACTGGTCGGTCGATCTGAGTTCGCCTGTCGCGCAACCGGGACAGCCCGTCGACGTGCTGCTCGTCGCGGGCGAGGGCGCCTTCGACATGCGCTATCAGCGCACGCTGCGCTCGCTCGTGAAAGTGCTGAACAAGGCGGGCGTGAAATACGCCGTGCTCGGCGCGCAGGAAACGGATACGGGCGACGTCGCGCGACGCCTCGGCGACGAAGCCACCTTCCAGCGCATGGCGAAGCAGATGATGGGCACGCTTGCCACGCTCAACTTCAAGCGCATCGTCACCGCCGATCCGCACGTGATGCACAGCCTGCGCAACGAATATCGCGCACTCGGCGGACGTTACGACGTGTTGCATCACACGACGTTCCTCGCGGAACTGGTGGCGAGCGGCAAGCTGTCGCCGAAAGCCGTCGCCGCGTTCAACGACAGGACAGTCACGTATCACGATCCGTGTTATCTCGGCCGCTACAACGGCGAAACGGAAGCGCCGCGCCAGTTGCTGAAGACGATCGGCATCAAGGTCGTCGAGATGGAGCGTCACGGCAAGCGCGGACGCTGCTGCGGCGGCGGCGGCGGCGCGCCGCTGACGGACATTCCCGGCAAGCAGCGCATCCCCGATATCCGCATCGACGATGCGCGCGCGATCGGCGCGGATGTCGTGGCCGTGGGTTGCCCGAACTGCACAGCGATGCTCGAGGGTGTCGTGGGGCCGCGTCCCGAGGTGCTCGATGTGGCCGAACTCGTTGCCGCAGCGCTGGAGTGAACGATGAATACGACGATCAAACGTATCGATCCGCGCAGGCCGTTCGTCATCACGCCGGCGG
>BBSL01000699.1 GCA_001319865.1 Burkholderia sp. E7m39 | reverse complement strand
TCGGCGCGGACCGCGCCATCCTGATCGAATCGAATGAAGACCTGCAGCCGCTGGCGGTCGCGAAGCTGCTCAAGGCGCTGGTCGACAAGGAACAGCCGCAGCTGGTCATTCTCGGCAAGCAGGCCATCGACGACGATTCGAACCAGACGGGCCAGATGCTGGCCGCGCTGGCGAACCTGCCGCAGGCAACGTTCGCATCGAAGGTTGTCGTCGCTGACGGCAAGGCGACCGTGTCGCGCGAAGTGGATGGCGGGGCGGAAACGCTGTCGCTGAAGCTGCCCGCAGTCGTGACGACCGATCTGCGCCTGAACGAGCCGCGCTACGTGACGCTGCCGAACATCATGAAGGCGAAGAAGAAGCCGCTCGAAACCGTGAAGCCGGAAGACCTGGGCGTCGACGTCACGCCGCGTCTGAAGACGCTGAAGGTCAGCGAGCCGCCGAAGCGCTCGGCTGGCGTGAAGGTGGCCGACGTGAAGACGCTGGTCGAGAAGCTCAAGACGGAAGCCAAGGTGCTTTGATTCTGACGGGCACACGGAGACGAATGAAATGACGATTCTGGTAATTGCTGAACACGACAACGCGTCGATCAAGGCTGCAACGCTGAATACGGTGGCGGCGGCACAGAAGATCGGCGGCGATATCCACGTGCTGGTCGCGGGTCACAACGCGCAGGCTGCAGCCGATGCAGCGGCGAAGATCGCGGGTGTATCGAAAGTGCTGCTCGCCGACGCGCCGCAACTGGCCGAAGGTCTCGCTGAGAATGTCGAAGCGACGGTGCTGAACATCGCGAAGGACTATTCGCACGTGCTCGCGCCGGCCACGGCTTACGGCAAGAACATCGCGCCGCGCATCGCGGCAAAGCTCGACGTCGCGCAGATCAGCGACATCACGGCAGTCGATTCCGCCGACACGTTCGAGCGCCCGATCTACGCCGGTAACGCGATTGCAATCGTGCAATCGGCTGATCCCATCAAGGTGATCACGGTTCGCGCGACGGGCTTCGATCCCGTTGCAGCGGAAGGCGGCAGTGCATCGGTCGAGAAGATCGACGCTGCGGCGGATAGCGGTCTGTCGGCGTTCGTGAGCCGCGAAGTGACGAAGCTTGACCGTCCGG
>BBSL01000698.1 GCA_001319865.1 Burkholderia sp. E7m39 | reverse complement strand
GGGGCGGTTTCAAACACCAAGTGCAACAGTGGGGTTGATTTCGATGCCGTGTTGCTTGCAGTTCTCCATAAAGACTTCGGCGGGCGTTCGCCAGTCGAGTGTCTTTCGCGGACGAATGTTCATCTCCATGGCGATCAGGTCGAGCTGACGTTGTGAGAGCACCGACAGATCTGCGCCTTTGGGCAGGTACTGGCGCAACAGACCATTGGTGTTCTCGCAGATGCCGCGCTGCCATGGGCTGTGAGGATCGCAGAAGTAGATGCGGATACCCGTCGCTTTGGCCAGTTCCTTGTGCAGTGCCATCTCCTTGCCCTGATCGTAGGTCAGGGTCTTGCGCAGTTCTTCCGGCAGTGGCGCGAAGGCTGCGCTGTAGGCCTCGAGCGCAGCCTGAGCGGTGGCGCCATCGATCTTCACCAGCATCAGGAACAGCGTGCTGCGATCGATTAGCGTCCCCACCGCCGAACGGTTGCCCGCCCCCTTGATCAGGTCGCCCTCCCAGTGTCCGGGGATGAGGCGGTCGTTGGCTTCAGGCGGGCGCACATGGATGCTCACCATGTCCACCAGTTTGCCGCGTCGGTCCTGTCCGCGCGTGCGTGGCTTGCGCGCGCCACGGCCCTGCCGCAGCAGGCTGACCAGTTCGCGCCGCAATGCGCCACGCGGCGCGGCATAGATGGCGTGGTAGATCGTTTCGTGAGAGACGTTCAAGTCGGATTGACCGGGATAGAGCCGTTTGAGTTGCCGGGCCACCTGTGTGGGTGAGAAGCATCGCTCCAGATATTGACGCACCTCGGGCCACAGCGTTCCGTGTGGATGCAGCTTGCGCTCGCAGCGCGCCTTGCGTCGCAGCTTCGAAGCCCGTTTGCCAGCCTGCGCTGCATTGTAGCCACCGGCCATGGCAGGCCGGCCCATCGTGCCACGCTCATGATCAGGCTTCCAGCCATTGCGCCTGAGTTCCCGGCTGATGGTACTCGGTGCGCGCTGCAACATGCGTGCAATCTCCCGTGTACTGCGGTTCTCCAGCTTCATGGCGAAGATCACGCCTCGTTCCTCGGCGCCCAGATGTTCGTATTTTTGTCCCATGCAGCACATCCTAAGTGATGTGTTGCACTTGGCCTTTGAAACCGCC
>BBSL01000697.1 GCA_001319865.1 Burkholderia sp. E7m39 | reverse complement strand
CAAGTTACTGCGTGAGACGCGTGTGCGGGAACGTCCCACTGCGATCTTCCTGATCGTCGAAACCCGTTCGCTCAAGGAGCAGATGATGCCAGTCGTACCCGACAACCCGGTGACCATACCCGACGCCCCATCGCACGGAGCGCCTGAAGCGCGTCGCGATAGCCGTTCAGCGGAGCCGGCCGATCCCGTCGAGCGCGCGGACCGTCGCAGAGAGAATGAGAACCAAGGCGACGTGAGTGTCGAACGCGACGGCACGGTCAAGCAGAAGCCGCACGGCAACATGGATGAAACTTTGGTCCCAAAAGGAAAAGATCACCCGGAACAGGGCCCTTATATGCCCGAGCACGACGGGATCGATCCCGATCTCGCGCCAGATGACAAAGCGTAGGAACGGTTCGTCCGAGTAGGGCCCGCGTCAGCGGCACTCGCATGGCGGCATCGCGCCTGCCTCTACACGCGGCGCGGAAGGCGTACCGAGAACACCGTCTCGGCTTGGGTGGATTGCACGCTGATTTCGCCGTGATGCGCCTTCGCAATCTCGCTCGCGATGAACAGGCCCAATCCAAGGCCGTGTTGGCCGTTGCCTTCGTTGCCTTGACTCGGGCCGCGCTCGAGCGGATCGAAGATGCGATCCAGCGTCGCCTGATCAATAGCAGGACCGACGTTCCTGACCTCGAACCGGACCTCCGTGTCGGCGGGCGTGGCGATCACGCGTACGGGCGTGCCCGGTGTTCCATAGAAGATGGCGTTAGATACGAGGTTGCCGAGCAGTTGCTGCAGACGACTCCCATCCCAGCACCCGCGCAGGTCACCCCTCACATCGAGATCGATCTCCCGGCCCGGATGGGCTGCGCGCAGCTGATCTATCACATCGGCGAACACGTCGGCGAGATCAACGTCCTCGGGCGCGATACTGATTCCCAATCCCAACTTGGTCCGATTGAAGTCGCACAGGTCGTCGAGAAGGGTCTGCATACGGGCACCACTGCGAATAAGCCTCGCCGCGGCTTCCGATACATCTTCTCCGGCATTCAGCGCCTTGAGAAACGAGGCAGTCATCTGAATTGTCTGGAGAGGACTGCGCATGTCATGGCCGAGCATGCCGAGCAACAGGTTTCGCGCCTGTTCGACCT
>BBSL01000695.1 GCA_001319865.1 Burkholderia sp. E7m39 | reverse complement strand
CTTGAAAAAGGACCGCCTGCGCTGCAAAAGCGCGCATTCGGTGGCTCCCACGCGAAAAACCAGCGTCGAAATGCGCTGGTAGAGACTACATATGACCGTCAATACCGTGCAGGGGCGGTAGGAGCGACGCGTTGCGTCTAAGGGACCGGGGGACGGTGGTAAAACTATCAATTCCCTGCAACCAATGTGACCGGATTCTAACAGGGTTTTATAGATCGTCAACACTATAAACGGTCAAAATTATAACCATTTGTAATTATGAACAGCGTTCAGAACGTCGGAGCCCGCTTGGCAAGGGCGTTTGCAGCGAGTTTGGAAATGCTCCATTCAACGTGCGTTGCCGAACGCAGGTAAAATCGACAATCCATTCGGCGCGGCGCGCTGATCGCCGCGCCACTTGCGCTGCGCCTGCACTTCGCGCCGCTTCGCACCTTTAGCCACCACCGTTCTCTGCCTTGTCTCGGCCGCCCCTCGCGGCGAGCGAACCCCGACCGATGAAATACAAAGACCTGCGTGACTTCGCAAGCCGCCTTGAAGCGCTAGGCGAACTGCGCCGTATCCCGCAAAAGGTGTCGCCTGTTCTGGAAATGACCGAACTCTGCGACCGCGTGCTGCGCGCCGGCGGCCCGGCGCTGCTGTTTGAGTCGAAGGAAACCCATGCGTTCCCGGTGCTGGGCAATCTGTTCGGCACGCCGCGGCGCGTTGCGCTCGGCATGGGCATCGAAGCGACCGAACAGCGCGACGCGGGCGGCGATCAGGCGGCGCTGGAGTCGCTGCGCGACGTCGGACGTCTGCTGTCGGCGCTGAAGGAGCCCGAGCCGCCCAAGGGGCTCAAGGACGCGGGCAAGCTGCTGTCGCTGGCGAAGGCGGTGTGGGACATGGCGCCGAAAACCGTGAGCGCCCCGCCCTGCCAGGAAATCGTCTGGGAAGGCAACGACGTCGATCTCGCGAAGCTGCCCATCCAGACCTGCTGGCCAGGCGACGCCGGCCCGCTGATCACGTGGGGCCTCACTGTCACGCGCGGTCCGAACAAGACGCGGCAGAATCTCGGCATCTATCGGCAGCAGGTGATCGGGCGCAACAAGGTCATCATGCGTTGGCTCGCGCATCGCGGCGGCGCGCTGGATTTCCGCGAATTCGCGCTGAAAAGCCCAGGC
>BBSL01000694.1 GCA_001319865.1 Burkholderia sp. E7m39 | reverse complement strand
TGCTGCTGCTCGTCAGCGCAGCGGGGAAGTCTCGGCATGAAGGCGCTCACGACGCCGATCCTGAAACGCTATGGCTTTCGCGGCGTCTCGATCGCGGGCAGCGCAGTGTGCGGCGTCGCCACGATCGTGTGCGGCTTGCTGACGCCCGCTTCGCCGCTTGCGTGGGTTCTGTTCGTCGTATTCGTGTACGGGCTTGCGCGCTCGCTGCAGTTCTCCACGCTGGCGACGCTCGCGTACGCCGACGTCCCACCCGAACAGACCAGCGCGGCCAATACGCTGTGGAACGCGGCGGCGCAAATGAGCATCGGCCTCGGCATCGCGTTCGGGGCACTCGCACTGCGGGCGGCATCGTCGATCAGCGGCAAGGCCGGCGACGCCGCAGCCGTGTTCTCGCTCGACGACTTCCGCTTCGCGTTTCTCTGCGCGGGCGTACTGACCCTCGTCTCCGTCTATGGTTACGTGCAGCTCGCGCGCGACGCCGGGCATACCGTCAGAGGCGCATCGCGGTAGCAGCGATGTCGGCCTGGGCCTTAGCCGACATCGCGCGACACACCGATTAACCCGCCTCGACACCGCGTGGGGCATCGACGTCAAACACACTCATGAACGCACACATCGACTATCTCAATCCCGACCTTCGCACGGACTGCGCCGCGTGACGATGCCCGTCGTCGACGCCACACCGCAGACGCTCGAAGGCTTCGGCAGGCTCGTCGCCGACCCGGCAGACTGCGCCGTCGAAATCGTGCAATGGCCCGCTACAGGATCGAGGCCCATCGACCCCGGCACGGGCGACGAAGCGGGTACGACGCAAGGCGTATTCGTGAGCGAATGGCGCGGTGAAATCCTGTATGGCCGAAATGAGGCCGTCGACGGTCACTACGTGCTCGCCTACGCCGCGCAGCCCGAAGCCGCCCGCGAAGACACCAACGAGCCGCCGCAGCGCATGCTGCTGTGGCACGCGAACTACCATCCCGACGGCGGACAACTTTTCTTCCCGCTCGACCATCGCCCTTTCTATGTTCCGTTGGCGCTGCCCGGCGACGACATTACGCTCGAAAAATTCGTGTGTTTCCGCTTCGACGGTCGCGAGGGACTCTACATTCACCCCAACATCTGGCATGAAGGCGTATTCACGCTCGAAGGCACACAGCGCTTCTTCGAC
>BBSL01000693.1 GCA_001319865.1 Burkholderia sp. E7m39 | reverse complement strand
GCGCGCGTGCCGGCCAACCGCGCGTCGATCATCATGCTGTTCGAGATCGTCGTGACGGCGCTCACGGCGTGGCTGTTCGCGAGCGAAGTGCCCGGCCCGCGCGAATGGGCGGGCGGCGCGTGCATCGTGCTGGCCTCGGCGCTGTCGAGCTGGGTGCATCGGTCGAAGCCCGAACAGAAGACGGACGCCGGCAAGGATGGAAACGCTGATGGGGACGGTAAGAATCGCCCACGCGCGATGGTATGATTGCCCCTCATTGGCCGGCGGCGCAGCGTAGGGCGTGCCGCGGCGCCGGAATCGCAGCGGGCTCGCGCGCCGTTGTGCCGTTTGCGGGGCATGCGCCCTGGAACGGATCACACAACCGACCCCGCGCGTTCCGTTTCCATAAATTATTTTCCAAACAGCGATATCGCCGTGCGTCTGACCTCGATCAAACTCGCTGGCTTCAAGTCATTCGTCGATCCCACGCATTTCCAGGTTCCGGGCCAGCTCGTCGGCGTGGTCGGTCCCAATGGTTGCGGCAAGTCCAACATCATCGATGCCGTGCGCTGGGTGCTCGGCGAATCGCGTGCGTCGGAGCTGCGCGGCGAGTCGATGCAGGACGTGATCTTCAACGGCTCGACGGCGCGCAAGCCGGGCAGCCGCGCCAGCGTCGAACTCGTGTTCGACAACGCCGACGGCCGCGCCGCGGGCCAGTGGGGCCAGTATGCGGAGATCGCCGTCAAGCGGGTGCTGACGCGCGACGGCACGTCGAGCTACTACATCAACAATCTCCCCGCGCGCCGCCGCGACATCCAGGACATCTTCCTCGGCACGGGTCTCGGCCCGCGCGCGTACGCGATCATCGGGCAAGGCATGATCGCGCGGATCATCGAGGCGAAGCCCGAAGAACTGCGCGTATTCCTGGAAGAAGCCGCGGGTGTGTCGAAATACAAGGAACGCCGCCGCGAAACTGAGAATCGTCTGCATGACACGCGCGAAAACCTGACGCGCGTCGAGGATATCGTTCGCGAACTGACGGCGAATCTGGAAAAACTCGAGGCGCAGGCCGTCGTCGCGACGAAGTTCAAGGAACTGCAGGCCGAAGGCGAAGAGAAGCAGCGTCTGCTGTGGCTGTTGCGCAAGAACGAAGCGGGTACCGAGCAGGACAAGCAGAAGCGCGCCATCGAACAGGCGCAGATCGACC
>BBSL01000692.1 GCA_001319865.1 Burkholderia sp. E7m39 | reverse complement strand
TAGAGCCGGATCAGATCGCGCGCCAGATCGACGATCTTCATCGGCTCGCCCATGTCGAGAATGAAGATTTCGCCGCCGTGACCCATGCTTGACGCCTGCAACACCAGTTGCGATGCTTCCGGAATCGTCATGAAAAAGCGCGTGATTTCCGGGTGCGTGACCGTGACGGGACCGCCCTTCGCGATCTGCTGCTGGAACTTCGGAATTACGCTGCCCGCGCTGCCTAGCACGTTGCCGAAGCGCACTGTCTCGAACTGCGTGCGCGCGCTCGTCTGCTGCAGCGCCTGGCAAGCCATTTCGGCCAGCCGCTTGGTCGCGCCCATCACGTTGGTGGGATTGACCGCCTTGTCGGTCGAAATCAGCACGAAGCGCCGCACGTCGTGGCGAATCGCGGCGCGCGCCACCCGGTACGTGCCGAGCACGTTGTTGCGCACGGCTTGCCAGGCGTTCTGCTCCTCCATCAGCGGCACGTGCTTGTAAGCGGCCGCGTGATAGACGATGTGCGGCGTGAAGCGCGCCATCACCTGATCGAGCAGCAAGGAATCTTTGGCGTCACCGATCACGGGCACGATCGACAGCCCCGGAAAGCGTTCGTGCAGCTCTTCCACGAGCCGGTACATCGCGTATTCGGAAATATCGAAAGCGACCAGTTGCGCGGGCTCGAAACGCAGGATCTGACGGCACAGCTCGGAGCCGATCGAGCCGCCCGCGCCCGTCACCATCACGACACGCGCATGCAGCAGCGCTTCGACGTGAGGCGTGTCGATATGCACCGGCTCGCGGCCGAGCAGATCTTCGAGGTCGATGTGACGCACGCGCGACAGCGACGCCTGATCTTCGCCGACGTCCGTCAGCGCCGGCAGCACCATCGCCCGCACGCCGGCACGCACGCACAGCGTGGCCGCGCGGCGCTGCTGCTCGACGGGCGCCGACGGAATCGCGATGATCGCGTACTCGGTCTTCATCGCCTCGGCGATCTCCGGCAGCTTGCTGATCGGACCGAGCACCTTGTAGCCATAGATCTCGCGGCCCTGCTTGGATTCGTCGTCGTCGAGCAGGCCGATCAGCCGCCATTCGCTCGAGCGCGACAACTCCCGCGCGAGCATCGCGCCCGCCGTGCCCGCGCCGATCACGATGACCGGTTTACCTTGCGCGACCAGCCCGCCATACAGATAGAACTCCTTGCCGGCGCGATAGAGCGCGC
>BBSL01000691.1 GCA_001319865.1 Burkholderia sp. E7m39 | reverse complement strand
CGTCTCCGACATGCAGGTTGATCTCGCTCGCGATGTCATGCGCCGCATGGGCGCCGCCGACATCGAGGAGCGCATGAACGCGTGGCGCAATGGGTCCGGCAACGTGGACATCGCGAAGGACTTGCCGCATCGCGGTAGCGCAGTGGCCCGAGAACCGGCTGCGGACAGGAGGTCGTCAGCCAGCGAACGGAGCAGTGCGGCGGGCGCGCAGGCATCACCCACGTTGCGCGACCCAGGCGATGCAACGGAGCAGGGCACGGCATCCACTGCGGGAGCGAGGGACACCCCCGCCGCGCCGCGCGATATATCGGCAGTTGAAGGCGTGCCGCCGACCATTCGCGATGTCCCCGATACCACCCGGGAAAATGAAACATCAGACACGGCGTACCCGAGAACGGTCAGTGGAATGCAGCAGGTGACAACGCGTTCGTCGGAGCCGCAGACGCCGCCGTCGATGCAACAGACACAGCGGCAGGGTTCGACGGTACCCGATGTCGGGCTCGCCCGCTCGTCGTCGACTGTATCGGCGCGGCTCAAAGACAGCGCAAACCAGCCGTCGGATGGCAGTGCGAGCGCGGCGCGCGCGGAACGCACGCCCATGACAGGTCTCGTCGGCGATCCCATCATGGGTACGCCGCTCGAAGACGAACCCTACGACGATGAGTTCCGGAAAGACTACGACGCGCACTATGCGGATACAGGCAGTTCCTTTGACGAATACCGGCGCGCCTACACGCATGGCGCCACGCTCGGACAAGACGAGCGATATCGCGAGCAGGACTGGCAACGGGTCGAGCCGAGCGCTCGCGAGGATTGGGAGTCGCGCTATCCCGAGAGTGGATGGGAACGCTTCAAGGCTGCCGTCCGGCATGGATGGGAACGCGTCACGGGCCATTGATGCCGTTGCGTTCGCGCGGCACTGAGCGGCGATGCAATTTACGCATCCCCGCTCAGGCTCGTCAAAGGAGGGCTGAGCGTTGCCTTGCTCGGCCCCACCGCTTTTATCGCTGCTCTATTGTTTCTTGGCAGCGTCGATCTTTTGATCGGCGGCTTTCTTGTTAGCGTCGTTCTGCGCCTCGACTTTCTCCTTGTCCGCCTTCGCCTGAGCAACGTTTGCGTCGTTAGCGGCTTCGTGCTTTTTACGGTCAGCCTTTGCCTGAGCATCGTGCTTCTTTCTGTCGGCCTTGGCTTGCGCGCGCGCTGCATCTGCGCGCGCA
>BBSL01000690.1 GCA_001319865.1 Burkholderia sp. E7m39 | reverse complement strand
CCGATCTGGACGCATCAGGAGCAGTTGCCGCCCGCCAAGTTCGTGCGCGACCTGAACGGCCTGCAGGGGCACGGGCACCAACATGATCGTGTGCGGCGGCTGCGTGATCTCCGGCTCGCAGATTTCGCGCTCGGTGCTGTCGTCGAATGTGGTCGTGAATTCGTTCTGTAACATCGCTGAGGCAGTCTTGTTGCCGCAGGTGTCGATCGGCGCGAGTTGCCGCCTGCGCAAGGTCGTGATCGACCGCGGCTGCCAGATTCCCGACGGCACCGTGATCGGCGAAGACCCCGTGCGCGATGGCGAACGCTTTTACCGCACGGACAGCGGCGTCGTGCTGGTGACGGCCGAGGCGCTCAAGCGGCAGGCAGCGGCCGCGCGTTGAACGGCCCCGCGTTGGAAAGAACGCGCAGCCGGCGCGCCGCGGCTGGCGCCCCGCGGCGGCCTCGACGGCGCCTGCGGCGCGCGCGAGCCCGGCCAGCACGCCAATCGCCGACGGCACGCAATGCGGCAGGCGAGGCGCGGCGCGCATTCGCGCGCGGGCGCCGGCACTTGCGCGCAAGCTGTCAACCCACGGCAACCTTAGCGAACAGGAATCAGACCCATGACGATCCGCGCGCTGCATGTCGCAAGCGAGCTGTATCCCCTTCTGAAAACGGGCGGTCTCGCCGATGTCGTGGGCGCGCTGCCGCCCGCGCTGATCGAGCTGGGCGCCGACGTCCGCGTGCTGCTGCCGGGCTTTCCCGCCGTGCTCGCCGGGCTGTCGGACCTGCAGCCCGTCGCGCGGATCGGCGAGCGCTTCGGCGCGTCGAACGTCATGCTGGAGCGTGGCACGCTGGCCGCGAACGGTCTCGTCGTGTACGTGATCCGCGCGCAATCGCTGTACGATCGCGGCGGCAATCCCTATCTCGACGCCGAGCACGTGCCTTACGGCGACAACGCGCAGCGTTTCGCGATGCTCGGCTGGACGGCCGCGCAGCTCGCGCAGCAGCTCGACCCGGCATGGGCGCCGCAAATCGTCCACGCACACGACTGGCACGCAGGCCTCGCGCCCGCCTATCTGAAAGCCGCCGAGCGCGAACGCGGCAAGCCGTCCGCGCGCACCGTCTTCACGATTCATAACCTCGCGTATCAGGGCATTTTTCCCGCGCACCAGTTCGGGCAGCTAGGACTGCCCAGCGACTTCTTCCATATGTAGCGGCGTCGAGTTTTACGGACAGAT
>BBSL01000689.1 GCA_001319865.1 Burkholderia sp. E7m39 | reverse complement strand
GATCAGATCGGGATGCTCGCTCTCGATCAGTTGCAGTTCCTTGAACAGCTTGTCGTACTCGGCGTCGGGCAAGTCCGGCTGGTCGAGCACGTAGTACGCGTGGTTCGCGCGCTCGAGTTCGGCGCGCAGCCACAACGCCCGCTCGGCGGGTGCGCTGGTTGCAGGATCAGGGACTGTGGTTCGGGCCATGCTGTCGGCGTTTCGGCGGAGGTAACGGGATGTCAGATTATCTCAGGAAGCGCTTCCCGTCGCATCGGCCGAATGGCCAGTTTCGTGCGCCCGCAAACCCACTCCTGTTCCTACAAGTCCTGGCCGATCGGCTAGTTCAGGCGCAAAGCGTTGACAGTGTCCAGCATGAGATGCGACCTTGTCGCCTGCCGTTCATCGCGCGCCCGCTGTGCGCATCGACCGAGAGAACCTTACATGCCTTCATTCATCAGCCGCTTCGTGCACGCCCTGCTCATCTTGACCTTGACGATCGCGGCGTCTCACGCGAGCTTCGCGCGCGCAAGCGAACAGGTTGTGAACGTGCCGCTGGAACGGGGCGCATCGATCGCCTATCTGCTCACGCAACAGGACGTCAGCCAGCCGAAGTGGGTGCTCGTCATGTTTCCGGGCAGCGAGGGCAATCTCGAACTGTCGACACAACCCGACGGCTCGATCCACATGCACGAGAAAAACAACTTCCTGATTCGCGCGCGAGCGCTTTTCGTGGATGCGCAGTTCGCGACTGCGATCGTCGATGCACCGTCGGATCAGCCCGGCGGCTACTCCGACGCGTTTCGCGCGTCGCCGCGCTCGGCGCAGGATCTCGCCCGGGTCGCGGCAGACCTGCACACCCGCTTTCCTCAAGCGAAGCTCGTGCTGGTCGGCACGAGCCGCGGCACGATCTCCACGGCTTTCGTCGGGCGCGCGTTGCCTCAAGTCTGGGACGCCGTGGTACATACGTCCACGCTGAGTAGTCCCGCACGCGGTCAGGCCACGCCACTTGTCGGCTTCGACTATGGCGCGATCCGCGCGCGCCAGCTATTCGTGCAGCACGCCGATGACGGTTGCTTCCTCTGCTCGTACGAAGCGCTAAAACGCATCGCCGAAAGCGGCCAGTACCCGTTGATCACCGTGCACGGCGGCGACGTCCGCAGCAAGCCGTGCGAGGCACTGTCGCACCATGGGTTCTATGGCAGGGACGAAGCCGTCGTGACGGCGATCAAGGCATGGATCAGCGGACAGCCGTGGCAGGATGAC
>BBSL01000688.1 GCA_001319865.1 Burkholderia sp. E7m39 | reverse complement strand
CTAGACCCGTATGTCTTCAAGGTTGGGCGGTTCCGGACAAGCCGCGAGGGGCGCCTAATTGTCTCCGCGCTGCGGAGACAATTAAGACGCCCGGCCGACTGCTTCATGCAGCAGCCATTGGCGCCTTGGCCTCCATTACTGGTGTCGCACTTTTCGTGTCGCCATGTACGCGTCGAACAGGCCCGCATGCAGCCGGCTGAGTTCCTGACGCAGGTTGACCAGCGCATGCTGGTCGCCTTCGTGCTCCCGGCGCAGAATCTCGCCCAGCAGCGCACACGCGCGCGATGCCGCCTGGTCGCGCTGCATGCGCGCCTCGGCGAGTCTGCCCGCGAGCGCCGGCTTGACCACCAGCAACCAGGCCGGGAACCATGCGTAGTCGTCTACTTCGCCGCTGCCGGGAAATTCCGCATCGAAGCGCCGGCGCAGCACGTCAAGCGACGCGTCTCCCAGGGCGGGCAGCAACCCGGCGAACCAGCCGGGTGGCAGCCACGCCAGCGCGGCCAGCAACGGCCACGCGGCATCGAGTCCGCCGACCCTGTAGCGCGCCTCGGTCATCCAAGCGAGTGGGGCCGGGATGCGCCACCACGATTCAATGGCCTCGACCGCGTCACTTGCGGCCGCCCACTCGCCTGCCAGTAGCCACAGCGGTGCGGCGTGATTCCCGAAATGACTGTCAGCATGATTGCCAGCCTCGGCGCCGCGAAACGCCAGGCCTGCGGCCCGTTGCGCCAGCGACGACCAGCACGGCGCCAGCCATGCGCAGACCGTCTGTGCGGGCAGCACCCGCCGCGCCGCGGGCTCTACGTCATCCTCTAGGTGACGGCGGGCGACGGCCAATGCCGCGTGATCCGCGAAGGGCGTTGTGGACTGACCTTCAAGTTCCCGGACCAGTACCGTCATCGCCGACAGCGCGCTGTCATCCGGATATTCGGCGGCCAGTTCTTCCAGGGCCGCTCGCGCAGCGGCTCCATCGCGGTGCTGCAACTGATCGACGACGCCGTTGCGCAACTCCACGTCGCGGCTGTCGGCGAAGATATCGAGCTGCTGTGCGGTCTGCTGCATCGTCATCGCGCTCAGAAGAGTTGATCGTGAAGAGCGCTCAGGCTAATCCATTTCACCGTGCTGCGAAAGGCGCGTCCGTCCTCATTGACCGACTCGATGATCACGCGCTGGCCGCTCGCTTCGGCGACCACGCGCACCGTCCGCTCCCCGTAGCGCATCAGCGCGCCGATCGGGGGACAGGCAGGGGCCTTAAGCCT
>BBSL01000687.1 GCA_001319865.1 Burkholderia sp. E7m39 | reverse complement strand
GCTGCGGCGGGGTTTTTTACTGGCTTCACGCGATGAAAAAAGCCGACTTCGAAGGCGGCTTTTGCACCCGGCGCAGCGGCGCGGATCGCGGCTCAGAACAGACTGCGCCGGTCGGGATCATGCAGCGGATCGGGCGTCTTTTGCGTCAGCCGCAAGATGCCCTGGTCGTCGAAATAAAAGCTGTACATCATGTACCAGACGTTGTCTTCCAGGTAGCGATAGGTCCAGACTTCGCGCTTCATCAGCGGGAAATAATTGGTTTCGACGGGACGCCCGAAGTTGACCAGCACGTCGTCGCGGGTCCATTTGCCGATCTCCGCGCGATAGAACTCGTTCGGCTGGAGCACCTGGCGCACGTTCACGATCTTGCCGGAGGCGTCGATGTCGGCGGCCGTGGTGAATTCGCCCATCGGCTGCGTCGGCCACATCAGGCGCCTGCCGCCGTTCGGCAGATCGTAGACTTCGCGCGGCGGACCGAGGCGCGCGACGATGGTCGACTGATCCGCGCCCGCCTGATAGTTCTGCCAAGGCTGCGCGCATCCGCCGAGCAGCAGTGCGCAGGCGAACGCAGCCAGCGTGCCGCGCGCCGCGCGCGAGCCTGCTTTCGCGCCAGCCTTCGCCTGTCCGGCATGAGCCGCGCGCGCGGATGAAAGTCGGTTGAACATGACACCTCCGTGGCGTTCGATAGGTGGGTTGTTATTGTCCTGACCGCTATTTTGACACGCGTCGATCCAAAAGATTGTCGGGCGTTTCGCGCGACGGCACGTGCTTTCGCTCGCGGCTTGCCGGTTCGTCGCTTGCCTCGCGGGCGGGCGTCGTCCTATGATCCGCGCTTCGGTCGACAAAGAGACGCACGAATGAAAGCAAAGCGGGCGATGGCGGTACTGAAGACGGTAGTGAAGGCGATCGCGACAGCGATGACGCTGGCGGCAGCAGGCATTCCCGCAGCGGCTGCGTTCGCGCAGGGTGCGCCATCGGGAGCGCCGATCCGCATCGCGATGATCGAAGGCATGTCCGGTCCATTTGCGAACGCGGGCGCGGCCGTCGAGCGGAATCTGCGCTTCGGCGTCGAAACGGTGAACGCGCGCGGCGGCGTGAAGCTCGCGGACGGCGCGCATCCGCTCGAGCTGGTCGTGCTCGACAGCAAGGGCAGCGCGGAAGAAGCGCTCGTGCAGCTGCGCGCCGCCGCCGACGGGCATATCGGCTTCATCACGCAAGGCAACAGCTCGGCCGTCGCGGCGGCGCTTCTGGCCGCGAT
>BBSL01000686.1 GCA_001319865.1 Burkholderia sp. E7m39 | reverse complement strand
TCGCTCACGATGCGCTGGACGCCGCGAAGGCTGCCGAAGCGGCCGTGTTGTCGGGTAAGGCTCTGGGCCCGCTGCACGGCGTGCCTTTCACCGCCAAAGATTCGATTGACACGGCCGACGTGGCGACTCAGCGTGGCTCGCCAATCTTTAGAGGACGCATCCCTGGCACCGATGCGACCAGCGTTGCGCGGTTGAAAAGAGCGGGTGGCGTCCTCCTCGCAAAAACAAACTTGCCCGAATTTTCATATTGGATCGAAAGCGACAACCTGCTCAGTGGACGATCGAATAACCCGTGGGACCTGGAGCGCACGCCGGGCGGCTCGAGCGGTGGCGAATCGGCGGCCATTGCAGCAGGAATGTCGCCGCTTGGACTTGGCACCGATCTGGCGATCTCCGTGCGCGGGCCAGCTGCTCAGACCGGCATCGTCTCGCTGAAGGCAACTCACGGACGCGTACCGATGACAGGCATCTGGCCGCGCGCTCCGCGCCGCTTCTGGCACGTGGGTCCGATGGCCCGCAGCATTCGCGACCTGGCGCTCGCGTTCTCGCAGCTGTCAGGTCCCGATGGGCACGATGCTTTCGCCAGCAGTACCGTCCCGTTCGATGCCGGGCTGCGCCAGTCTGCGGACCGTCCGTTGCGAGTGGGCTGGATGGTGGGGCCCGGCTTCGGACCAGTCGACCCGGAAGTTGCCGCCACCGTTGAGGCTGCAGCGAAGGCGCTCAAGAGCTTCGACATTCTCGTGGAGCCCGTCCGCATTCCTGCGCTGGAGCGCGACTTCGCTCTCGATGTCTTCAACCGCCTGCACGTCATGGAAATGAAGCCGGCTTTCGCCGGAGCAACAGCAGGTCGCGGTCAGGACGAACTCTACAAGATGGCCAAAACGATGCTGGCGTTGCCCGATACGTCGATGAAGGACTATATCGATGCCGAGCAGGCTGCCGAGCGTCTTCGGGACGGATACGCTGAATACTTCCGGACATACGACGCGTTGATCACGCATGTGCTTCCCATCCCGGCTCACAAGCACGGCGTGGACACGTTCGCGATCGATGGTCATTTGGTAGATGCGACTTATCTTCAGGGCGCAACTGTGCCATTGAACGTCACGGGTTTGCCTGGCATCTCAATGCGATTCGGCACGAGCACGGAGGGCCTGCCGATTAACGTGCAGATTGTCGGCAGTTGGCAGGATGAGTCAACCATTCTTCACGTGGCGTCGCTGCTCGAATCGGTCAGCCCTGTGCGCGATCTGCATCCGA
>BBSL01000685.1 GCA_001319865.1 Burkholderia sp. E7m39 | reverse complement strand
ACGGCACGCGATTACCTGTCCGCGTGGCTGTCCCATCTCGCCTATTGCGCGGCGCTGCCGAATGGTCCGCGGCGCACCGTGTGGCACGCGAGCGGCGAATCGTTCGAACTCGCGCCGGTGGAGACGCCGCTCGATCAGCTCGCGCCGCTTGCCGCGTTGTTCAGGGCGGGGCGTGCGTTTCCGCTGCGCTTCTTTCCCAAGAGCGCGTGGGCGAAGATCAGCGATAGCGATTCGGCCGCGCAAAACGCGTGGATCAGCGACCGCGTGCGCGGCGAGTCCGACGACGCTGCGTTGCGCATCGCGTTTCGCGGCGTGCCGCTGTCGCTCGACGAACCGTTCGGCGCGCTCGCGTCGCTCGTGTTCAAGCCGCTCGTCGCGCATTTGAGGACCGTGTCATGAGCGGCGCCATGAGCACCCATGCGCTGGCAGCGCACGAACTCGATGTGTTTGCCTGTGAGCTCGATGGCGTCAACCAGATCGAGGCATCGGCGGGAACGGGGAAGACCTGGAACATCTGCGCGCTCTATGTGCGGCTGTTGCTTGAGAAAAATCTAAGCGCCGATCAGATTCTTGTCGTGACGTTTACGAAGGCGGCGACGGCCGAGTTGCATGAGCGCATTCGCGGCCGTCTCGCCGAAGTGCAGCGCGCAATGGAAACGGGCGACGACGGCGGCGATCCATTCATCGCTAGGCTGTTCGAGACGACGCTCTCCGAAGCACGTGGCGTCGATCTCGAAGCGGCGGCGAAGATCGTGCGGCGCGCGCTGCGCACATTCGATCAGGCGGCGATCCACACGATCCACGCGTTCTGTCAGCGCGCGCTGCAGGAAGCGCCGTTCGCGGCCGCGATGCCGTTCGCGTTCGAGATGGAAGCGGACGACGCTGCGCTGCGCTTCGAACTTGCCGCCGATTTCTGGCGCGAGCAGGTGGAGCCCGTGGCGGCGGCGCATCCGTCGTTTGCCGCGTGGCTGGTCGAAAGGCGCGCGGGCCCGGCGTCGCTCGACGAACAGCTGGCGCGGCGCCTGAAGAAGCCGCTCGCGCAGTTGCGCTGGGGCGCGGTCGCTGTCGACGCGGCGATTGCACCCAGCGACATGCGCGCGCGCTTCGACACAGCCTGCGACATGTGGCTTGCCGAGCGCGACAACGTCGTCCGTCTGCTCGAACAGACACAGGAGCGTTTGAGCAAGACCTCGCACAAACCCGAGACCGTGAGTGCGGCAATTGCCGCGTGGAGCGACTACTTTGCGCAGGACGACTGTCAC
>BBSL01000684.1 GCA_001319865.1 Burkholderia sp. E7m39 | reverse complement strand
CTCGAGCTCCTTCTCTCCCTTCTCGTCGAACAGACACAGCTCGACCTTCGTCGCGTGCGCCGAAAAGAGCGCGAAGTTGACGCCGCTGCCGTCCCAGGTCGCGCCGAGCGGAAACGGCAAGCCCTCGGAGATACGGGAATCGGTTGGCATGGTTGTGTTCCTCAGGCGAATTGAAAGGCGCGCCGCGCTGCGGTGTTCGGGCGCAGCGAACGTGATTAGCAATCGTTGTGCCCGGGAACAATGCGCCGGCGGCAGCCGCGCGGCACGCAGCCGCGCGAATTTTTCAGGCACTTAAGGCAGAACGCATGCACAACGCGTATGCGAGAATGGCGGGACCGTCCAATGGAGCAAGCATGTCGAACGTCCAGAGCGTCAGCGAACCAAACACGCACGACATGGCGCGCGCACTTGCCGATTGCGCGCGCGAACCCATTCATATTCCGGGCGGCATCCAGCCTCATGGTTTTCTATTCTGCGTCGCCGCCGACGGGGTCGTCGCGCAGGCGAGCGAGAACGTAGCGTCGCTCGCACAGAAGCCGCTCGGCGATGTGCTCGGCAAGCCGCTCTCCGCCGTGCTCGGCGACGCGGCAACGCTGGCGATAAAGGCGCTCGCGTCGCTCGATGCGCAAGGCGTGCCGCTTTATGTCGGCTCGATCGACGATCCTCGCGATCCACGGCTGTCGCCGCTTGCGATCGTCGTGCACCGTCATGAGGGTGTCGCGTTCGTCGAACTGGAACCCGCGCGCGGCACCGCGGACGTATTCGCGTCGATGTATCCGCTCGTGCGCACGTTCACCAACCGCTTGCAGGAAGTGCAAAGCGTCGCCGATCTGGCGGCGCTCGCCGCGCACGAAGTGCAGCGCATTACGGGCTATGGGCGCACGCTCGTCTACAACTTCGACGACGACGGCAACGGCCACGTCATCGCGGAGGCGCTCGACGAAGGCTATCCGTCGTACATGGACCAGCGCTTTCCCGCCTCGGACATTCCGCCTCAAGCGCGCGCGCTGTACCTGCGCAACCGCATCCGCCTGATCGCCGATGCGGACTACGCGCCCTCGCCCCTCGTGCCCGCGCTGAATCCCGTTACGCAGGCACCGACCGATCACACGTACGCATCGCTGCGCAGCGTCTCGCCCGTGCACGTGCAGTACATGAAGAACATGGGCACGTGGTCGTCGATGTCGATGTCGATCGTCGTGCGCGGCAAGCTGTGGGGATTGATCTCGTGCCACCACGCGAGCGCGCGCGTGCCGCCG
>BBSL01000683.1 GCA_001319865.1 Burkholderia sp. E7m39 | reverse complement strand
TGCGTACCGCGTCGTGCTCGACGGCGAGAGCTACCGTGTTCCACGCCCGATGCCCGAGAGCAACAAATCAGCACTTGCGAAAGGAGGTAAAAACAAGGATTCTTGATCCCCGTTCGAGCCCCGAATCAGGCGCCTTTCGCTGGCGCCATTACGCCGAAAACACTCGGCTCCTTTACGGCGAAAGGCAACACCAGCGTCAATCAACATCGGCATCATCATTCCTGCCGCGACATTCTCAAGCTGATTGTCGCGCGTCTCTCATCCAGATTGTCGCGCCACACCTGTGCTCGTTCCTGCTCGTTGGCCGGTGTCACGTGTACGGCGAGCAACTGACCCAGCGTGTCAACCGCCATGTGCACCTTGCTACCACGTTTGTGTTTGTAGCCGTCATAGCCTGCGCGTGGACCGCTTTCACATGTCGATTGCAACGTACGGGCCCACGGATCACCGCACTGGGCTGCGCCTGCCGCCCCCCTCGCCACACGATGATCGAACGAAGATCACTCAGCACGCTCGCGAAACAGCAGGCCGCAAGCCATCGTTGCGTCTGCTGGTACACCAGTTCCCATGGAAAATTCGTCGGCAGCGCATTCGCCACGCAGCCCCGGGGCGAGCCATCCAGCGCAACGCATTGAACCTCTCGCGCAACTCATATTTACGCTGCGGTGCATTCTCATCCACGCGGAACCAGCGACGGTTGCTGCACGAAAGAGCGCGGCCAGCCGGATTTCGCGATGCTGGGTAGTTGCGGGCCGCAAGAACGGTTGAGGCCGGCCCCGATGGATATCGTCCCTCGCTCGCAGATGAAAGATGAGGCTGACCCGGGTCCGTTTCGTGAACGTGTCGTTAAGCCACTCGGCCTGCGCGGCGAGCACGTCCCTCTTTCTCCGAAAAAATTCCGGCACTCGGATCGCCGGCCGGTCCGGCATGTTGGGCAGATGCCAGTAGTCTCTGTCCGGGCACGACAGGTCGTAGGGCGTGAGTCCGTATTCGCCTTTCGATACCCACGTATCTGCGAACAAGATCAGTTCGCTCACATAGCCTACCCACGTCTCCCGGTTCCGCGCGAGACGTGGGTAGGCTATACCTCTTCGTGACGCTTGCGCCCTGGAGTCTGACTCGGGGACTATTTGGCAGTTTCATGACGGCATTGCCCGGATAGTGCAACTGCAGCCACTTTCTCACAATCTCGTCTGCCATCACCCGCGCACGAAGCAGGCGGACAAGGCAAGAAGACAGAGATCATCTGTCGCGGCGCTCCGGTACAAATAGCGCTTCTGTCG
>BBSL01000682.1 GCA_001319865.1 Burkholderia sp. E7m39 | reverse complement strand
GGCCGCTCGTTGCCGATACACGCGATATCGCGAGCTACGCGCTCGTCACGCTGGGTTCGGTGTTGCGGATCATCGGGCCGCTCGTCGCGCCGGGCCACTATCGACGTGGATCTGGGGCGCGGGCGCGTGCTGGATCGCTGCGTTTGCGATCTATGCGGGCGCGTACGCGCTGCCGTTGATGCGCCCGCGCGAGGACGGCAAGCCGGGTTAGGGCGCCGCCGCCGCGTTGTGAAGCGTGTCAGCGTGTCAGCGGCGGCGTCTGTCGCAGACGACGAGTCGCGACGCCGTTACTGTGTCGCGCCGCGCACGTCCGTGCGGCCGCTTTCCATCGCGGCAACGCGATTCTTGCCATTGCGTTTCGCGCGATACAGCGCGAGGTCGGCGGCTTCGATCAGCGTCGTCATGGGGCTGTCGGGCGCGGGCACGAGCGTCGCGCAGCCGACGCTGATCGTCACCTGCTGACCCGACGACGAGCCCGCATGCGGGATGCGCAGCGCCTCCACTTCGAGCCGGATTTTTTCGGCGAGCAGCCGCGTGCCGCCCGCCGACGTGCCTGGCAGCACCACCGCGAACTCTTCGCCGCCGAAACGCGCGGCGAGGTCGCCCGGCCGCCCGAGACAGCCTTCGACGGTCGACGCGATCTGCTTGAGCACTTCGTCGCCCGCGACGTGGCCGTAGGTATCGTTGTATGGCTTGAAGTTGTCGACGTCGATCATCAGCAGCGAGATTTCCGTCTGCGCGCGCATGCCGCGCCGCCATTCGGCGTTCAGATATTCGTCCAGATAGCGCCGGTTCGACAGCCCCGTCAGGCCGTCCGACTGCGTGAGCTTGCGCAGTTCGAGATTCGCCTCCAGCAGTTGCTGCTGCGACTCGCGCAGCGCGCGGTACGCCTCGTCGCGCTGCAGCAGGTTCACATACGAGCGCGAGTGATAGCGGATGCGCGCCACCAGCTCGATGCGATCGGGCAGCTTGACGAGATAGTCGTTCGCGCCCGCCGCGAAAGCCGCGCTCTTGATCGTCGGCTCTTCTTTTGTCGACAGCACGATGATGGGCACGTCGCGCAGCTTCGGGTTCGAGCGGTACGCCTTGACGAGCGTGAGGCCGTCGATGCCCGGCATCACCAGGTCCTGCAGGATCGCCGTGGGACGCGTGTGGGTGGCCGCGTGGATCGCTTCGTCGGCGCTCGCGCAGTAGTGCAGGTCGATGCCGTCCTCGTCCGCGAGCGCGCGCCGCACGGCTTCGGCGACGATTGCCTGGTCGTCGACGAGCAGCACCATGATGGGCACA
>BBSL01000681.1 GCA_001319865.1 Burkholderia sp. E7m39 | reverse complement strand
GGCCTGTCGGCGGCCATTCGCCTGAAGCAGCGCGCCGCGGAAAAAGGCGCCGAAATTGGCGTCTGCGTGCTCGAAAAAGGCTCCGAAATTGGGGCGCATATCCTCTCGGGCGCCGTGATGGACCCGCGCGCGCTGAATGAACTGATTCCCGACTGGAAGGAAAAAGGCGCGCCGCTCGATGTCGAAGTGACGGAGGACCGCTTCCTGTTCCTCAACGAAACAGGCGCGAAATCGGTGCCGACCTGGGCGCTGCCGGATAACTTCAAGAATCACGGCAACTACGTGATCAGCCTCGCGAACGTCACGCGGTGGCTCGGCCAGCAAGCGGAAGCGCTGGGCGTCGAGATTTTCCCCGGCTTCGCGGCCGCCGAGGTGTTGTACAACGACGACGGTTCCGTCAAGGGCGTCGCCACGGGCAATCTGGGCATCGGCAAGGACGGCCAGCCGACGGAAAACTTCCAGCTCGGCATGGAATTGCACGCGAAGTACACGCTGTTCTGCGAAGGCGCGCGTGGGCATCTTGGCCGTCAACTGTCGGACAAATTCAGGCTGCGCGACGGCGCCGATCCGCAGGTGTACGGCATCGGCATCAAGGAACTGTGGGAAATCGATCCGTCGAAGCACAAGCCGGGTCTGGTCATTCACACGGCCGGCTGGCCGCTCGATACGCAAACCTATGGCGGCTCATTCCTCTATCACATCGACAACAACCAGGTGATGGTCGGTTTCGTCGTCGGTCTTGGCTACTCGAATCCGTATCTGTCGCCGTTCGAAGAATTCCAGCGCTACAAGACGCACCCTGAAATCCGCAAGTTCCTCGAAGGCGGCAAGCGCGTGTCGTACGGCGCGCGCGCGATCACGGCGGGCGGGCTGATGTCGCTGCCGAAGCTGGTTTTCCCGGGCGGCGCGCTGGTCGGCGACGATGCGGGCTTCCTGAACGCATCGCGGATCAAGGGCTCGCACGCGGCCATCAAGACGGGCATGCTCGCCGCCGACGCTGCGTTCGATGCCGTTCAGGCCGCCCGTCACAAGCGACGAACTAACGGCGTATCCCGAATCGTTCAAGACGTCGTGGCTGCATACGGAACTGCACAAAGCCCGCAACTTCAAGCAGTGGATGAGCAAGGGGCTGTATCTCGGCACGCTGATGGTCGGCATCGAACAGAAGCTGCTGGGCGGCAACGTGCCGTGGACGCTGCATCATCAGCATTGGGATCACGAGATGCTGAAGCCCGCGTCGCAATGCAAGCCGATCGAGTATCCGAAGCCGGACGGGAAGCTGACGTTCGACCGG
>BBSL01000680.1 GCA_001319865.1 Burkholderia sp. E7m39 | reverse complement strand
GACCGTTGAACTCTCGGCTGCCTATACCTATTCGCGCGCGGGCGGTAACGCGGGCAGCGGCAGCCCGCACTGGAACCAGGTGAGCGCGATGGCCGACTACAGTTTCTCGCGGCGCACGGACGTGTACATACAGGGAACCTGGCAAGGGCTTAGTGCGAGCAGCGACTCCCCACTCGGGGTCGCCTGGATTAACGGCGTGAGCGCACCGTCATCAACAAACAACCAGGTCCAGGCGACTGTCGGCCTGCGTCACCGGTTTTAAGCCGCAAACCGGGCACGCGGACAGGATAGGGTCATGGGCGTCCTTACGTCTGCCATGCGTCTTGTGCATATTGAACCCGAGTTCATCCGCCGTTACGGAGGCACAGCATGTGTCCTGTAATGGCCGATGGAGTGGAAGAAGGGCGCTTGCACGACGCCCGCGTGGCGCAGGTACCGTGGAAGAAGTGGGGGCCGTACCTAAGCGAGCGCCAGTGGGGAACGGTCCGCGAGGACTACAGCCAAAACGGGGATGCCTGGAGCTATTTCACCCATGATCATTCGCGCTCCCGCGCCTATCGATGGGGAGAAGATGGACTCGGCGGACTCTGCGACGACCAGCAGCGGCTGTGCTTCGCACTTGCCCTATGGAACGAGTGCGACCCAATATTGAAGGAGCGCCTCTTCGGCCTCACCAATAGCGAGGGCAATCACGGCGAGGACGTGAAGGAGTATTACTTCTACGTCGACAGCACGCCCACGCACTCGTACATGAAGTATCTGTACAAGTATCCGCAACACGAATATCCGTACCGGAGCCTGGTCGAAACCAACCGGAAGCGCTCGCGGGACGAACTCGAATATGAACTGCTCGATACTGGCGTCTTCGATGACGATCGGTATTTCGACGTGTTCGTCGAATACGCAAAGGCGGGTCCGGAAGACATCTTCGTGCGCATTTCGGTGCATAACCGCGCACGGGACAGGGCGCGGCTGCGAGTCCTGCCGACGCTATGGTTTCGCAATACCTGGTCGTGGGGCCACGACGATCGCAGGCCATCATTGTGCGAGGCGGGTCAAGGCGTCATTCGCGCGACACATCACGAACTGGGCGACTACTGGCTCTATTGCGAAGGCGTGACGGAACTACTCTTCACGGAAAACGAAAGCAACGCAGAGCGTCTGTGGAATCAACCGAACGTGTCGCGGTATGTGAAGGATGCATTCCATGATTACGTCATTGCAGGGCGGCGCGAAGCCGTCAATCCCGCCAGGACGGGAACCAAGGCGGCAGCCCATTACGTGTGCGACGTGGCCGGCGGGGGCAGCG
>BBSL01000679.1 GCA_001319865.1 Burkholderia sp. E7m39 | reverse complement strand
CCGTCCAATCGAGTAATAGTCGATGCCGAGTTCCGACATCGCCTCCGGTTCATACAGATTGCGGCCGTCGAAAATCAGCGGCGCTTTCAGCTCGGCCTTCAGGCGCGCGAAGTCCGGGCTCTTGAATTCCTTCCATTCGGTGACGATGACGAGGGCATCCGCGCCCGACAGCGTCTCGTCCTGCGTGCTCGCGAAGTGCAGGCGCGCCTGCTGTTCTGGCGCATCGGCGAGATCGAGCGCGAAGACGCGTTTGGCTTCTGTCGTCGCGACAGGGTCGTAGGCGCGCACGGTCGCGCCGCGCGCGAGCAGTTGCGCGATCACACGACGGCTCGGCGCTTCGCGCATGTCGTCCGTATTCGGCTTGAACGACAGACCCCATACGGCGAACGTGCGGCCGCTCAGATCCTCGCCGAGCGCATCGGTGATCTTGCGCACGAGCACTTCCTTCTGCTCGTGGTTCACCTCTTCGACGGCTTCGAGAATGCGCAGGCTGTGGCCCATCTCGCTACCCGTACGGATCAGCGCCTGCACGTCCTTCGGAAAGCACGAGCCGCCATAGCCGACGCCCGCATACAGGAAGTGATAACCGATACGCGGGTCCGAGCCAATCCCGCGGCGCACCGCTTCGATGTCGGCGCCGACCGTGTCGGCCAGGTTCGCCATCTCGTTCATGAACGAGATGCGCGTGGCGAGCATCGCGTTGGCCGCGTACTTCGTGAATTCCGCCGAGCGCACGTCCATGTACAGCGTGCGTTCGTGGTTGCGGTTGAACGGCGCGTACAGGCGGCGGATTTTCTCGCGCGCCTTCATGCCGTCTTCGTCGTTGTCGACGCCGACGACGATGCGGTCGGGTCGCATGAAGTCGTCGACGGCCGCGCCTTCTTTCAGGAACTCCGGATTCGACACGATCGAGAAACGATGCTGGGCGCTATCCGACAGCCCGCGCTTGTGCAACTCTTCCTCGATCACGGCGCGCACGCGCTGCGCCGTGCCGACAGGCACCGTCGATTTGTCGACGATCACCTTGAAGCCGTTCATCATGCGGCCGATGTTGCGCGCCGCTTCGAGCACGTATTGCAGATCGGCGGAACCGTCCTCGTCGGGCGGAGTGCCGACCGCGATGAACTGCACTTCGCCGTGCGCGACGCTCGCCTCGACATCGGTCGAAAACGTGATGCGCCCAGCCGCACGCGAGTGCGCGATGATTTCCTGCAGGCCCGGCTCGTGGATCGGCATGCCGCCGTTGTTGAGAATGTCGATCTTGCGCGGATCGACGTCCAGACAGAAGACGTCGTTGCCGACCTCGGCCAGACA
>BBSL01000678.1 GCA_001319865.1 Burkholderia sp. E7m39 | reverse complement strand
GCTCGATGTCCTTGTTGAACCATACGTAGCGCTGCGCAATATCGTCCACGCCGCTTGCCGTGTTCGCGCGCAGCACGGTGTCGTCGTGCTCCTCCACCGAGCCGTCCTTCTGCACGACAAAGAGATGCACGTCGCGCTCGATCGTCGACGGCGCGACGTCGTCGGTGGCGACGCGCTCCTGCGCGTGCGCGACCCCGCCGCCGCAAGCGCAGACGATCAGCGGCAGCATGGCCGCCGCGCGCAGGCGCTGCGCACGCCGGCTCATGCCTTGCGTACCTCGTCGCGGCCATCGGCGGCGTGCGCGCTCGCGCCGCGCCGCAGGCGCCACGCGCGCGGACTCATGCCGAACTCGGCGCGAAACGCATGATTGAAATTGGACACATCGTTGAAGCCGCAATCGAGCGCGATATCGACGATCTTCGCCTCCGGGTCGTCCGCCACGCGCAGCGCCGCATGACGCAGCCGAGCGCGCAGCAGGTACTGATGCGGCGTAACGCCCGTCACGCGCTCAAAGGTGCGCAGGAAGTAGAAGTCCGAGAGGCCGCATTGCTGCGCGAGACTGGCGAGCGTATGCGCCGCGTCGGGCTTTTCGTCGATCAGCCGCGCAATCTGCGCGACGCGCGACCACGCGGACGCGCTCGCCTCGACAGCATGGCGCCTTGCGTCGGCTTGCGTCGTGCGCAGCGTCGCTTCGGCGAGATCGACGGCGAGTTCGTCCCACGCGACGCGCGACGCGTCATTCGCGGCCCCCGCGCAGGCGCGCGCAATCAGCGGGGAAAACGCGCGCAACGGCGGCATGCTGGCGTGCCTGAACGCAACGCTCGCGCATGGGTAGCCGGCGTCGGACGCCAGTTGCTCGAAGTACGCCGGATGGTAGTGAAACGACACGCAGCGGTCGCCGGGCGCATGACGGTGTCCGCATTCGAAGCATTCGCCCGTGTTGCCGAGCAGCAGCGAACCGGGCGTGAGCAACTCGCGCCCCTGCGACGACCGGTAGCCGAACGCGCCCGCCACCACCATCGCGATGCACACGCCCGAGTGCCGCTCTTCGAAAGGCCGGTCGCGCGGACCGAAGGTGCACAGCACGTCCATCGCCCCCCAGCCGTCGCCTGTCGCGAGCGCGCGCATCTGCGTGCCGCCGCGCGCGCCGAGCATGTCGCGGCGTGCCAGCGCGGCTTCGAGATCGACGGCAATTTTTCCCAAGATGTCACCTCGTCGGGTCCGTATGCTCGTTTTAACACAACGGCGGCAGGCGCGACGCGATGCGCCCGCCGTCCTTTCAACCGCTTTCGAACCGGGAGCCGCCTGCAATGAATGCATT
>BBSL01000677.1 GCA_001319865.1 Burkholderia sp. E7m39 | reverse complement strand
TTTGGCTCGCGCTGCGTTTTCTGGGCCATCCCGTCGGCTGGATCGAGGCATTGCTGCTCGAAAGCCTGGGCCAGGCGATTCGCGGCGCGGCGTTCGCGATTCCCGGCTCGCTCGGCGTCCAGGAAGGCGGCTATCTGCTGCTCGCACCGCTCGTCGGGTTGCCGCCGGAAGCGGCGCTCGCGCTCTCGCTGGTGAAGCGCGCGCGCGAGTTGCTGCTCGGCCTGCCTGGCCTGCTCTATCTGCATTTCAGCGAACGTAGCTGGCAGCGGCGGCGCGGTGGGCGCCTGCCGGCTGTCGATTGATATTTTTAGAAAGGACCGCGAATGCGCGCCATCATTCTTGCTGCAGGTCTTGGCCTGCGTCTCCAGCAACCCGCTGGGGAACAGTTTCCCAAATGCCTGCTGCGTTTCGACGGCGTGACGCTGCTCGAGCGTCATCTGCAGATGCTCGATGCAGCGGGCGTCACTGAAGTCGTGCTCGCGCTCGGTTTCCAGCCGGAGCTGGTCGAGGCCGAACTGGAGCGGATCGAATGGCCGCACAAGGTCGAGATCAGGCTGAACCCGCGCTTCGATCTGGGCAGCGTGCTGACCGTGCATACCGTCGCGGATGCGCTGACGCGCGGCGGCGACGTGCTGCTGATGGACGCCGACGTGCTGTACGACGAGCGCATCCTGAGCGCGCTGGTGGCGGACACCCACGCGAACCGCCTGCTGATCGACCGCGATTTCGAAACGGGCGACGAACCCGTCAAGCTGTGCCTGAAGGGCGGCGTGCCTGTCGAACTGCGCAAGCAGGTCGCGGTCGGCCTCGAATACGACACCATTGGCGAGTCGGTGGGTTTCTTCCGTCTGCGCGAACAGACGGCGAAGCGCTTTGCGCAAATCGTCGCGGGATACGTCGACAGCGGCCGCGCGAACATGCCGCACGAGGAAGCCGTGCGCGATCTGCTGCTTGAGGGCAGCCACGTGTTCGACACGGCGGATGTGACGGGCGCGCCGTGGATCGAAATCGACTTCCCGAACGATGTCGAGCGCGCGGCGGCGGAGATTCTGCCGATGCTGCAGCCGCTGGTGGGTGCGGCGCGCTGATTGCCGCGGCGCGGACACAACGATGAAAAAACGCGCCGGGCAACCGGCGCGTTTTTTTTCGAGCGATGAAGTTGCGCGCGCAATAACGTCGCGCGGCGACACGATGCGATAATTGCAGCTTTACGCCGACGCTTTCTCCGTCGTCGCCTTTCGTCCACATGGCCTTAGCACTAGGCGCCTTCATCGTTCCGTTGATCGTCGCCTGCGCGATGTTCATGGAAAACGTCGACTCGACG
>BBSL01000676.1 GCA_001319865.1 Burkholderia sp. E7m39 | reverse complement strand
TGTTTAGGGTTGTAGGACGCCTGCCCTGATCCATCGACACGTCAACTCCCCCAGACGCCAGCGGGCAGGCGTCCTACAAGCCCCAAGGGAGGAAACCGCGGAGTGCTCCGGCATGGTCTGAACGTTTCACCGCTATGGCGATTTGTTCGATCCCATTGAAGGCATGGTGGATATAAACGCGGGTAAATCTGCGGTTAGACACGCATGATCGCGGCGACGGCACAGCGGTGGGTTGTCATCGCGCCGACTCGGCCGGCGCCAGACTGCCTGTTTGGAACGATAGGCACAGGCGTCTGCTATTGGCTCTCGTTGCCGAAGAGCCGACAGTCGAATTGTGCATCCTGACACGATGGCGTTCATGCGTGGGCGCACTCGACAGGCGGTGCCCGGATAGGTCTGCTGCGTTGGAGTATGTCGATGATGATCATTGGCGAACCGCAGTGCCGGCAAACGAAGCTTGGCGGTACTTCCACGGTGGATACGACGTTGGCACTGAGGCCGACACTGTTAGGCGCGGCGCCCAGCAACTCGCGTATCGTCGCGAGATTCTCGCGCCGCGATGGGTTCGCGAGCAGACCGTAGTGGCGGATGCGGTGGAAGCCGCCAGGCAGCACGTGCAGCAGGAACCGGCGCACGAACTCATCTGCCTGGAGCGTCATGGTCTTGTTGCGTGTGCGTCCGTCTACGCGGTAGTCCTTCCAGCGGAAGGTGACGCCATGTTCGTCGAGCGCGACCAGGCGTTGGTTGGAGATCGCCACCCGGTGGGTATAGCGTGACAGATAGGCGAGCACTGCTTTGGGCCCTGCAAACGGGCGTTTGGCGTATACCACCCACTCACATGTACGCATTGGCGCAAGCCACCGGGCAAAGGCTGCCATATCGTTGAGCTCGGCGTGTTCACCGAAGAAGCGCAACTGGCCGCGGCGATAGATCGCTTCCAGCTCCTCGAGGAAGCGTCGCCGGAACAGGCGCGAGAGCACGCGCACCGGAGGAAGAAGCCTGGCTTGCACGCTACCCACCTGCTTCGGTCCGGCGACAGCCCACCACCGGGAACGATGCCATGCACATGGGGATGATGCGTGAGCGCGGAGCCCCAGGTATGCAGCACGAGAGTGGCACCGATCTGTGCCCCGAGATGCTTCGGATCGGCGGCGATGCTGCGCAATGTTTCGGCCGCGATATCGAACAGCAGCCCATAGATGACGGCCTTGTTGTAGTACGCAATCGCGCTGATCGCAGCCGGCAGCGTAAAGACCACGTGGTAGTACTCGACGGGAAGAAGATCGGCCTCACGCGCTTGGAGCCACCGGCGCGCAGCGGTAGCCTGACACCTCGGACAATGTCTGTTGC
>BBSL01000675.1 GCA_001319865.1 Burkholderia sp. E7m39 | reverse complement strand
TCGGCTACAACACGAAGCTGTTTGCGGAGAAAGGCTGGGCGCCGCCGACTTCGTGGATGGACTTCGCCAATCCGAAGTACAAGGGCAAGGTCGTGTTTCAGTCCGCGTCGAGCAGTACGTTCGGTCTGCACGGATTTCTCGCGATCAACCGGCTGATGGGCGGCAGTGACCAGAACGTCGAACCGGGATTCAGCAAATGGTCGAGTACTGTCGGACCGAACGTCGTCGAATACATTCCGAATTCGGCCAAGCTCTCGGAGATGGTGCAGACGGGGGAAGCCGGCCTCTTTCCGTTGACGCCAACGGCTGTCGGCGATCTTCAGGACAAGGGCATTCCCGTTGCATACGCGAATCCGAAAGAGGGCGCCGTGTTGCTGCTGGTCGATCTGTGCGTCGTGAAGAACAACTCTGATCCGCAACTCGCCCAAAAGCTCGCGCAGTTCCTGTTGTCCGCGCCGGCGCAATCGAAGGCGGCTTCTGCCGGCAAGCAGATTCCGACCAACGGGCACGCCACGATGACGCCCGGCATGCAAAAGAGCCTCGGCAATGTAGACGACCTGGTGAAGAAGGTGACGGTCGTCGATTGGGATTCGATCAACGCGCATCGCGCGCAATGGGATCAACGCTGGAACCAGCAGATCGAGCAGTGATGCGTTAGATCCTCGCGAGAAACTTTCCCCTGCAGAGTTTGCGGCGATTCATCGCACAGCCGCCGCCGCGAAATAAGGACCTCGACGAGTAGGGGAGAAGCGCAGTATGGATCGACTGGCTGCAATGGAAATCTTCATCAGCGTGGCCGAGGCAGGTTCGTTTTCGGCCGCCGCGAAGCGGATGAACGTCGGCCAGCCGGCCATTTCCAAATCCGTTGCGCAGCTCGAAGAGCGGCTGGGCGCGCGGCTCATCCTGCGCTCGACGCGCGGCCTGACGATGACCGACGCCGGCCAGCGGTTCTACGAGCATGCGAAGCGCGCGATCAGGGAGGCCGACGAGGCCGAACAGGTCGTCCGTCACGCATCCGATAGCCTGTCGGGCAAGCTGCGCGTGAGCGCGGCCGTGACGTTCGCGTGTCTCCACGTGTTGCCTTCACTGAACGCGTTCCTGAGCCGGCATCCGAAGCTGCAAATCGACCTTGTGCTCGATGATCGCAACATCGATCTGCTCGAGGAGGGAATGGACGTCGCCTTGCGGACGGGCTCGCTGGCGGATTCAGCGATGACGGCGCGCCGCATCGGACGAAGCCCGCGGCTCGTCGTCGGCACTCCCGGCTATTTCGCGCGGGCCGGCGTACCGATGTCGCCCGCCGACCTTGGCCGTCATCAGGCGATCGTTTATTCGCAGCATGGCGGCGGCGAAAC
>BBSL01000674.1 GCA_001319865.1 Burkholderia sp. E7m39 | reverse complement strand
GCGATAGCCCGTATGCACGCCCCAGTAATAGAAAACCAGCGAGAACACGATCACCACCAGCATGTCCCACCCGTACGGCAGCACGCCAAGGCCGCCGAACTGCTTGCTGCCGATCAGCGACAGGATCGCCATCACGGGCAAATACGCCACGAGCCACCACGCCGCCTTCAGATCCTGATTGAAGCCACCGAAGCCCGACTTCGCCTGGAAGTAGAAGAACACCGGCAGCGCGACGATCATCAGCAGGATGATTTCGCCCGTCAGCGGCCACTTCGCCCAGTACAGAATCAGCGACGCGCACACGAATGCGAACGGCGCGATCAAACCCATGCCCGGAATGTGCAGCGGACGGTCGAGGTCCGTCGCCGCGCGGCGCAGCGCCATCAGGCTGATGGGGCCCGTCAGATACGAAATGACGGTCGCCACCGAAATCACGGCCGCCAGCGAACTCCAGCCGCGGAAGAAGAACAGGAAGATGAACGAGACCAGCAGGTTGAACCACATCGCCGGACGCGGCACGCCGTACAGCGGATGCACGCTGCCGAAGATCTTCGGCATCGTGTTGTTGCGCTCCATCGCGTAGATCATGCGCGTGGTCGTCGCCATGTAGGTCGTGCCCGTGCCGCTCGGACTCACGAACGCGTCGATGTACAGCAGAATGGCCAGCCAGTTCAGGTTCAGCGCGATCGCCAGTTCCGCGAACGGCGACTTGAAGTTGAACTGGCTCCAGCCCTTCGCGACGTCGGCGGGGTTCACCGCGCCGATGTACGCAACCTGCAGCAGCACGTAGATCACGAGCGCCAGCAGGATCGAGCCGATCACTGCGAACGGCACGCTCTTCGCGGGATTGCGCGCTTCGCCCGCCAGGTTGATCGGGCTCTGGAAACCGTTGAACGCGAACACGATGCCGCTCGTCGCCACGGCCGTCAGCACCGCCGACCAGCCGTACGGCGCGAACGCACCCGTGCCGCCGAACGAGTCGCCGAGGTTGTCCTTGTGAAAGCCGCTCAACATCAGACCGAGAATGGTCAGGCCGGGAATGATGAACTTGAAGATCGTGATCGCCGAATTGGCGCGCGCAAACACTTTCACGCCCCAGTAGTTCAGCATGAAGTAGATCACCACCAGCACCGCCGACAGCAACAGACCCGGCGTCGTCAGCGAGCCGTTGATGAACAGGTTGTGCGCCCATTCATACGGCCACGTGCTCATGTACTGGATCGACGCTTCGGCTTCGATCGGAATCACCGACACGATCGCGATCCAGTTTGCCCATGCACTGATGAAACCCACCAGCGCACCGTGCGAGTAGCGCGCATAACGCACCATGCCGCCCGACTCCGGAAACATCGCGCCGAG
>BBSL01000673.1 GCA_001319865.1 Burkholderia sp. E7m39 | reverse complement strand
GGGCGACTCTCGCTCCTTCGGGATGCGGCGTTGCCGTCACAGACGTTCGCTATCGTCCGAAGTCCCATTGAACTGAACCATCCGGCATGACAGAAGACGTCACCACGCCACTCGCCGCGCATGTGCTCGTCGTCGACGACGACGAAGGTATCTTGCGCCTCGCGCGCAAGTCGCTGGAGCGCGCGGGCTGCCACGTCGAATCGAGCACCAGCGTCGAGGCCGCGCGGCGCGCCATCGCCGCGAGCGCGCCCGATCTGATCGTGCTCGACTATCAGCTGGACGGCGCGGAGACAGGGCTCGACTTTTTCCGCCGGCTGCGCAGCGAGGGCGTGCGCATTCCCGCCATTCTCGTCACCGGCTTCACGGACGAATCGCGCGTGATCGAGGCGCTGCGCTCGGGTGTCTCCGATGTCGTGCCGAAAGCGGGCGACTACCTCGACTATCTGCCCGAAGCCGTCGAGCGTGTGCTCACGCAGATGCGGCTGCAGCGGGCGTCGGCGGAGGCGCTGCTATTGCGCGAGCGCGAGGCGCAGTACCGCACGCTGTCGGAAGCGCTGCCGCATCTGGTGCTGACCTGCAACGCCAACGGCGACTGCGATTTCCTGTCGAAGCAGTGGGTCGAATACACCGGGCTCGACGGTCCGAATGCGCTGGGTCTCGCATGGCTCGACGCCGTTCATCCCGACGACCGCGAAGCGGTGCGCCGCAGCTGGCTCAAGGCGGTGCGCGGCGACACCAGCGACTATCGCAACGAATTCCGCATTCGCCGCCGCGACGGCGCGTACCGTTGGTTCGACGCACGCATCGCCGCGATGCGCGACGCGAGCGGCGCCGTCAGCAAGTGGTTCGGCAGTTGCACGGACATCCATTCGCAACGAGAAGCAAGCGACGAGCGCGAGCGCCTGCTGGCGTCGGCGCAGGCCGCGCGGCAGGCGGCCGAAGAGGCGAACCGCGCAAAGGACCGTTTTCTCGCCATGCTGTCGCACGAACTGCGCACGCCGCTCACGCCCGTGCTGGCGGGCGCACGCATGCTCGAAATGATGCCGGACCTGCCCGATGCCGTGCGCGCTGGCGTGGTGATGATTCGCCGCAATGTCGAGCTGGAAGCGCGCCTCATCGACGACCTGCTCGACCTGACGCGGGTGGCGAACGGCAAGTTGCGTCTGTCGCTGGAAACGGTGGATGTGCACGACGTGATCGACAGTGTGCTCGAACTGTTCCGCAGCGAGATCCAGACCAAGCAGCAAGACGTGCATGTCAGCAAGGACGCGCATCATCATTTCGTGATCGCGGATCGCGCGCGGCTGCAGCAGATGCTGTGGAACCTGATCCGCAACGCCGCGAAGTTCACGCCGGACGGCGGCCATATCTACGTGCGCACGCGCGACGAA
>BBSL01000672.1 GCA_001319865.1 Burkholderia sp. E7m39 | reverse complement strand
AGCGTCAGTGTGAGCAGCACGGTGTCCTTGCCGTCGATGCCGAGCACGAGCGGACGGCCCGTCCAGATGAACACCAGCGCGACGGTCGGAATCGTCAAGCCGATGCTCGCGAGGGCCGAGCCGAGCGCGAGGTTCAGGCTGTTCTGAAGTCGGTCGGCGCGCGCCGCGCGCACGGCGGCCAGGCCTTCGGGCAACAGCACGAGAGCGGCGATCACGATGCCGACCACGGCCTCGGGCGCGCCCGCTTCGAGCACCGCGCGCTCGACGACGGGCGACAGCACCTTCGCGAGCAGCACGACGGCAATGAGGCTGACCACCAGCAGCACGCCGCTCGCCGCCGCCACGCCAAGGCTCGGCGGCGCGGCGTGCGCGTCGTCGTCGACGGCGCCATGGGCGGAATCGACGAGGAAATAGTCGCGGTGCCGCACCGTCTGCACGAACACGAACACGCAGTACAGCACCAGCGACGACACGCCTGCGAACGCCAGCTGCTTGTCGCTCAGGGCGGGTCCGAGCGCGACGCTGGTGTAATTGGGCATCACGAGCGACAGCACCGACAGCGACGCGAGCACTGCCAGCGCCGCGCTCGCGCCGCGAATCTGGAAGCCCTGCTCGCGATGGCGCAAGCCGCCCGCCAGCAGGCAGATCCCGACGATGCCGTTGCACACGATCATCACGGCGGCGAACACGGTGTCGCGCGCCAGTCCTGCTTTTTCGGCGCCCGCCGACAGCATCACCGAGACGATCAGGGCCACCTCGATCACCGTCACGGCCACGGCGAGCAGCAGCGTGCCGAACGGCTCGCCGACCCGGTGCGCGACCACTTCGGCATGATGCACGCCGGCGAACACCGAACCCGCCAGCGCGACGGCGGCGAGCGCCGTCAACAGGCCGTTGCCGGGCAGCGCATAGGAGGCGCCGAGCACGATCCACGCGATGATGGGCGCTGCGATCGTCCAGCGGGGCAGTACGGGCGAAGTCGATGCCATGTCTTCCGTGCCTTTGTTGTTGTTCGGGAGGACGCCCGCGCCGCGCGACGCGGGCAGTGCGCACAGTCCCGAGATTAAACCAGCCGGAGGGGTTCGCGGTGTGACAGGGTCGCGCGCAGCGATCGTCGGCGCGCCGCGCAAAGAAAAACACCGCTCTTCATGACGAAGAGCGGTGCGTTGCGAAGCCAGCACGCCCGCGTGCGGGCGGCGGCAGGCGTTTGCTGCGTCGGGCTTACTGGCCGACCGGGCGGATCGTCAGTGCGTTCTTCACCGACGTCACGCCTTGCACGCCTTGTGCGACTTGCGTGGCCTTGTCGACTTGCGGCTGCTCCGGCACCGAGCCTTGGAGCGTCACGGCGCCGCTGCGTGCGCGAACCGTGATGTTGGCGACGCTGATATCCTTCGCCT
>BBSL01000671.1 GCA_001319865.1 Burkholderia sp. E7m39 | reverse complement strand
AGGCTTCGACGTGCAGCACCTTGGCCCGCACGTTCGCCCATACGGCCATGATTTCGTCGAGCCGGTACAGCAGCGGCCCGCGAATCTTGTGCGCGGGGTCGGCAAGCAGCACGTACCCGCCCTCGCCGTCCGGCTTCGACCAGTGCTCGGCAAGAAAGCGCGCGCGCTGCGGCTCGAGCCGCGCGTTGGTCTTGATGAGGCGCGCGGCGACGTCGTCGAGCGTCGCGTAAGGACGCAGCGACGGCGGCGCGCGCAGCTCGTCCAGCCACGACGCGATCCGCCGCGGCAATTGCGCGGGCTTCGACGGTGCAAGGCCGAACCCCTCCAGATCGACGACGCGCCGCACCCGCTCCGGCCGCACACCCGCGTACAGGCAGGCGATGTTCGCGCCCATGCTGTGCCCGACGAGATTCACCTCGCCCGTCGGCGCGTAACGGTCCAGCAGCGCGTCGAGGTCGGCCAGATAGTCCTGAAACCAGTAGTGGCCGCCGCCCCGCTCTTCGACGGGCCAGTCGGACAGGCCGAAGCCGCGCGCATCGGGCGCGATCACCTGCCAGTCGCCCGCGAGCGCATCGACCACGAACTGGAACGAAGCGGCCACATCCATCCAGCCGTGCAACATGAAGAGCATCGGCGCGTCGGCCTTGCCCCAGCGGCGCACATGCAGGCGCACGCCGCGCACGGTCAGGAATTCGGAAACGGAGAGACGGGGAGAACGGTCCATGACGGGGCTCGAAAACGAATGGTCGTTCGATTATATCGATATAGCGGCGCGACGGCTTGTGACGGGTTCGCGCGCCCTCAACCGCCGTCGCGCGACGGCGGTTGCGCGTCGAGACCCGCCAGCGCCGCCAGTTCCTCTTCCTCGAAACCCGCGTCGCGGCGCGCTTCGAAGTTGAAGGGCCCGCGCAGCTTCGGGGCGCGATATTCGTCGGCGAGGCGCAGATAGGTCGGGTGCGCGTCGACGCCCGCCTCGTCGCACAGATGCCGGAACCAGCGATTGCCGATCAGCACATGGCCTATTTCGTCGCGCAGGATGACGTCCAGAATGGCTGCCGACGCGTGGTCGCCCGCCTGCTGCAAACGCGCGCGAATCGGCGGCGACGCGTCGAGGCCGCGCGCCTCGAGCGTGCGCGGCACGAGCGCCATGCGCGCGAGAACGTCGCCGCGCGTGCGCTCGCACATGTCCCACAAGCCGTCGTGCGCCGGGAAGTCGCCGTATGCGTGGCCGAATTCCGCCAGACGCGCCGACAGCAGCGAAAAATGATGCGCCTCCTCCGACGCCACCTTCAGCCAGTCGACATAGAACGCTTCGGGCATGCCGCAGAAACGCCAGACGGCGTCGAGCGCAAGATTGATCGCGTTGAACTCGATATGCGCGAGCGCATGGAGCAGTACCGCGCGGCCTTCGGGCGACTGCATG
>BBSL01000670.1 GCA_001319865.1 Burkholderia sp. E7m39 | reverse complement strand
GCAGTGCGTTGAGCAGCGGCCAGTCGCTGACGGCGTCCGAGCCGTCCTTCATCGATTCCGTTTCGCGGTTCGGGCTCGCGACCGAACCCGTATCCAGGTGATCGCGGCCGATCACGATCGGTGCCTTCAGTTCGCCGTTCTTGACCATTTCGTTGAACGCCTGGCCGAGACGATAACGATCCTTCACGCCGACCCAGCAGATACGCGCCGGCAAGCCCTGAAACGCGATGCGCTCGCGCGCCATGTCGAGCCAGTTGTGCAGGTGCGGATCATCGGGGATCAGTTCCTTGACCTTCTGGTCCGTCTTGTAGATGTCTTCGGGGTCGCCCGACAGCGCGACCCAGCGGAACGGACCCTTGCCTTCGCAGAAGAGCGGCCGGATATACGCGGGCACGAAGCCGGGGAAATCGAACGCGTTCTGCACGCCCATTTCGAGCGCCATCTGACGGATGTTGTTGCCGTAGTCGAGCGTGGCCGCGCCGCGTTCCTGCAGCGTGAGCATCGCCTGCACCTGCTTGGCCATCGACTGCTTCGCGGGCGTCACGATGCTCTGCGGGTCCGTCTTCATGCGCTCGCGCCAGTCTTCGATGTTCCAGCCTTGCGGCAGATAACCGTGAATCGGATCGTGCGCGCTCGTCTGGTCCGTCACGCAGTCGGGCGTGATGTTGCGCGCAACGAGTTCGGCGAACACGTCGGCGGCATTGCCGAGCAGGCCCACGGAAACGGGATTGCCCGTCTTCTTCGCTTCGTCGATCATCGCGAGCGCTTCGTCGAGCGTCTTTGCTTTTTTATCGACGTAGCGCGTCTTCAAACGGAAGTCGATGCGCGTCTCGTCGCATTCGACGGCGATCATCGAGAAGCCCGCCATCGTCGCCGCGAGCGGCTGCGCGCCGCCCATGCCGCCCAAGCCGCCCGTCAGAATCCAGCGGCCCTTCGGATTGCCGTTGAAATGCTGGTTCGCCACCGAGAAGAACGTCTCATACGTGCCCTGCACGATGCCCTGGCTGCCGATGTAGATCCAGCTGCCCGCCGTCATCTGGCCGTACATCATCAGGCCCTTGCGGTCGAGTTCGTGGAAGTGATCCCAGTTCGCCCAGTGCGGCACGAGGTTCGAGTTCGCGAGCAGCACGCGCGGCGCATCCGCATGCGTGCGAAACACGCCGACGGGCTTGCCCGATTGGATCAGCAGCGTCTCGTTCTCTTCGAGATCCTTCAGCGACGCGAGAATCTGGTCGAAGCAATCCCAGTTGCGCGCCGCACGCCCGATGCCGCCATACACGACGAGCGCATGCGGATGCTCGGCCACTTCCGGGTCCAGATTGTTCTGGATCATCCGGTACGCGGCTTCCGCGATCCAGGTCTTGCAGGTTTTTTCGCTGCCGCGCGGGGCGCGGATCGTGCGGGTCGGGTCCAGACGCGGGTCGATGTGTTT
>BBSL01000669.1 GCA_001319865.1 Burkholderia sp. E7m39 | reverse complement strand
GGTAATGCCGTTCAGTTAAGGTCCTTTTTCAGGTATCGAACGGTATAGCGTTGAGGGCGAGATTTGACGACCCGGTCGCATGCGCGGCCGGGTCGTTTTTCAATGGGCAACGCCTTTAGACGTTCCCGCAGTCGCTGAAGGCATGCGGGCAGCTTGGCAAAGGCCGGAGTAACGGCGGCCCACATCATCTCGTGCTGGATGGTGTGGACGGCACGCACAAAGCTGATATCCGTCGGTGCGAGCTTGGCTTCGAAGGCGGCATTGGCGATTTCGCGACGAATCAGGTTGTAGGCAATTAAAGCCCCCCAGATTTCCTGATACACCCCTTCGACCGTGCGGCTGCGCAGGGTCAGCTCCATCCCCAGCATTGACTGTTTGAGTTCACGGTAGCTGGTTTCAATTTGCCAGCGGCGCTCGTAGCAGGCGACGATATCGGCCGGCTTGAAGCGTCGGCGATCGCTCAATGAGGTCAGCAGCACGCGTTCGCGCCCGTGCGCATCAATGACGCGGATCGCCCGTGCCTGCCAGAACTCAGGCAGCGCTGGACACTTCTTGCGCGCCGGCGCGGACACGCGCATACGCACCGTTGCGTCCTCGGCGGTGCCCGCAATGACATCCCAGCGAGTATTGGACTTGGCCGGAATCAGAAAGTGGCGATTCCGGCCGTTCATCGTCAGGCCGCACAGGATCTCAGCGGCCAGAAACCCCTTGTCAAACACCGTGAGCGAATCGTCCGGCACCTGCGGCAGCAGGCTTTTCGCGTACACCATTTCGTTGGTGTCGTAGCAGCCAAAGTTAATGTCGGCAACCAGATGCGTCGGAATGGCCGTCAGCGTGACCGCCCGGACCTGCGGATAGCTGGCCACCTTGCCACCGGCATAGCGTTGCGCGCCAAAGTGCTCACGGTTGGCGGGGCTGTCGGGGACGCGCAGCGTGGTGCCATCCATCGCCCACAAACTCAATCCTTTGAACCCGTGGTGCGCCGCGTCCTGCGTGCTCCAGGCGCGTGCCGTTCGTTCAAACAGCCATGCGAGCGGCGCCTCGCCAATGCGCTGGCGCGCCTGCGCGACCGCGCTCTTGCTCACAAACGGCGCCGTGTGGTCAGGCAGCGCCAAATCCAGGTTATCCAGGACCTCGCTGATCGACCAGTGTCGGTACATCGCCAGGGCGATCACGAGCCAGACCACTTGTTCCGCCGGCAGCCGTCGGCGCCGGATGCTTGCTACCCCTGCGGCCTGAACGGCACGCTCGATCCACTCATACGGCAGATGCTCGGCCAGCCGACTCAGATCGGCCGGCTGCTGCGCTTCAAGCAGAAAAGTCAGGTGGCTGGAGAGCATCGCGCCGCCAAGTTAACAGCTTGGCGTGCCGTTTACAACCACTTCTTGCTGCACAAACAAAAATGCCGTTCAGGCTTAACTGAACGGCATTACCG
>BBSL01000668.1 GCA_001319865.1 Burkholderia sp. E7m39 | reverse complement strand
CGGCGATCGCTTTGAGGCGCGCCGGATGTTCGCGGGCGGCATTGCGCTGTTCGCGGCGGCCTCGCTCGCCTGCGGGCTTGCGTCCGACGCCGCGACCCTGGTCGCCGCGCGCGCCGTGCAAGGCGTCGGCGCGGCGGCGATGCTGCCCAACTCGCTCGCGCTGCTGAATCAGGCGTGCGGCCATGATCCGACATTGCGCGCCCGCGCGGTCGGGCTCTGGACGGCGGCGGGCGCCATCGCGATCGCAGCGGGACCGGTGATAGGCGGACTGCTGATTGCCGCGTTCGGCTGGCGCGCGATCTTTCTCGTGAATCTGCCGATCTGCGCACTGGGACTCGTCGCGACTTTTGCGTGGGTGCCGCGTGTGCCCGGCGCCGCGCTTTCGGGCGCTTCCGCTTCTTCGGCTTCTTCGACGTCGCGCGCTTCTTCCACTTTTTCCGCCGGACTTTCGCCCTATCCGGCGCGGCCAACCACCGACACGCGCGGCATCGACCCGGCAGGCCAGCTGTTCGCGATTGTTGCGCTGACGGCATTCACCGGCGCCGTGATCGAATGGCGGCCGCTCGGGCTGATGCATCCCCTCGTCGGCGGCGGCTTCGTGCTCGCGCTGCTCGCGGCGCTCGCATTCGTCGTGACGCAACGGCGCGTCGACACGCCGATGCTGCCGCTCGCGTTCTTCGCCAATCGCACGTTCAGCGCGGCCGTGCTATTCGGCCTCTGCGTGAATCTGACTTACTACGGCGTCGTGTTCGTGCTGAGCCTTTATTTGCAGCATGCGCGCGGCGAGACGCCGCTGCAGGCGGGTCTCGCGTTCCTGCCGCTGACGGGCGGATTTCTCGTGTCGAACGTCGCGAGCGGCTGGGTGGTCGGCCGCTTCGGCGCGCGCGTGCCGATGATCGCGGGCGCGATCACGGCCGCGCTCGGCTATGGGATGCTGCACTTCGCCGAGGCCGCCTCGCCGCTATGGACCTTGCTGATACCGTTCCTGCTGATTCCATCCGGCATGGGCCTCGCGGTCCCGGCGATGACGACGGCCGTACTCGCATCCGTCGACAGGCAGCGCTCGGGCACGGCGTCGGCGGTTCTCAACACCGCGCGGCAGGCGGGTGGCGCGATCGGCGTTGCAGCCTTCGGCGCGCTCGCGAGCGCATCCGATGCAGTCGGCGGCGCGGGCGCGGCGCACGTGGTGAGCGGCCTCAAGTCGTCGACGCTGATCTCAGCGTGCCTGCTGCTGATCGCGCTCGGGCTCGCGTGTCTCGTGCATCGCGAGCCGCACGCGCGCGAACACGCGCGCAACGGCGCGCGCCCCGCCGGCATCAGCGACTGACGCGCAGCGGCGCCCCGACCCGCCCGCAGCGCGTAGACGGTTCCCGCAAAAAAGCAACACCCACGGACGCGCCGGGCGCCGTGGGTGTTGTCATAGGTGGAACAGTGAGAAAGCGCGAAAAAGCAGGT
>BBSL01000667.1 GCA_001319865.1 Burkholderia sp. E7m39 | reverse complement strand
TTGCATCACTTACCGGTGGTAAGGCACGGCGTCGTCGCGTCCACCTTCGGCCTGCGTTTCCAGGGTAAAGGATGTTTCATCACCGATGCACGGACACATCGAGGGACAAGTGGTGCGCCCGTGGTCATCCACCGCTCTTCGATGAGCACGAGCGTGCAGCCGGACGAGCTTTCCTGGGGGCTTCTTGGCGTTCATTCGACCGCGTTTGACATGGGCACACGTGATTTGCAGGTCGACGAAAGCCTCGGCTTGAACTGTGCATGGTACGCCGACGTCCTGACGAGCCTTAGCGAGGATTGTGGAAAGCCCTGATCGCTTCGGCCGACTTTGAGAAGCCGGCCCTCCCTCGTATCTCCGAACGCCGCTTCCTTAGGCGCACGCCACCGTCGCCAGGAAGCAAGTGATTGCGACGTCAGACGTTGCGACATGAGTGCGAGAAGCCGTCAAACCTGCATTGCCACCGTGTCATCGGCCGGATCGTTGGAGTGCCTGTCGATAAATCGATGTGCTTGCCGCTCTGCATATAGAAACGCGGCCTCTGTCGAGAGGAAGGTGACGTTTTCAGGAAGGCTCGCCACTGCGGTCGACAAAGGCGCCGAGCCAAGGACTATCCACGAAACAGAATACCGGCCGCGTAAGCCAGCTGGTGTCAGCGACCGTTTGACTCTGACGTCAATCGTGAATCCGCGATACGGCAAGCAGGATTGACTTTCCATGATGGCTCCTGATCCATGTCGATTGAAGGACGAGGTATATGTACAGCGTATTACGCATGCCCATTGTTGAAGCAAACACAAACGGGCTGCAGAAAGTTGCGTGGCAGGTTGCGAGCGATTCATCAGAAACCCACCAAGGAAGTCGGAGGGGTGGCGAACACAAGTGCTACTGCTCAGTCACCTTGCGGCCCCGTCAGGACGTCGACTGCAGCTTGCCCGGCAATTTCCGCGACCAGATAAGCCCAACGTTCCGTGAAAGGACCATGGCGAACCTTGATGAGCGCACCGTCCAGATTGTCAGCGCTGATGTTGTGCCCCTTTATCTGGAAAGTGACGCTGTAAAGGTCGCGCTCAACTGGCGTCAACGTTACGTGGATGTCGAAGCCGCGATATGGGATCACTCGAAACATGAGCGCCTCCGCGCGCAATGCGCCGGGGAACAGGATGGGTTCAATACTGCCGCCTATTCGCCGGGGCCGGCGTGAAGCAGTCGTCGATGAATTTACTTGCTGTGTGCTGGGCATACGTCAATGCAGCATCACGCGTCAGGAATCTGGATGGCTCCGTCACGCTTTCGACCGGTCTCGCCAAACCTTCTGGTGGAACGATCACCCACGAAGCTGCATACCGCAGACGACCCTCCTTCCAATCTGATTCGCTGGGTCTGATTAAGACGTCGATCGTGTACCCACGATATGACGTAGAGATCTGCTTTTCCATGATCGCTCCCTTTCACGCCGGGAG
>BBSL01000666.1 GCA_001319865.1 Burkholderia sp. E7m39 | reverse complement strand
CCGGAGTCATTACACGTATCTGAGGTTGCCGGTTGTCGCGCCACGAAGGGAACAAGATGAAGGGAGGGGTCTGGCCGAACATGCGCCTGAGCGTGATCGCCGTAGCAGTGGCGATCGTATTTGCGAGCGCGCTGAGCCCGATCTCCGCCCATGCCGATCCCTCGACGGAACGCAACAACGCCGACACGCGCCCGCCCCAGCGTCCGCATACGCGCTCGGGCCGCCAGCCTCACAATCCCAACGCGGATCGCCCCGCATCCGACGCGATCATGCGCACCACTGCCGTGCCGCCCGATCTGGACCAGCGTCGTCGCGACGGACACATGACGCCCGAAGAGCGCCGTCTGTTGCGGCAGCATATCGAAGACGCCGTACGCGAACTGTACAAACGCTGACGCCGGGTGAGAGCAGTTCGCCGGCCGTCCTCGCCGGCGAACGTGTATTGATCCAGTGAGGCGCAAATGAAGCGACGCGAGTTTCTCTCAATGGCAGCGGCAGCGGGCGCTTCGCTAGCGATGCCGCGCGCGTTCGGTGCCGAGCTTGCGAATGGCGGCCTCGCGTCGAAACTGGATGCGGGCGCAACGGCCGACGATTCCGGCAAGCTCCTCTTCCTGATCGAACTGAAAGGCGGCAACGACGGGCTGAACACCGTCATCCCCTATGCCGATTCCACTTACTATGCGTTGCGCGAGCAGATCGCGATTCCGCGCAATCGCGTGCTTGCGCTCGACGCATGCACGGCGCTGCATCCTTCGCTGAACGCTTTGCTGCCGTTGTGGCGCGATGGACAACTGGCGATCGTGCAGGGCGTGGGTTCCGTGCAGGACGATACGTCGCATTTCCGGTCGAGACAGATCTGGGATACCGCGTCGCGTGCCGATGTGTATCGACGCGACGGCTGGCTGACACGTGCGCTCGATCAGTGCGCGCGAAGAGGGCGAAACGTCGCGACGGCGTCCTTCGGCTGCGTGGAAGCAGGGCCGTTCGTGCGATCGACGCCCGAGCGCGCAACCGCCGATTCGTGGATGCATGTCGATGATCCCGACGACGCCATCGCCGATTACTCCGACGATGATTCCGTATCGCGCGTTGCGTCCAATGCGGCCGGCTTGTCGCGCATCGAAGCACCGACTTTTCGCGCGTCGATCGATACCGCGCTACGCACGGCTGTCGATCCTTCGCTGACTGATGGCCACGGAGCGATCCGCCTGACGCTCGACGGCTTCGACACGCACGGCAATCAGCCCGCGCGCCACGCGGCCTTGCTCGCTCAACTCGCCGAGGGTTGCGCTACCCTGCGAGTCGAACTCGAGCGACGCGGCCGATGGCGCGATACGCTCATCGTCACTTACTCGGAATTCGGCCGCTCGGCGCGCGAGAACGGCAAGCGAGGAACGGAACATGGCGGCGGCGCCGCGCACTTCGTCGCTGGCGGACTCGTGCGGGGCGGACTATACGGGCGGGCG
>BBSL01000665.1 GCA_001319865.1 Burkholderia sp. E7m39 | reverse complement strand
TTTAGAGAATGAAAGGGACTTCCCCGTCCCGAGGCTGCGGCGGAAGCCGCGAGTCGGCATCAATGTGCCAAGATGAAGTTGCGAACGTTCATCGACACCAGCGAGAGGGGAAGTCCATGCCTATTGTCACTATCGGAATCGATCTTGCCAAGAATGTTTTCGCCGTTCACGGCGTGAATGAGGCCGGCAAAGCGATGCTGGTCAAGCCACGTGTTCCGCGCGATCAGTTGGCGATGTTGATTGCGCAGTTGCCGCCGTGCATCATCGGCATGGAGGCCTGCTCCGGTGCGCATCACTGGGCACGCCTGTTCCAGCAGTACGGCCATACGGTCAAGCTCATGGCGCCCAACCTTGTGGCGCCTTATCGCATGTCCGGCAAGCGCGGCAAGAACGACGCGGCGGATGCTGCTGCGATCTGCGAAGCGGTGACGCGCCCAAGCATGCGTTTTGTGCCACTGAAGGACGAACACCAGCAGGCAACGCTTTGCCTGCATCGGACACGACAAGGTTTTGTTGAAGAGCGGACCGCAACCTACAACCGGTTGCGAGGCCTGCTCTCGGAATTCGGCGTGGTGCTGCCTCAGAGCCCGGAGAAGCTGCGCCGGCACATCACGGAACATCTGGACACATTGCCTGGCTGGGCGAAGCGCAGCATCAGCGATCTGCTTGAGCATGCCGGCAAACTTGAAGAACGCCTGCTCGAATACGACCGTGCGATAGCCGAGATCGCGCGTGAGGATGCGCGCAGCAAGAGGCTGATGCAGTTGCGCGGCATCGGCCCAACCACGGCCAGTGCGTTGCTCGCCAGTATCGGTGCCGGGCACGACTTCAGAAACGGCCGGCAGGTGGCCGCCTGGATCGGACTCACGCCCGGTCAATACAGCAGTGGCGGCAAGGCCCGGCTGGGCAGCATCACGAAGGCGGGCGACGCCTATCTGCGCGGCCTGCTGGTCAACGGTGCGCGCGCCGTTATTGCCAATCTCGGCGAGAAACAGGATCGCTTCAGCCGGTGGGCTCGAACCCTGATCGAGCGACGGGGCTACTGGCGGGCGGCCATCGCGATCGCCGCAAAGAACGCGAGATTGGCGTGGGCCATGCTGAAATATGGCCATGACTTCAAGCTCGAACCAATTGCAGACTGAGTTCGATTCGGGTCTATCGATTAACCGGCAACTGGACACGGGCACGAACATCACGAGCACATAGAAACGATCACTTTGCACTGCCAGCGGTGATGTGAAGCGGGTTGGACCCGCGCGGGGCGTACCTGACTAACACGGCGGGGATATCCATTCCCGGCTAGAGAATGAGGCCTCCGCGCGCGTCTTTCATCAGGGTCCGGGCCATGAGCCCAACATGACCGGTTGTAGAACTGCAGTCCTTCACCTTCTCACACGCACCGGCGCGGCATTGCAGTACGTATCAATAGCGAACTTCGTTGAGCTTGTACTCAACGGGGAGCCCTTGTAGCGTGTTAGG
>BBSL01000664.1 GCA_001319865.1 Burkholderia sp. E7m39 | reverse complement strand
ATCGGCGAGCACGGGCAGCATGCGTTCACACACTTGGTCGATGTAGTCGTCGGCGCGGCCTGCGAATTCGGGCGGCAATGCGTGCGCGCCGAGAAACGTCGTATAAACCGTCACGGGATAGCGCTCGCCGAGTTGCCGCGCGACGCGCAGCATCTTGCGCTCGCTTTCCACGTCGAGGCCGTAGCCCGATTTGATTTCGATGGCCGTCACGCCGTCAGCGAGCATCGCTTCGAGACGCGCGGCCGATTGCGTGAATAGCGACGCGTCGTCGGCGGCACGCGTGGCGCGCACCGTCGACACAATCCCGCCGCCCTGCTTCGCGATCTGTTCGTAGCTGACGCCGGCAAGGCGCTGCGCGAACTCGTCGGCGCGCTGTCCGCCGTACACGAGATGCGTATGGCAATCGACGAGCCCCGGCGTGACCCACGCGCCGTTCAGGTCTTCGCGCGGCCACGCCGCGTATTGCGCGGGCAGACCGCGCGCGGCACCGAGCCACGCGATGCGGCCGTTCTCGACGGCAATCGCGGCATCGTCGATCGTTTGATTGGGGTCGCCCTGCGCACAGAGCTTCAGATGATTCCAGACGGTTTGCTTCATGGCAGGGCTGTCTGTGAGGTGTGCAAGCGCTCAGGCTCGCGATGTGTCGATATAGCGGATGCTGATGGCGAGCAACGCGCTTCCCCTTTGGTCTCGCAAGCAAGCACGCTTGCGTTGTCGATGCGCAGCGTGTCGTTGGTGGCGAGCGTGACCGCTTGCTGGTCGGCCAGCGTGAGCACGAGCGAACCTTGCGCGCAGAACAGCAGCACCACATCCGCATCGAGTTGCGCGCGCATTGTGTTGCGCAGAACCGCGACGTCGCCCGTTGCCGCGCCACGCCGCACCATCAGGTTGAAGTCGCGCGTCGGGCCATCGACGAGCCGCGCGTCGATCGCCGTCTCGCCTTCGAAGCGCGCGATGTCGAGCGGCTCGCGCAGCGCGTGCGTGACCGGCTTGTCGCCGTTCGTTTCGTCGAGCAGCATGCCCGCGCCCGACAGCAGCACGAGCGTGCGGTCGATGCCCGCGAAGCGCGAGAACGGCCCCGCCGCCGCCACGTCGGCGACGCTCACGCGCCACACGAACGCATCGAGCGCCGCGCCCTCGGGGAACGCCGCGACTTCGCGTGTGACGCCGCCGCCGTTTTTCCACGGCGACGCCACGAGGTCCGCGGCGCGAATGACGTTCGTCTTGATGACGTTCGTCGTCACGTTCAGCGGCCCAGCATCGGCAGCTTGAGACCGGCTTCGCGCGCTGTGCTTTGCGCGAGTTCGTAACCGGCATCCGCGTGACGCATCACGCCCGTCGCGGGATCATTGAACAGCACGCGGCCGAGGCGCTCGTGCGCGGCGTCCGAACCATCGGCGACGATCACGACGCCCGAGTGCTGCGAGAAGCCCATGCCGACGCCGCCGCCATGGTGCAGCGACACCCACGATGCGCCGCCTGCCGTGTTCA
>BBSL01000663.1 GCA_001319865.1 Burkholderia sp. E7m39 | reverse complement strand
GACGTGCCGAAGAATTTGCCATTGCCCGCCGCGCCGACACTGTCGCCGCACATCGACGCATCGCCGCCCACGCCCCCACCGATGCCGACCGTGCCCGATTCCGCGCCCGCATCGGAATTGCCGCCGATCCTGCCCGAGCCGCCTCGCTCGCCGGCGCCCGATTCCGGCGGCGCGGCCAGCAGCGGCGCAAATGCGGGCAACGGAGCAATGTTCCACTAACGCCCGCCAGATACGACAACGGGCGCCTGGGCGCCCGTTTCGGTTGGTGCCGCGCCGTCGGCTATCTGGCCGGGCGCGATGCGGTCGACTTCAATGCAGCGTCGGACGTGACGGTTCGGCGTCGTCGGCGCCGTCTTCGTCATCGTCTTCATCGACGATTTCGAGGCCGCTGGCGCCATGCGCGTGCTCGTGCTGGATCTCGTCGTCGGTCGCTTCGCGCACGTCCTGAACCGTCAGATTGAAGCGCAGCGCCATGCCCGCCAGCGGGTGATTGCCGTCGAGCACGACCTTGTCTTCGGCGACGTCGGTGACCGTGTAGATCAGCGAATCGAGGTCTTCGTCGCCTTCTTCCGGCGTGCCTTCGAACTGCATGCCGACTTCGAGCGGTTCGGGAAAACGGCTACGCGGCTCGATCTTCACGAGCTCGGGATCATACTCGCCGAACGCGTCCTGCGGCTCCAGCTGGATCTGGGTTTCGAAGCCGGGCTCATGGCCGTCAAGCTCTTCCTCGATCTTGGGGAACGTGCCATCATAGCCGCCGTGCAGATAAACCATCGGCTCGTCGCTTTCCTCGATCAGATTGCCTTGCGCATCCGACAGCTTGTAAGCGACCGATACGACGGTGTTCTTTGCGATTTTCATTCGATTCTCCAGATTACGACTCACATTATACGATGCCCGTGCGGCCCCCTGACTACCCCGCTGGCAAAGCGTCAGCGCGTCCTTCCAGGACTTCCGTTTCCGCCTCTCGCGCGCCATCGCCCGATCAATCCTCGCCCCTGTTAGGCAACCTGACGCCGTCGCAATTCATGCGGCGTTACTGGCAAAAAAAGCCGCTCCTGATCCGTCAGGCGATCCCGGACATTGCCGCGCCGCTCACTCGCGACGAACTCTTCGAGCTGGCCGACAAGGACGAAGTCGAATCGCGCCTCATCACACACTTTCGCAACAAATGGCAACTCGAACGTGGCCCGTTTGCTGCAGACGAGTTGCCGTCCGTCAGACAACGCGCGTGGACGCTGCTCGTCCAGGGCGTCGACCTGCATAACGACAGCGCGCGCGCACTACTTGACCGCTTTCGCTTTGTGCCCGACGCGCGCCTCGACGACCTGATGATCTCGTATGCGACAGATGGCGGCGGCGTCGGTCCTCATTTCGACTCTTACGATGTCTTCCTGTTGCAGGTACATGGCAAACGCCGTTGGCGGATCGGCGCGCAACGCGATCTGTCATTGCAGCCGGGCCTGCCGTTGAAAGTTCTACAACACTTCGAACCCGAAGA
>BBSL01000662.1 GCA_001319865.1 Burkholderia sp. E7m39 | reverse complement strand
GTCGACCCGTTTCTGCCGGTCGAGCTGTCAGAGAGGCAATGGCAGGTATCAGAGTCGTACAGTCGCTCAGCAGCGTCACTCGAAGACGACAAAATCGACATCGTTTAACAATGTCCGCACGACATTCTCAACTTGTTTGTCGCGCGTCTCGCATACCGATTGTCGCGCGAAAAGGGTCGCGCTCGAAGCGCTCGTGTCCCGGGTGCAACCGGCAGCAGCTCATCAGCTGCGGACACCCGCTTTAGAGATCATACCGGCTGTCCTGCGGAGGATCGGGCCTTTGTGGCCTGTTGCGCATCGGCGCGGCAGTGCTGATGGGTTGTATCGTCCGGCTCGATCAGGAGCCGAGCGTAATGAGGCCCAGCGTCTTGACGCCAATTGGCTTGCCATAGATGGAGGTTTCGATCGCCTCGAGCAATTTGACCACGAAATTCACATCATCTGCGCAACGCGCCCCCCGATCGCAAGAGGCTTTGCTGCACCGGCCTTTACCAAATTACCCCACGTATGTCGCACGCTTTGCGGAGCATATCCCGACGCTCGACCGCTCGCGCGAGTTGCTGCCCAGATTGGGGGGCGCGTCTTGCTCTGATCTTTGAAGCAGTGCCCATAGGACGAATCCCCCTTAAGCAGCCTGGAACTTGATCAGCCTGGAGCTTGATCTCAGCCTTCAGTCTCGTCGATTAGGGACCCTTTTTATCATGAACGATACTACAACCTCGGATCACGGATTACGCTGCCAACCCATGGACGTCGCTTTTACCGACAGCGGGGTGCCCTTGATGCCTGGATTTCAGCTTGTTGTACCGACTGGTTCCATTGTCGTGCATGCCACGGGCCGCGACGACCTCGGAACGAGTCGTTCCATGGCGATAAGTTCACCATTTACCGCAATTGTTCCGCACAGGGCGACGTTGGCCACGATCGCTGGTGGCGATCGCAACGGATGGGTTATTGCACTCGAATCAGGCGAACCCGGGCTGGTCTGGCAGGAGGCGTTTAGCGTCTGCCGAAATGGTCTGCTCCTGGGACCCGTTCCTGCGCGAGGCCGTGGATACACTGAGTGCTTTGCATAGCGCGGATCTCATCGACGCCGCCTGGGCCGACGCTTTTGCCGATGTCATCTCGGTGCACATCGCCTTGCGCTACGGGCACTGTGCTGGCGTGGAACAGCCGGGCATGCCACTTACGCGTCAAATGCTGACTCGCATTCACGTCTTCGTTCAAGAGCACATAGCCGAAATCATTTTGGTCGAGCAACTCGCAGTGCTGGTGCATATGAGTGCGTCGAACTTTGCGCGCGCTTTCAAAAAATCGACAGGTAACCCGCTCCATTTGTATGTGACACTCGAACGAGTGAAGTTTGCCAGGACGATGTTGTGCGAGCAGACGATTCCTCTGATTGAGGTTGGCGCGCTCGCGGGGTTCAAGACCCAGCAGCATTTCACCGACGTGTTTCGTCGATATACCGGTGTGACGCCTCGCGCATTCCGGCTTGGCCA
>BBSL01000661.1 GCA_001319865.1 Burkholderia sp. E7m39 | reverse complement strand
CCTGAAGCCCTATTCGGCCGGCGACATCGAATACATGGGCCAGTCGATCAGGGGCGTGCCGCCGCATGAGCTTCTGAAGCGCGGCCTCGCGATGGTGCCGGAAGGGCGGGGCATCTTCGCGCGCATGTCGATTGTCGAGAACATGCAGATGGGCGCGTATCTGCGCAGCGATACGGACGGCATCAAGAAGGACGTCGAGCGGATGTTCGGCTTCTTTCCGCGCCTGAAGGAACGCGCGACGCAGCTGGCGGGCACGCTCTCGGGCGGCGAGCAGCAGATGCTGGCGATGGCGCGTGCTGTCATCTCTAAGCCGAAGCTGCTGTTGCTCGACGAGCCGTCGATGGGTCTGTCGCCGATCATGGTCGAGAAGATCTTCGAAGTGGTGCGCGAGGTTTCGAAGGAAGGTATCACGGTGATGCTGGTCGAGCAGAATGCCCGGCTGGCGCTGCAGGCCGCGGATCGCGGCTATGTGATGGACTCGGGCATGATCACGATGTCGGGCGACGCCAAGCACATGCTGGATGATCCGAAGGTGCGGGCGGCCTATCTGGGGGAATAGTGGGGGAATAGGGGGGGAATAGCTCTTGTGTTTGTTCGTTCGCCTACACCAAAAGCGACCCGGCTAATCATGACTTCAAAGGCGGGATCGATTCCGAAACCTGCTTGTCGCGCAGCGTTCCGACAGTCCGTTCCGGCCGTCTTGCCCAGTTACGGGTGAGCATGGCCGGACCAAATGAAACGCGCGTCAATCGTCGTCGATGCTGCCGCTGACGCTCTATCGGTCGATTAGCCGCTTCTCCAACCAGCGCGTAAGCAGCGAAACCGGGTAGCAGTAGCCGAAGAAAATAGCCAGCGTCGCTAGATAGCTCAGCACGGTAACGCTCGATCGCGCGACCGTGCTGCTCGCGACCTGCGCAGTGTCGACCAGATCGTGAATCAAGACCCAGAAAAAGGGCTTGAACGGTCGCGCACCGGCACGATCGGCATTTGAGCGTCACGGGTCGCCATCATGCGAACCAGCAGATTATTTTTTTGAAAACGGTATATACCGTATTATGATTCGAGCATGAAGGCCGCGCGCTGTTTGAACATTCCAGCGCGGCCCGCAGGTCCAGCGCGGCGCTACGTTGACCGTCGAGGCGCGAAGCGTCCCTTGACCAGCGTAGTCTGGTTGCCGGGAGAATGACGATGAAGCTTGCTCACAAACTCAATTCAAACAAGGCGGGACCGGTGTGGGGCGTCGCGTTCGGACTGCTGGTCACGTTAGCAGGCGTAGGGCTCTGGTGCGATGCGAAGCTGTCGGCAGCTGCCGGACGGTTCGATGAGTCGTTGTCGGTGGCGTCGATCCTGATCGGCGTGCTCACGGCGGCGTACGCCGTACATGAACTGCGCCACCGTTAGCGTGCGATTCAATCCGCCTGAACACCTGCTGCAGACGCCGGCTCATCGGGGTTCTGGCTACCAGTGCCGCGCCCGCGCCGCCGCGCAGCCGTCGTACACAGCGACG
>BBSL01000660.1 GCA_001319865.1 Burkholderia sp. E7m39 | reverse complement strand
TAATCATCTGAAAGGCCTCCTGCTGGAGCCTTACCTGTGACTAGCGCAGACAAGGCTTCAGCAGGGCTCTACAGTTGAACTGCACTCGTCAACTGAGACCCTGGGAGGCTGACATGAAGTATAGCGGCATTGATTTGCACTCGAACAACGCCGTGGTCGCCGTGACCGACGACGAAGACCGGGTGCTCTACTGCAAGCGATTGCCCAATGATCTACAAACGATCGTGGCAACCCTGACACCTTATCGCGACGAATTGCAAGGGGTAGTCGTGGAATCGACTTTCAACTGGTACTGGCTGGTGGATGGACTGATGGCGGCTGGCTTTGAGGTTCATCTCGCCCACACGCCTGCCATCAAGCAGTATGAAGGCCTCAAGTACGCGGGCGACGAACGCGACGCCGTCTTTTTGGCCCATATCTTTCGCCTTGGCCTGCTTCCAGAAGGTTATATCTATCCGAGTGAGGAACGAGGGCTACGCGACCTTGCCCGCAAGCGCTTGCAACTGGTCCAGCAACGGACGCTGCAGATACTCAGTATCGAAAGCCTTCTTGCCCGACAGGCGAATCTGCGCATGAAGAGCGAGCAAGTGCAGAATCTGGACCGTTACGCTACGAGTGCCCTCGGCTTGTCGCCTCATGTCGAGCAGGCGTTAGTCGCGAGTCTTTCCGTCATGCGGGTACTTACGACCGAAATCTCCGCGCTCGAGCACATCCTTTATCGCGAGGCGAAACTTCGTCCCCAGTTCGAGGTCCTGAAGACAGCCCCTGGAATTGGTAATGTTCTGGCGACCACAATCATGCTCGAGACCGGTACTATCGGGCGATTCGCCAATGTTGGCCAATTCAGTTCCTATTGCCGATGCGTCGAAAGCAAACGTATTTCGAACGGTAAAAGGAAGGGCCAGGGCAACGCCCGCAACGGCAACCGATACCTGAACTGGGCTTTCATTGAAGCCGCAGCAGCTGCACTTCGCAGTTGTCCGCAAGCCAGGCGATTTTATGAGCGAAAAAAGGCCAAGCGCCTACCCGCGCTGGCCATGAAGGCTCTTGCCCACAAGCTCGCCCGCGCGGCGTACTACATGATGCGAGATGGCACGGCATTCGAGATCCGACGATGCTTTGGATAGAACTGGCTGGAGGGAATGAGCTCGATGTGTGCGTTGGTGTGAAGCCACAAACTTGATTGCGCCGCTCCCTCCCGCCACTCGGTAGCGCAGCGATCGCTGAGACGCACAGACCCTGAGCCATGCAAGCCTGGTGCCCCATTCGGGGCAACCACGAATCTCGACCCTGGACAGAGGTCTGGCACCGATGGTTCTCTGGGACTCGAAAGAGCCAAGAGCGAAGCGCCAATTCATCGGCGTTCGCTTAGATCCCGATGGGTGACTGGCGCGGCTCAGCGCTGCAGCCAGCTAGACGAGGAACCGCCCGCGTGGTCGGCCCTGCGCACTGAATCCAAAGGCGCACCGTGCGACTCTGCGCCTGGCCGTCTGCGCGCCCTTGACATCGGCCTTTCAATGGGTGACGTACACAA
>BBSL01000659.1 GCA_001319865.1 Burkholderia sp. E7m39 | reverse complement strand
CGGTGCGTCGATGACGAAGGAAGAAAAAATCCGCATCGCCAAGCAGCTCGAGCGGATGAAAGTCGACGTGATCGAAGCAGGCTTCGCGGCCAGCTCGAATGGCGACTTCGATGCGATCCACACGATCGCCGGCATGATCAAGGACAGCACGATCTGCTCGCTCGCACGCGCGAACGACAAGGACATCCAGCGTGCCGCCGATGCCTTGAAGCCCGCCGACCACTTCCGCATCCACACGTTCATCGCCACTTCGCCGCTGCATATGGAGAAGAAGCTGCGCATGACGCCGGAGCAGGTGTTCGAGCAGGCGAAGCTCGCCGTGCGTTTCGCGCGCAAGTTCACGAACGACGTCGAGTTCTCGCCGGAAGACGGCAGCCGCTCGGACATGGACTTCCTGTGCCGCGTGCTCGAAGCCGTGATTGCGGAAGGCGCGACGACCATCAACATCGCCGATACCGTCGGCTATGGCGTGCCGGAACTGTACGGCAACCTCGTGAAGACGCTGCGCGAGCGCATCCCGAACTCGGACAAGGCGGTGTTCTCGGTGCACTGCCATAACGACCTGGGCATGGCCGTCGCGAATTCGCTGGCGGGCGTGCAGATCGGCGGCGCGCGTCAGGTGGAATGCACGATCAACGGTCTCGGCGAGCGCGCGGGCAACACATCGCTCGAAGAAATCGTGATGGCCGTGCGCACGCGCAAGGATTACTTCGGTCTCGATCTCGGCATCGATACGACGCAGATCGTGCCCGCTTCGAAGCTGGTGTCGCAGATCACCGGTTTCGTCGTGCAGCCGAACAAGGCGGTGGTCGGCGCGAACGCGTTCGCGCACGCGTCGGGCATCCACCAGGACGGCGTGCTGAAAGCGCGCGACACCTACGAAATCATGCGCGCCGAAGACGTGGGCTGGACGGCGAACAAGATCGTGCTCGGCAAGCTCTCCGGCCGCAACGCGTTCAAGCAGCGTCTGCAGGAACTGGGCATCTCGCTCGACAGCGAAAGCGAACTGAATCTCGCGTTCCAGCGTTTCAAGGAACTCGCTGACCGCAAGGCCGAAATCTTCGACGAAGACATCATCGCGATCGTCACGGAAGAATCGATCGAGGCGCAGGAGCGCGAGCACTACAAGTTCGTGTCGCTGTCGCAGCACTCGGAAACGGGCGAGCGGCCGCACGCGCGCATCGTGTTCTCGGTCGAGGGCAAGGAAGTGATCGGCGAGGCGAACGGCAACGGTCCCGTCGACGCGACGCTCAACGCGATCGAAACCGAAGTGGGCAGCGGCTCGGAACTGCTGCTTTACTCGGTGAACGCGATCACGACGGGCACGCAGGCGCAGGGCGAAGTGACCGTCCGTCTGTCGAAGGCGGGGCGCATCGTCAATGGCGTGGGCACCGATCCGGATATCGTCGCGGCTTCGGCGAAGGCATATATCTCGGCGCTGAACCGTCTGTATGCCGGTCACGACAAGCTCAATCCGCAGCGCGCGGACATCTGATGCGCGCTTGCGGCACCGTGCGGCGCCCATGAAAAAACCCCGCTGCGG
>BBSL01000658.1 GCA_001319865.1 Burkholderia sp. E7m39 | reverse complement strand
ACGGCGATGGTGATTTCCGGCTCGGGCGGCATGCAGTTCATGGGTGACTGGGCCAAGGGCGAGTTCGCCAACGCGAACAAGAAGGCGGATGTCGACTATATCTGCGCAGCCGCGCCCGGTACGGCGAGTGCTTACACGTACACGGCGGATGCATTCGTGTTCTTCCAGCAGAACGGCAAAAAGGATGCAACGCCGGGACAGCTTGCGCTTGCCAAAACAATCATGTCGGTCGACTTCCAGCAGCAGTTCAGTCTCTACAAGGGTTCCATTCCCGTCAGGCTGGATGTGCCGATGGACAAGTTCGACAGCTGCGCGAAGAAATCACGCGCGGACGAGCAGGCGACGATCAAGACGGGTGGGTTCCTGCCTTCGCTCGCCTTTGGCGAGCTTCAGTCGCCCGTCACGGCTGGCGCCATCAGCGACGTCGTGACGAATTTCATGAACTCCAACGAGGATGCGAAAGAGGGCGTGCGCAAGCTCGCGGCTGCGGCGAAGGTCAAGTGACGGCGCGTATGGGCCGATCAGGAAACGCGCAACATCACTCGTGAAAGGGAAGAAAAATGAATCCGGTAGCAAAGCGCAAGTGGCCGCGTTCGGGGCTCGAAACAACGGTGATGGGCTTCGGCGCCGCGCCGATAGGCAACATCTTCAGGCCGATTAGCGAAGAAGAGTCGGCGGCCTTGATCAAGGCGGCGTGGGACGCGGGCGTACGCTACTTCGACACCGCGCCGATGTACGGTCATGGCTTGAGCGAAGCGCGCTGCGGGCAGGGGCTGCGCTGGTATCCACGTGACCAGTTCGTGCTGTCCACCAAGGTTGGGCGCCTGCTCAAGCCGCGCAAGCGCGCCGACATCGACTTCGCGCCGTGGGTCGACGGGCTGCCGTTTGAGAATGTTTTCGATTACAGCTACGACGGCACGATGCGTTCGATCGAAGACAGTTTGCAACGTCTGGCGCTGGAGCACATCGATATTGCGTTGATCCACGACATCGATGTGTTCACGCATGGCGAGCGCCAGCCCGAGATGTTCGAAGCGGCGATGGCGGGCGCATCGAAAGCACTGCTGAAGCTGCGCGACGAAGGCGTGGTGAAGGCGGTGGGGCTGGGTGTCAACGAATGGCAGGTCGCGCACGAAGCGATCCGCAGGCAGGATTTCGACTGCCTGCTGCTGGCCGGCCGCTACACCTTGCTCGAGCAGGACGCGCTGGACGGCTTTCTGCCGCTGTGTGAAGCAAGACAGGTGTCGGTCATTCTCGGCGGCGGCTATAACAGCGGGATTCTCGCGACGGGCGCGGTGCCCGGTGCCAAATACAACTACGCGCCCGCGCCCGAAGCCATTCTGGAACGCGTGCGCAAGATGGAGCAGGTATGCCGGGATTATTCCGTGCCGCTCAAAGCCGCTGCACTGCAATTCGTTCTTGGTCATCCTGCGATCCCGACCAACATCCCGGGAGTGCGTACGGTCGCGCAGCTCGAAGACAACCTGCGGACCTTCCGGACCGAGATACCCGCTGAATTCTGGGCCGAGCTGAAGCGCCGTGAACTGA
>BBSL01000657.1 GCA_001319865.1 Burkholderia sp. E7m39 | reverse complement strand
GACGGAAGCCGACCATCCGGTCCGGCGCTCGGCCGCAAGCGCAAAGACGCGATGCAAACGGAGAAGGCCGCCGCCGGTGTGAAGCCCATGCTCGCATCCGTCGACGCCGATCTCGCGGCTGGCCTGATCACCAAAGATCAGGCGATGTCGCGGCGTCTCAATGTGCAGTCGGTCATGAACGCCATCACGGACTCGCACATCAGCGAAATTACGCTGAGAGAACAGGCGCGAGCTGCAGCCACGGCGAGCAGGACGCTGGGCGGCGGCCAGGCATCCTCTCTAACCGCATTGCAGTCGCTGACGAATGAGGCGCAGTTGCGCATGACGCTTGCGCAGGCGATGGTCGATGCCGAAACTGCACGGCAATCCGTTGAACAGTTGCGCGCAACCGTGGCAAACGCAGAGCGCGTTCTGAGCGTCGCGAAGCGCTCGCCTTACTACCTCGCGTTGACGCGCAGCGTACCAGTCGTCTTCGTTCAGTACGACAATCTGACCAATGCGACGCTGGGCGCACCTGTATTCGATTGCTATCTGCAGGTGATCGCTTGCCGGAGAGTCGGCACCATCGAACATGTGTACGACGCCGAGGAATACGCGCGACAACCGCTCTTCAAGACGGATATCAAAGGAAGGTTTGCGCGCGTGAACTTTTCAGTGACGTCCGCCGAACAGTCGCCGGTGGTTTTCATTGGATATAAACCCCTGCTGTTCTAAATGAATCGCGGTGCTGGGTAGATCATCCGGCAAGAGAGTCACCTTCCTAACTTCATAGTCGAATTGATGCCTTTCAAAATCAGGAATGCATTTGCTTTGCTGCTTCTTGGCATATTGATCAAGGCTGCCAACGCGCAGACTTCAGCCGATGCCGAGAAGCAGGCGTACTGCCAGTATGTGCAAGACCAGGCGGATGCGGAACGCACGCTGGATACGGGTGTCGAGGGGTTTGGCCGCCTCGGGCAATCGGATTCGAACCCGTCGCTCAAGCAGGTCGTGGTCGGTTTGTCGAAAAGCCTGTCGCGGCACCTGCAGGGCATATCGGCGACGCGAGCCGCGCAGCTGGAATGCGAGTTGTACAGCCGCACGCTCAATGTCGATCGTTTCGTTAAATACGGCATGCCGTCGATCGACCGACAGGTGGCGATCCAACAGGTAGCGGACCTGAAGGATGTGCTCGATATCCTGAACGAAGAGATCATGTCCGCTGACAAGCGTTTGCAATCTGGAAACGGCACCCTATCCGACCTGCTGACGCTCAGGCAGCAGCGCGACCAGGTGGCCGCGCAATACGTCGCGGCTAAAACCGAAGTCGCGTCGCAGCCCATACCGGAGGTGCCGCATATCGACTTGAAGCAGGCCATCGCGCAGATCGATGATACGACGCTCGATCTTCAGAGCGAGCTGAATCACAAGCAGAAGCTGCAGGCGTGGGACGTGTCGCTGGTCGGTGGCATGCAGAAGCCGATTTCGGGCACACCGGTGAATACGTCGGCGGGGTATCAGCCGTTCGTGTCCGTGACGTTCACCTATAACTTCAATGCGGCGTCGTATGGGCGGAAGCTGGACAACGCTACAC
>BBSL01000656.1 GCA_001319865.1 Burkholderia sp. E7m39 | reverse complement strand
CGCCGACCAGGAACACCACGCGCTCCTTCAGCAGGCGCGAATAGATGTCATAGGAACGTTCGCCGCGGCCGCTCGTTTCGACAACGATCGGCACGAGGCCGAGCGCTTGCGCTTCGAGATCCCGATCCCGGGACGACTGCGAGGTCAACGTGTCCAGCGTTTGAGCGCGAAAGGTCATGCAATGGTCCTTGTCAGGAAATGTTCTGATAATCGGTTCTGGACAAGTTGGTACGCCCACGCGCTTCTTCAAGTGCTGAAGCGGCCGACACGCATTCTTTTAGCATGAATCGACCGCCGATACAGTTGCTCAGCACGCAAAAACGGCGTACGGGCCGTCGCTCGGACAGCCGGCACGCCGTTGCAGCGATGCTTACGCCTGCGCCGTAGCGCTTGCCAGCTCTTCGAAACTCACTTCCTTGTCCGTCACCTTCGCCTTGCTCAGGACGAAATCGACGACGTTGGATTCAACGACATACGCTTCCATCTCGGCAAGGCGCTGCTGGTTCGAATAATACCAGCGGACGACTTCCTTCGGGTCTTCGTAGCTCTTCGCGAACTCGTCGACTTCGGCACGGATCTGCTCCGGCTTTGCCTGCAGGTCATTGGCCTTCACGAGTTCGGCCAGCACGAGGCCCAGCTTGACACGGCGTTCAGCCTGGTCTGCGAACATTTCGGCGGGAATGGGTGCGTCCTTTGCGTTCGGCACGCCACGCTGCGCCAGATCCTGACGCGCCATTTCGACGAGGCGCTCCTGATCCTGCTCGATCAGCGCCTTCGGCACGTCGAGTTCGGAAATCTTCAGCAGCGCGTCCATCACCTGGTTCTTCACGACAGCCTGCGTGCGGCGCTTCGCTTCCCGTTCGAGGTTGTCCCTGATTTCATTGCGCATCTTCGTCAGATCGCCATCTTCGATACCGAGCGACTTTGCGAACTCGGCGTCGATTTCCGGCAGATGCGGCCACTCGATCTTCTTCATCGTGATCGTGAACTGCGCCGTCTTGCCCGCGACTTCCTTGCCGTGATAGTCCTCGGGGAAGTTCAGGTCGAATTCCTTCGATTCGCCGACCTTCAGGCCGAGCGCTGCCTTTTCGAATTCGGGCAGCATGCGGCCTTCACCCAGGACAAACGCGAAGTCGTCCGCGCTGCCGCCCTGGAATGCTTCGCCTTCGATCTTGCCGACGAAGTCGACCGTCACTCGGTCGCCGTCCTTCGCTGCCGTGTCGGCACCGCCATCACCGTGCTCGCCGGCTTCGCCGCGTGCGTGAAAGTGCACGCGCTGCTTGCGCAGGATGTCGAGCGTGCGGTCGATTTCAGCGTCGCTGATGGTGGTCTTCGTGCGCTCGATCTCAGCCGTCGCGACGTCGCCCAGCTTCACTTCCGGGTAGACCTCGAACGTTGCATCGAACGCGTAGTCGCCTTCCGCTGCGTCCGTCTTCGGGCTGAAGCTCGGCTGGCCAGCGACGCGCAGATTTTCCGCGCGGCTGATGTCGAAGAATTCCTTGCCAACCTTGTCGCTCAGCACTTCGGCTTCCACTTGACCCGAGTACTGCTGCGTCACCATCTTGAGCGGCACCTTGCCCGGGC
>BBSL01000655.1 GCA_001319865.1 Burkholderia sp. E7m39 | reverse complement strand
ATGGAAGCCTTCTATGAGAAGTAAATTGTCAAGACCGTTCCTGACTTGCGGTCGTGTCGTAAATCAGTTGTGCACTGCCTGTGACGCATGAGTATTGTCGGCAAGGCCGATCTACATCGCCGGGGCTGAAGCCGTGTGTCGCGCTCGTAAGACGTTAGCGTCTTACCACCTTCTATCCGCCGGCGGGGAAGCGCCAGCCTCATCCTGTATGCGCGTTACGCTGGAACTTTTCCAGGAGCATGCCCCATCTGTGGATCAGTTGCGTTTGCAACTCGGCTTCCATACGGGCATGTTTCTCTTCAGCTGGCTGGCGCAGAACGTCAACGCCAACGACGTATTCCGGTCAGTGTCAGCCGTTGCTCGCTCTTGCTGCTTTCAGTTGTGCACCATCGGGTAGAACACCGTCCTTGAGATACCTCCAGAGCGCGATCGCAAGACGCCGCGCTACCGCGACGATAGCAATCCGTCGATGCCGTCGGTTTGGACCCGTACCCTGTGTACGCTGGTTGAACCATTGTGTCAGCGCGCTTGCCGGCTGGTGGCGGATCCATGACCACGCCATTTCGACCAGCAGGGCTCGCACGCGCGCGTTGCCCTGTTTACTGATGCCCTGATCCGTCTGGATCTCGCCACTGTCGTAGGGCTGCGGCACGAGGCCAACGCACGCACCGACCTGTCGGCGATTCGTGAACTGTCGCCAGAACAGTTCCAGCACCAGTCTGGAGCCGCCGAGCCGCCCGACTCCCTGTAGGCGTGTGAGGTGGTGAATGCGCTGGCGTACGGGTTCTGGTAGACGGGATTGTCGTGCCTTATCAAGAGCGGCGAGTTGCTCTTGAGCCAGTGCCAGCCGCTCGCATTCACGCAAGAGCCGCTCCCGAAGCTCGGGCGGCAAGGGGGAGCCGTCGTAGCACCTCACGTCGTCGCGTGCTAGCCGCCCTGCAAATTGTCGGATGTCGGGTTGATCCCGACAGCCGAAGGTGATGAGAAGCTTGCGCATGCGGTCGCAATGCTGCAGTACTTCCTTGTGTAGTTGGGCCCGATCACGCATAAGGTGGCGGGATGCTTCGTCCTGCAGCGACGGAACTTGGATGACGTGCATGCGTTCGCGTTCGCCGCGAAGCCAGGCGCGCAAGCTCACGACCAGCTTGATCACATCAAGCCGGTCGGTTTTTGCGCGACGCTTGTGCCGCTCAACGGGAATGCTCGCGGGATCGACGATTAGACATTCGATCCCGCGAGCCCGCAATGCGCGACATATCCAGAATCCGTCCTGCCCGGCCTCGTAGCTCACCACGATTCTCGTATCTGAAGGGAGTGACCACTTATCCCTGTAGGCCGTCAGCAGGTCCAGAACAGCCTGCAAACGCGCTGCCGAGTGGGGCTCGGTGATTGTGTGTATCGCGGGTCGGTCACGTCGACCATCATGCAACGCAATTTTCCATTTCGCGCCAGCCAACTCCAGTGAGGCGGCCAGAATGATCTCAACCTGGGCGTTTTCCACTTGATTTGCGCGCATGATCTCCTCCTTGGGCTGGTAACGACAAGTCGATAGTATCGATCGGTTCGTAGGACCCTTCGTCATAGGATCTG
>BBSL01000654.1 GCA_001319865.1 Burkholderia sp. E7m39 | reverse complement strand
GGCGAGTCGCGCCGTCATTTCCTTCTCGTCGATATCGACGTGCAGACGCCCCGCGTCGCAATCCAGTTCGATCCAGTCGCCGTCGCGCACCACCGCAAGCGGCCCGCCCGCGCGTGCTTCGGGCGCCACGTGCAGCACGACCGTGCCGTATGCCGTGCCGCTCATACGCGCATCGGATACACGCACCATGTCCGTCACGCCCTGCGCGAGCAGCTTAGGCGGCAGGCCCATGTTGCCGACTTCGGCCATGCCCGGATAACCCTTCGGACCGCAGTTCTTCATCACGAGCACGCTGTCGGCTGTCACGTCGAGTTCGGGATCGGCGATGCGCTTCTTGTAGTCGTCGAAGTTCTCGAACACGACGGCACGGCCGCGATGCTTCAGCAATGCAGGCGTCGCCGCCGACGGCTTCAGCACCGCGCCGTTCGGCGCCAGATTGCCGCGCAGCACGCACAGGCCGCCGTCCTCGCGTAGCGGTTTCTCCAGCGGACGGATCACCTCGTCGTTGTAGATCGGCGCGTCGACGCAGTTCTCCCATAGCGTCTTGCCGTTCGCCGTCAGCGCATCGGGATGCGGCAGCAGCCCCGCTTCACCGAGCCGCCGCAGCACGGCAGGCAGGCCGCCCGCGTAATAAAACTCTTCCATCAGGAAGCGCCCCGACGGCTGCAAGTCGACGAGCGTCGGCGTGCCGCGTCCGATGCGCGTCCAGTCGTCGAGTTCCAGCTTCACGCCGATGCGCCCCGCAATCGCCTTCAGGTGAATCGCCGCATTGGTCGAGCCGCCGATCGCCGCGTTCGCGCGGATCGCGTTCTCGAACGCTTCGCGCGTGAGCAGCTTGGACAGACGCAGGTCCTGCAGCGCCATCTCGACGATGCGCATGCCCGACAGATGCGCAAGCACGTAGCGGCGCGAATCGACGGCGGGAATCGCGGCGTTGTGCGGCAGCGTGACGCCAAGCGCTTCGGCCATGCACGCCATCGTCGAGGCCGTGCCCATCGTGTTGCAGGTGCCCGCCGAGCGCGACATGCCCGCTTCCGCCGACATGAACTCGTGAATCGAAATCTTGCCCGCCTTCACCTGCTCGCTCAGCTGCCACACGACGGTGCCCGAGCCGATGTCGCGGCCTTCATGCTTGCCGTTGAGCATCGGCCCGCCGCTCACGACGATGGCGGGCACGTCGCAACTGGCCGCGCCCATCAGCAGCGCCGGCGTGGTCTTGTCGCAGCCGACGAGCAGCACGACGGCATCGATCGGATTGCCGCGAATCGACTCCTCGACATCCATGCTCGCGAGATTGCGCGTGAACATCGCCGTGGGCCGCAGGTTCGACTCGCCGTTCGAGAACACGGGGAACTCGACGGGAAAGCCGCCGGCTTCGAACACGCCGCGCTTCACGTGCTCGGCGAGCTTGCGAAAGTGCGCGTTGCACGGCGTGAGTTCGGACCACGTATTGCAGATGCCGATGATCGGCTTGCCGGCGAATTCATGATCGGGAATGCCCTGGTTCTTCATCCAGCTGCGGTACATGAAGCCGTTCTTGTCGGCGGTGCCGAACCAGGCGGCGGAACGCAGTTTGCGGGGTTGGTCAGTCATGGTGTCTCGGTG
>BBSL01000653.1 GCA_001319865.1 Burkholderia sp. E7m39 | reverse complement strand
AAGGGGGTGCGGCGGAATTCTTGGACTATTAGGAGCTAGTCCATGTATTCGTACGAAGACCGCATCCGAGCAGTCAAGCTCTACTTGAAGCTTGGAAAGCGCCTTACCGCGACCGTTCGTCAACTAGGCTATCCCACAACGAAATCGCTCGAACGTTGGTATCACACATATGAGCGATGTCTGGATTTGCCGAAGGAACGTATCTGCTTGAGGCCGCGCTATTCGGCAGAACAAAAGAAGGCGGCCACAGACCACTATATGAGCCATGGCCAGTGCCTGGCTGCAACGACAAAGGCCTTGGGATATCCGGGACGCGGGACGCTCGTTGCCTGGCTCGACGAGTTGCATCCTGAGCGAAAGAAACGCGTTCTCGGGAAGGCCGGGGGTATTCGACATACACCAGAGCTCAGGCAGACAGCGGTCATCGATCTGTGCACGCGACGAGAAAGTGCCGAGGAAGTTGCTAAAAAGATTGGCGTGAGCCGTCCGACGTTGTACAACTGGAGAAATCGGTTACTCGGTCAGGAGGCTGTTTCAAACATGACACGCCGCAACGATCCGCCGCAGAGCTCCGAGAAAGCGACGCTGGAGCAGCAGGTCGAATCACTCCGACGAGACATCCGGAAGCTCCAGATCGAACACGACATCCTGAAGAAGGCCAATGAAATATTAAAAAAAGGCCTGGGCATCAACCCGCAACTCCTGACGAATCGGGAGAAGACGGCGCTGGTTGATGCCCTGAAACAGACTTACACGCTGCCGGAGCTTTTGGCTGAACTGGGGCTCGCCCGTAGCTCCTACTTCTATCACCGGGCGCGGATGCAGGCCGCCGACAAGTATGCAGGTGTACGCCGTACCATCTCAGAAATCTTTGAGCTGAATCACCGCTGCTACGGATATCGCCGTGTGCGCGCGGCACTTGGCAGGCAGAAGGTCTTCATCTCGGAGAAGGTCGTCCGGCGCTTGATGAAGCAGGAGCAGCTAAGCGCGGCCACAACGAGGCGACGTCGATACGGCTCCTACGCTGGAGAAATAGGTCCGGCTCCAGAGAACCTTATCAACCGGGATTTTCGGGCCGCAGCACCGAATGAGAAGTGGCTCACAGACATCACGGAGTTCCAGATTCCTGCCGGTAAAGTCTATCTGTCTCCGGTCATCGATTGCTTCGATGGGCTTGTGATCAGTTGGTCGATCGGTACGCGCCCAGACGCCGAGCTTGTGAATACGATGCTCGATGCCGCTATCGAAGCAATCGGCAGTAGCAACAGCCGACCTGTAGTCCATTCAGATCGCGGTGCGCATTATCGCTGGCCAGGCTGGCTTACCCGGATACGTGAGGCCAGGCTGATTCGCTCAATGTCGCGCAAGGGCTGCTCGCCCGACAACGCGGCGTGCGAAGGCTTCTTTGGACGGCTGAAAACGGAACTGTTTTACTCTCGGAACTGGCAGACCGTCAGCACCGACCAATTCATTGAGGTCGTTGATTCGTACATTCGCTGGTACAACGAGAAACGGATCAAGATCTCGCTTGGCGCACTCAGTCCGCTTGAGTACCGTGAGAGTCTGGGGCTGACGACATAACCCAGTCCAAGAATTCCGCCGCACCCCCG
>BBSL01000652.1 GCA_001319865.1 Burkholderia sp. E7m39 | reverse complement strand
CCGACAAGCGCATCATCAACGGCCAGACTGACGTCAATCAGCTGGTGCCGTTCAAGTACAAGTGGGCGTGGGAGAAGTATCTGTCCGGCTGCGCGAACCACTGGATGCCGCAGGAAATCAACATGTCCCGCGACATCGCGCTCTGGAAAGACCCGAACGGGCTGACGGAAGACGAGCGCCGCATCGTCAAGCGCAACCTCGGTTTCTTCGTGACGGCCGACTCCCTCGCCGCCAATAACATCGTGCTGGGCACCTACCGCCACATCACGGCGCCCGAATGCCGCCAGTTCCTGCTGCGCCAGGCGTTCGAAGAGGCGATCCACACGCACGCTTACCAATACATCGTCGAGTCGCTCGGTCTCGACGAGGGCGAAATCTTCAACGCGTATCACGAAGTCTCGTCGATCCGCGACAAAGACGAATTCCTGATTCCGTTCATCCACACGCTGACGGACCCGGCCTTCAAGACGGGTACGCTCGAAGCCGACCAGAAACTGCTCAAGTCGCTGATCGTGTTCGCGTGCGTGATGGAAGGCCTGTTCTTCTACGTCGGCTTCACGCAGATTCTGGCGCTCGGCCGTCAGAACAAGATGACGGGCGCAGCGGAACAGTACCAGTACATCCTGCGCGACGAGTCGATGCACTGCAATTTCGGCATCGACCTGATCAACCAGATCAAACTCGAAAACCCGCATCTCTGGACGCCGGAGTTCCGTGCCGAGATCCGCGAGATCTTCAAGCACGCTGTCGACCTCGAATATCGCTACGCTGAAGACACGATGCCGCGCGGGGTGCTCGGCCTCAACGCGTCGATGTTCAAGAGCTATCTGCGCTTCATCTGCAACCGCCGTTGCCAGCAGATCGGTATCGATCCGCTGTTCCCGAACGAGGAAAACCCGTTCCCGTGGATGAGCGAGATGATCGACCTGAAGAAGGAGCGCAACTTCTTCGAGACTCGGGTTATCGAATATCAGACCGGCGGCGCGCTGTCCTGGGAATAACCCAACGCGTCGCGTATGTATTTGATGGGGTTGCCGCTGGCCGTGCCGCGGCAAGTTTGGTGAGGAGCATGATCGCCTGATGCAGAGCGTGCCCGGTGCGCCGCGCGTTGTCGCGGCCCAAAAAGATCACAGGCACTTTGCGAACCCTTCAGTGGGATGGGCAAACTTCCCCCCGGAAAAAGCCGTTCGTCATAAAACGAGCGGCTCGATCAAACGATTGGCGGCGTCGCTATCCGGCGCCGACTGGACTTGGCGCGCTGTGCTCGATGGCACGGCGCGCCTTACCGTATTCATTAGCGTAAGCGCGCAGCAGCTGCGTACGCCGATGAATAGCCCGCTTCGCAGTGGCCGCCGTGAGAAGCGTCTGCGGGAAGCGGGTTTTGACGAAGGGCGTAGTTTGAACTGACTCTCATCTGAAAACCTGAAGGAGAAAATGATGGCACTCGCCAAGAAGAAACCGGCAGCGAAGAAGGCTGCAGCCAAGAAGGTCGTCGCTAAGAAGGCAGCTCCCGCGAAGAAGGCAGCACCGGCGAAGAAGGCCGCTGTGAAGAAGGTCGCAGCGAAGAAGGTCGCCGTGAAGAAGGTTGCTGCGAAGAAGGCAGCACCGGCGAAGAAGGCTGCTGTGAAGAA
>BBSL01000651.1 GCA_001319865.1 Burkholderia sp. E7m39 | reverse complement strand
CTGCTTCATGGGAAGAACGCGCGCAGCATGACCGTTATACCGGCAGGGAACAACGAAAACAGGCCGGTACAGGGAGGCGACGGAATCGTTCAATCCAAAGGAGCATGCGATGAACAACGGTTACGGCTACGCCAGCATTCGCTATAAGGAGGGCGTTATTGATGCAACTGCAACACAGGGAACGGACGTTGCGCGCCATAACCACGGCACCCGCGACGGTCCTGCGCGCGACGGTCCCCCGCGCCGACATGACGCACCACTTACCCGCGAACTTGCGGCCGGGTCGCTCGAGTGGCAGGTCGCACGACTCGAACCAGGCGAAACATTGCTGCGATCAGACGACAGCGAAGCAACCCGTCGCGCCTGTCTGCGCGCGATTGCGGCCGTGACCGGTCGCGAGCCGTTGCGCCGCTACGACCTGAGGCTGTGGTTCTCGGTGCTTCACACGGGCATGGGCGAAACGTTCAGGATGCTCCAACTCAAGCGGCAGGAATAATGCTTTTGGGAGCGTTCTGGTGGCGCATCGGGCAACGCGCCACCTAGATTAAAAGCGCTTCTGGCGCAGCTACCTCGGATGCGCACATGAGGTCTGGCTGTTCCCCACCGAAAAACAGGGGAAGTAGCTTTTTGCCCGCTCCCGAGCGGGCTTTTTTTCGCCCGCAATCAGATAAGACTGATTTCGCTGATCCCGTTGTTTTTGAATCTTCCTTGATATTTGATAACAGTTGTTCATACCTGCTTGCGATAGGTTTACCGGTTCGATAATAAGCAAGACGAACAAAAATGAATCAAAGGGCCTACCGGCTCGTATTCAGCCGGTTGCGCGGTATGCTCGTGGCCGTCGAGGAAACCGCTGCGTCAACTGGCAAGTCAATGGGCGAGACGCGCGCCAATGGCCGCGCTCCCGTAGCGCGCGAGACCAACCATGCGTTGTGCCGTTTCGTTGTCGCGCCGCTATTGCTCGCGGTCGCGCCGCTGCTTTCGTTCGCGCAGATCGTTCCGGGTGGTGCGCATGCGCCTGGCATCAACACCACGGCGAACGGCATCCCACAGGTCAACATCAACAAGCCTGGCGGTGCGGGCGTGTCGGTGAACACCTACAACCAGTTCGATGTCCAGAAGAACGGCGCGATCCTCAATAACTCGCCGACCATCGTCAACACGCAACTCGCGGGCTATATCAACGGCAATCCGAACTTCGGGCCGAACGATGCCGCGCGTGTGATCGTCAACCAGGTCAACAGCAGTTCGCCGTCGCAGTTGCGCGGGTATGTCGAAGTCGCGGGCCAGGGCGCGCAGGTCGTCATCGCGAATCCGAACGGGCTGTATGTCAACGGAGCGGGGTTCATCAATACGTCGAGGGCGACGCTTGCGACAGGCACGCCGAACTATCGCGCGGACGGGGCGTTGGCGGGCTTCAACATTCCGGGCGGCACGATCACGGTCGACGGTGCGGGGCTGAATGCGTCGAATGTCGATCAGGTTGATCTGCTGGCGCGCGCCGTCCAGGCGAATGCCGCGATCTATGCGAAGAACCTGAACGTCGTGACGGGCACGAACAGCGTGGATTACGATTCGCTCGCTGCCACGCCGATTGCGGGCGACGGCCCTGCGCCCGGTGTCTCCATCGACGTGAGCAACCTGGGCGG
>BBSL01000650.1 GCA_001319865.1 Burkholderia sp. E7m39 | reverse complement strand
AACCTGTGGGCACACATGAACGTGCTGGAAAACGTGGTCGAGGCGCCCATTCATGTGCTCGGCGTGCCGCGCAAGGAAGCGGAAGACCGTGCGCGCGAATACCTCGAGAAAGTGGGCCTCGCGCCGCGTCTCGAGAAGCAGTACCCGTCGCATCTGTCGGGCGGCCAGCAGCAGCGCGTTGCCATCGCGCGCGCACTGGCGATGAATCCCGACGTGATGCTGTTCGACGAGCCGACGTCGGCGCTCGACCCCGAGCTTGTCGGCGAAGTGCTGAAGGTGATGCAGAAGCTCGCCGAAGAAGGCCGCACGATGATCGTCGTCACGCACGAAATGGGCTTTGCGCGCAACGTGTCGAACCACGTGATGTTCCTGCATCAGGGCCGCACGGAAGAAGAGGGCGTGCCGTCGGAAGTGCTCGTGTCGCCGAAGAGCGAGCGTCTGAAGCAGTTCCTGTCGGGCAGCCTCAAGTAACACGGCAACACACGTCGATGCCTCGTCCGTCGTCCAGTCCCGCGCGCACGACCCAGGTCGCGATCGTCGCGTTGCCGCCTGTGTCGATGTCGGGCGTCGGCCCTGTCGTCGACGCGCTGAATCTCGCCAACGAAATCGACGGCCGCGCGCTGTATCGCTGGCAGGTCTGCTCGTGGGACGGCCGCCCCGTGCCGCTCGCGGGCGGCGCGCAATGGCCCGCCGATACCGCATTCGGCGATGCCGTCTCATGCGACTGGCTGATCGTCATCAGCGAGCGCTTTCAGCAGTTCGCGGACTACCGGCTGTTTCTCGCGAGCCTTTCGCGCGTCGGCCAGCGCACGCCGCTCGTGACGGGCATCCATCACGGCGTCTGGTGGCTCGCGATGGCGGGACAACTGTCGGGCTATCGCGTGAGCGTGAACTGGGAGACGTATCAGCAGTTCACCGAGCAGTTCGAGCGCACGATCGTCACGCAGCAGATCTTCGAGATCGACCGCGACCGCGCGACCTGCGCCGGCGGCCAGGCAACCGTCGACTTCATGCTGGCGATGATTGGCCGCGATCACGGACGGGAGCTTGCCGAGCGTATCGCGGACACCATGGGCGTGGGCACGTTGCGCGCGGGCGAAGAGCGCCAGCGCATTCCGTTCGTGACGGCGCCGGGCGAGCGGCATCCGCGTCTGAACGATGCATTGCTGCTGATGGAGGCGAACATCGAAGACCCGCTGACTTCGGATGAAATCGCGGGTCTGGTCGGCGTGTCGCGCCGACAACTCGAGCGGCTCTTTCGCCAGTATCTTGGTTCGATGCCGTCGAAGTACTACCTGGGCTTGCGGCTCGCGAAGGCGCGCACGCAGTTGCAGCGCACGAGCAAGTCAGTCGTCCAGATCAGTCTGGCGTGCGGGTTTTCGTCTGCCGCGCATTTTTCCAATGCGTACCGCGAGCGCTTTGGCGTGACGCCGCGCGAGGAGCGGCGCAACTGGATCGAAAAGCAACACGGGGTGGATGAGCCGCGCGCCGCGGCTATGATCGAGAGGCGCGATCGGTGAGGGTTGGTTTTTTGTCTGCGACGCTGGAGGGGCGCCTGGGCGGCGCGGGTGTTTTTGTTGTGTGCGTGCCGTTTTCGCGGGCATCCCCGATGGCGCCTCGCGGCGTGAGCGCTTTTTGTTGTGTGCTTGCCGTTTT
>BBSL01000649.1 GCA_001319865.1 Burkholderia sp. E7m39 | reverse complement strand
CCGACCTCGCACACAAGGTTGTCGTCACCGTTGGGGGAAGCACCAGCGAGAAGGCCCTACGTCGGCAACTCGACGCACAGCGTGTCGACGCGGGTATAGTGCTGACAAAAGATTACGCCGATGCGCTGCGCGAGGTCGCAAACGACAGGGCAGCAGCGCTCGCACTCGACGATGTTCTGCTCTACGGGCTTCGTGCGAACGCGAGCGATCCAGATACGTGGGAGGTCGTCGGCAAGACGGTGCAGATCGAACCGTATGCGTGCATGGTCCGAAAAGATGATCCGACGTTCAAGCGGCTCGTCGATGGTACGCTCGCAAGGCTGATCAAGAGCGGCGAATTCACGCGTCTTTACGCAAAGTGGTTCGAATCGCCGATCCCACCGCGCGGCGTGAATCTCAAGATGCCGATGAGCGTCGAGTTGAAGGAGAACCTGACTGAACGCAGCGACCGCCCCACACAATGAGTAGAGGCGATCACCCGGACATGAGCGTGTCGTCGATCACCCGTTGCCCCGCGCTAAACCCAGCCATGAGTGCCGCCGCTTCTGTTCCAAATGGTTTCTGATTGTCATTCATCAGGCGAATAGGAGACAACAGCGCAGCAGGCGAGCCCTTTACTCCGATCGTTGGGGGCTTCGGCGCCGCGAAAGGCCAGGCCTGCGGCCCGTTGCGCCAGTGACGACCAGCACGGCGCCAGCCAGGCGCGAACCGCCTGCGCGGGCAGGACCCGTCGCAAGGCGGGCACCACTTCATCCTCAATGGGGTAATCGAATGAAAGATCCTATGAAGCATGAGGGCCTCGTCGCGCCGCGCCGTTTCATCGTCACCTGTTGGCTATGTCGCGATCGTATCGCGTACAACCCTCCCATGGTCGATGAACTTGACGTGGCGGCTCTCGCTCGGCTGCAACGCTGGTCCAGATCGATCCTGCAGAACGCATTATCAGTCACCGTGTGCACGTCCCCGGCGTCATAACGCGAACGCCCTCCCGACGTATAACCTGCCACGCCTCCCGCTTGCTCATCATCCCTTCCCTCCTTCGAGTCAACGGACCGGTTGAGAAGTCGCTCTACACGTGGATGACCGTTTTCAAATGATGCATTTGTCGCGGTCGAGCTACTGGCTCACCCCACTCTGAGCGGCTTCAACCGCCACGTCCCTTCTCTTTTTGGCCTCCGCTTTCTTGTGGTCAAAGACCTTCCTTGCCGCGGCCACCTCCCGGTCGTACTCGCGATTCGCCGCCGCGACCTGCTGGTGCATGTTTACGATCTCATCTGGATGACCGGCGGCTGACCCCGATGTCGGGTTTCCTTGCGCCCTGACGTCGGGGGCAGAAAGCAGCGCAAGGCTCGCAGTAGTCACGGCTGCAATGGTTTTCCTCATAACGACCTCACTCCTGTTTGCGATAACTTGATTTGCCAGACAAAGACGGAAAACCTCACGCGACGAAACGAAAGCCGCGGCGGTCCTTCCCTTTTCAGCGCCTCGCAACACACGCGATGCGATACACACCATCCGCCACAGAAACACCGTGCGTGTCATGCGTGAACCCCGGGAAGCGCATGTCATATTCTTCGAGTGCCTTCAGATAGCCCAGGATAGGACCGTCGGCAGGCCCCGCATTCTCGCCCGGCATCAACAGCGGGATACCAGGCGGAT
>BBSL01000648.1 GCA_001319865.1 Burkholderia sp. E7m39 | reverse complement strand
ACATCCGATGTCAAAGCCAGATTCAAATGTCGTAGCGCTGGCTATTTACAGATGTCGTGGTTTTGACGTTGGGTTTGAGTCTGTCTTTCAGGGTTTGAATGTCCATGCAGTGTCGAAGGATGCGGACTGAACGGGCAGGGCGTGTCAGTCCGTTCAGACAGATCCTGCTGACCGACGACCAGGTTTGCAGTGCTGCTTCGGCTGATTCAGTTGCGCCAGCTGCATGATCACGCCATCGACATCGGCTTTTGTGAACTCGCGCTGCTTCTTTGTGCCCGGTCGGCGCTGGTCAGACTGGACCGCCTCGCCCCGGTTGGTACGCGACGGCGAGCCCGAGATCCGCCGGTCGTCGCGCTGCGCCTGCAGCGCCTGCGCGACCTGCAGCACGTGCCCCAGCCGCTTGTGCTCGACCACCGCGCCCTGGTCGATCTCGGCCAGCCGGTCATAGGGGAGATGCAGGGAAGGGCCGCGCCATCCGCCCTGACCTCGATCCGGCCGTCCGGATACTCCCACACGTCGATATACCGGTGGATGAGTTTGCGGTTCGACGGCGTGTCGTCGAGCAGGTACAGCACCCGGTCGTACTGCACCGTCAGTGACTTCGTCACGCGCCGCAGTTCGCGCCACGTCAGCAGCGCGTCCAGATCCTCGTCGCCACGCAGCGGCCGGTGCGCGTCGAACGTGCTCTTCGGTGGTTTCGCAAAGCGCGCGTTGTACGACGCCATGAACGACGGTGCCCAGGCATTCGCTTCGGCGAGCGTGCTGATACCACGTAGTCGCAGTTCCTTGACGAGCCGGTCCTGCAGCGTCAGGTGCGCACGCTCGACGCGGCCCTTCGCGGAGCTGCTGTTGGCGCAGAACGTATCGATGTTCAGCTCGTACATCGCGCGGCCAAAGTGCGTGACGCCCCGGTCGCCGGTCTGCGTGTGAGTCGGCCGGAACACGCTGGCCCTGTCGCTGTAGAACGCGACCGGCTTGCCGTAACGTTCCAGATACGCCCGCGTCGCCTCGAAGTAGCTGAAAGTCGACTCGGTGGCCGTGAAGTGCAGCATCATCAGCCGGCTGGTCGCATCGTCCACGTACACCAGCAGCGTACAGGCCGGCGCCCGGTCCTCGAACCAGCGGTGATCGCTGCCGTCGATCTGCACCAGGTCGCCCAGGCAGGCGCGCCGCGCGCGCGGCTGGTAGATCTTTGGCGGACGCTGCCGGCGTGGCATCCACAGCCCGGCGTCCGTCATCAGCCGGCGCACGGTTTCCTTCGACAGTACCAGACCGTGGCACTCGCGCAGTTTCTCGCACGCGAGCGTCGGCCCGAAATCGGCGTAGCGCTCGCGAATGATGGTTAGGGCGCGCAGGGCCAGCCCCTCATCGAGTCTCCGGTTGCCCGGACCATCGCGCTTGCGCGAGGCCAGTCCCGCAGCGCCTGATTCGCGATAGCGCATCACCAGCCGCTGGACCCGACGTACCGTGAGGCCCAGCCGCTCGGCGGCACGACCGGGCTTCAAACCCAGTTCAACCACCGCCTGAATCACCTTCAAACGATCGAGTTCGCGCATGTTCAATGTCACGAGTGTGCCAGCCTTCATGAGCGGCTCCCGCATGCGTGCAGAGAGCCGCCAGCTTGCCAGCACCGGCAAAACACGACATTTGTATCTTGCTAG
>BBSL01000647.1 GCA_001319865.1 Burkholderia sp. E7m39 | reverse complement strand
GGCTGTCTGATGGTGCCCGATGTTATTGTGCAGTGCAACAGTCTGATCGTGCTATTTTTGTTTCGCTCAGGCGCCGATGATCCGCTCGACCGTCGCACGATCGGGAATCGGCGCGACGGCGCCGAAGCCTTGTGTCGATAGCGCGGCTGCGACGTTCGCATAGCGCGCTGCCTCGAAAGGATCATCGCCCGCGACGATGCGCGCGATGAACGCGCCGCCGAAACAGTCGCCCGCGCCCGTCGCGTCGACGGCGCTCACGACGTGGCCCGGCACGACGCGGCGCTTGTCGGGTGTGGCGATATACGAGCCTTCCTTGCCCAGCTTCAGCGCGACCACGCGCGGCCCCTGCGCGAGCAGGAAATCGACGATCGCGTCGCGCTCCGTCAGGCCCGTCAGCTCGGTGACGTCGTCCCAGCTGGGCAGGCAAATGTCCGTCTGGCGGATCGCCTCGAGCATGATCGCGCGCGCCCGCGCGAGCGGCCACAGCTTCAGGCGCAGGTTGGTGTCGAAGCTCACGCGCACGCCGCTTGCACGTGCGTGTGCCATCGCGGCGAGCGCGGCGTCGCAGGCGCTCACGCTGATCGCGAGACTGATGCCCGACAGATGGATGACCCGCGCGGCGGCGATTGCGCCGAGCGGCAGGTCGCGCGGCGCGTAACGGCTCGCGGCGGAACCCGCGCGCAGATAGTCGAACTGATGGCCGGACGGACCGTGCGACACGAAATACACGCCCGTGGGCGCCTGTTCGTCGACACGCACAAACGACGTGTCGACCTGCTCGCGCTGCCACAAGTCGAGCAACAGCCGCCCGAACTGGTCACTGCCGACGGCCGACACGAAGCCCGTCGACGCGCCCTGGCGCGCGGCCGCGATGCAGAAGTTCGACGTATCGCCGCCGAAGCCTTGCAGATAGGTCGGCTGGCCCTTTTCGGACTGGTTGAATTCGACCATAGCCTCGCCGAGCGCGAGGATGGACGGCGTCCGGGCGGCTGCGGTCGACGACATCGCTTAGACCTCGCCCCACAAATCATGGCCGTCGGCGCCCGTGATCTTGACCGACATGAAATCGCCCACCTTGTAGCGCTTCGACGCCTTCGTCGCGGGCGCGATATAGACAACGCCGTCGATTTCCGGCGCATCGGCCGCCGTGCGGCCAATGCCTCCGTCGGCGTTGATTTCGTCGACGAGCACTTTCAGCGTCTTGCCGACCTTGCGCGCAATGCGCTTTGCCGATACTTCTTCGGCGACTTCCATGAAGCGCGCGCGGCGCTCCTCGCGGACTTCGTCGGGCAGCGCGCCGTCGAGTTCATTGGCCGTCGCGCCTTCGACGGGCGAATACGCGAAGCAGCCGACGCGATCCAGTTCCGCCTCGCGGATGAAGTCGAGCAGCGTTTCGAACTGCTCTTCCGTCTCGCCGGGGAAACCGGCGATGAACGTGCTGCGGATGGTGAGGTCCGGACAGATTTCGCGCCACGCGCGCACGCGCTCGAGCACCTTTTCGGCGTTCGCCGGGCGCTTCATGCGCTTGAGCACCTCGGGATGCGCGTGCTGGAACGGCACGTCGAGATACGGCAGCACGTGACCCTTGAACGGGCCTTCCGCCATCATCGGGATCACTTCGTCGACGCTCGGGTACGGATACACGTAATGCAGGCGCACCCACGCGCCGAATTGCGCGGCGAGTTCGCCGAGCGCGGCGAC
>BBSL01000646.1 GCA_001319865.1 Burkholderia sp. E7m39 | reverse complement strand
TGCAACGGCCGCATGGCGTTGCCAGCGCGGAAGGTCGTCCTTTCGATACCGCGCTTCACTGTGAACACAATCTGATGAAACCCGTTATTGCCCTCGTCGGGCGCCCCAATGTGGGGAAATCCACGCTGTTCAACCGGCTCACGCGCTCGCGCGATGCGCTCGTCGCCGATTTGCCGGGCCTCACACGCGACCGTCACTACGGTGAAGGGCGCGTCGGCGGCGAACGGCCGTATCTGGTCGTTGACACAGGCGGCTTCGAGCCTGTCGCGAAAGACGGCATTCTTTTCGAAATGGCGCGCCAGACCCGCCAGGCGGTCGAGGAATCGGACGTCATCGTGTTCATCGTCGACGGCCGTAACGGCCTCGCGCCGCAGGACAAGTCGATCGCCGACTACCTGCGCAAGACGGGCCGGCCGATCTTCCTCGTAGTCAACAAGGCCGAGGGGATGAAGTACACGAACGTGGCCGCCGATTTCTACGAACTCGGCCTCGGCGACCCGCGCGCGATTTCGGCCGCGCACGGCGACGGCGTCGCGGAAATGATCAACGAGGCGCTCGACCTCGCGTACGCCGACCAGCAGGAAGAAAGCGAAGAAGAAAAGGCGCAGCACGGCATCAAGATCGCGATTGTCGGGCGCCCGAACGTCGGCAAGTCGACGCTGGTCAATACGCTGATCGGCGAAGACCGCGTAATCGCGTTCGATATGCCCGGCACGACGCGCGATTCGATCTACGTCGACTTCGAACGACAAGGCAAAAAATACACGCTGATCGACACGGCTGGCCTGCGCAAGCGCGGCAAGGTGTTCGAGGCGATCGAAAAATTCTCGGTCGTGAAGACGTTGCAATCCATTTCCGACGCGAATGTCGTGATCCTGCTGCTCGACGCGCGCCAGGACATTTCGGATCAGGACGCGCACATCGCGGGCTTCGTGGTCGAGCAGGGGCGGGCGCTCGTGGTGGGCGTGAACAAGTGGGACGGGCTCGATCCGCATGTGCGTGAGCGCACCAAGTCGGATCTCGAGCGCAAGCTAAAATTTCTCGACTTCGCCAAGTTCCACTTCATTTCCGCAGCGGAAAAAACGGGAATCGGCCCGCTGATGCGCTCTGTCGACGACGCTTACAAGGCCGCGATGGCCAAGCTGCCGACGCCGAAGCTCACACGCGCGCTGATCGAAGCCGTCGAATTCCAACAGCCGCGCCGCCGGGGCCCCGTGCGTCCGAAGCTGCGCTACGCACACCAAGGGGGGCAGAATCCGCCGATCATCGTGATCCACGGCAATGCGCTCGATGCCATCACCGATACGTACAAGCGCTACCTCGAAAACCGCTTCCGTGAAACTTTCGCGCTGACAGGCACTCCATTGCGAATAGAGTTCCGATCCTCGACGAACCCCTACGCGGACAAGGGCTGAAACCCGCATGTACAGTGGCTCCTGGCCGAACGGCCAGGCGAACCGCCGGGTAATGAAAATCGGCTATAGTGTAGCGATTGACGGCGGATTTCTTTTTCTTCGCCGGCAATTAAGTCAACCTGCAAAAAAATACGGAGTTTGCTATGAGCAACAAAGGGCAATTGTTACAAGACCCGTTTTTGAACGCACTGCGTAAAGAGCATGTGCCCGTCTCGATCTATCTGGTCAACGGCATCAAGCTTCAAGGGAACATTGAATCGTTCGACCAGTACGTCGTGTTGCTCCGGAATACGGTCACCCAG
>BBSL01000645.1 GCA_001319865.1 Burkholderia sp. E7m39 | reverse complement strand
CGGGCAGCGCCTGAATGGCGCCAACCGCTACACGATGACTTTCGGCGCGGGCCAGGAGCCGCCCGTCAGCGGATTCTGGTCGCTCACGCTCTACGACGCCGATCACTTCTTCGTCGACAACGCCATCAAACGCTACTCGGTCGGGACGAAAACAAGGGATCTGCGCAGGGCGGCGGATGGCTCCGTGACCATCTACGTTCAACCCGACAAGCCTGCGGACCCCGCGCAGCGCGCGAACTGGTTGCCGTCCCCCGCGAAGGGCGATTTCTCGCTCTATATCCGCACGTATGGACCGGCGCAGGCGATTGTGCAGGGAGCATGGACACCGCCTGCCGTGCGCAAGGTTCAGTAGCACGGCCTGCGATACCCGGTTCGCATCGAGCCGTCCCAAAGACTCGCCCCGGAGAAGCGATCTGTGGCGTGCCCCGCCGGCACAGGCATGCGATGCGACGCTCACGAACCGCTGACGGGTACGCGTGTGCGATGCCCGTCAATCAAGCCCTGACGGGCGCCATCACCTTGTCGAGCGTAATCGGCAGATCCCTCACGCGCACGCCCGTCGCGTGATACACGGCATTGCCGATGGCAGCCACCACGCCCGTGATCCCGATCTCGCCGATCCCGCGCGAGCCCAGCGAGTTGATGTGCGGATCGGGCTCGTCGAGCACGACGACGTCGAGCGTGCCGACATCCGCGTTCACAGGCACGTGATACTCCGCGAGATTGGCGTTGATGAAGCGGCCGTATTGCGCATCGAGCGTGGTCTCTTCTTCGAGCGCCGCGCCGATGCCCCATACGAGGCCGCCCATCAACTGGCTGCGCGCCGTCTTCACGTTCAGCATCCGCCCGACGTTGTAGACGGCGGTGATCTTCGCCACGCGTATCGTGCCGAGGTCGGCATCGACATGCACTTGCGCGAACACGGCGCCCCACGAATGGAACGAGTAGCGCTGCTTCTCGTCGCCAGGCTTCGTATCCGAGGTCGCTTCGATCGGCTGGCCGCCCGCGCGCGCGAGCACGGCCGCAATCGGGTCGCGCTTCGACGGGTCCGATCGGCTCGTCACCCAGCCGTTCTGCACGGTCACGTCGCCTTGCGACACGCCGAAAAGGGGCGAGCCGCGATCGGCGAGCGCCATCGCGACGAGCTTGGCGCGCGCCTCGTCGCACGCGTCGCGCACGGCGGGCGACACGCTCGCGACCGACTGCGAACCGCCCGACACGGGCGCCTTCGGCAGCGACGAATCGCCGAGCCCGAAGCGGATGTTCTCGGGCGCGATGCCGAGCGCATCGGAGGCGACCTGCGTCATCACGGTGTACGTGCCCGTGCCGAGATCCTGCGTGCCCGACACGACCATCGCCGTGCCGTCGGGCAGGATGCGCGCGAGCGCCGACGCTTCGCTGCGATTCGCGGGATACGTCGCCGTGCCCAGGCCAAGGCCGATCAGTGTATTGCCGTCGCGCATCGAACGCGGCTGCGGCTTGCGGCGCGACCAGCCGAAGCGCTCCGCGCCCACGCTGTAGCACTGGCGCAGCGCCTTGCTCGACCACGGCTTGTTTTCCTGCGGATCGGTTTCCGCGTAGTTCTTCAGGCGCAGCGCGAGCGGGTCCATGTGCAGCTGATACGACAGCTCGTCCATCGCCGTTTCCAGCGCCCACGAGCCCGTCGTTTCGCCCGGCGCGCGCATGAAGGTCGGCGTGCCCACGTTCAACTGCACGAGGCGGTGCGTC
>BBSL01000644.1 GCA_001319865.1 Burkholderia sp. E7m39 | reverse complement strand
ATGGGCGGCCGCCTCGCGTCGTGGCGCGTCAGATTGCAGGCGATGTCGGTCGCGCGTTCGCCGGTTGGACTGGAGGGCACCCATGTTTGATGCACATTCACCCGTCGCTGTACTGTTGCTGTCGCTGATCGCGGGCGCCATTCGTGTGAGCACACCGTATCTGTTCGTGAGCATCGGCGAATGTCTGACGGAGAAGGGCGGGCGCGTCAATCTCGGACTCGAAGGCATTCTCGTCTCCGGCGCGATGACGGGTTACGCCGCCGCGTATGTGTCGGGCTCGCCGTGGCTCGGCGTGCTCGCCGCCGGCGGCGCGGGATGGCTGCTAGGCGGTGTGCACGGCCTCATATGTTCGCTGCCGCGCGTGTCGGACATTGCGTTCGGGATCGCCCTGATGCTGGTCGGAACGGGACTCGCGTTCTATCTCGGCAAGCCCTTCATCGAACCGCAAGCACCGATGCTGCCTTCAATCGACTTCGGCGCGTGGGCTTCGTCGCCGCAACTGCATAACGCGCTGCATATCAATCCGCTGTTCATCATCGGCGTCGTGCTGGCGTTCGCGTTGCAGTGGGGTTTGCGTCATACGCGTTGGGGCATGGCGCTGCGGCTCGTCGGCGAGAACGCGGAAAGCGCTCGCGCGATGGGCTATCCCATCACGCGCGTGCGCATTCTCGCGACGACCGTCGGCGGCTTTTTTGCAGGCGTGGGTGGCGCGTATCTGTCGCTCGTGTATCCCGGAAGCTGGAACGAAGGCTTGTCGAGCGGACAAGGCCTGATGGCCGTCGCACTCGTCATCTTCGCGCGCTGGCAGCCGTTGCGATGCCTGTGGGCCGCGCTGATTTTCGGCGCAGCGGGCGCACTGGGCCCCGCGTTGCAGGCCATTGGCGTGACGAGCGGCTACTACCTGTTCAACGCCGCGCCTTACGTGCTGACGCTCGTCATGATGATCGTCAATTGCCGACCGGACCGCACGCTCGCAGGCGCGCCCGGCGAACTCAGCCTCACACGTTGAATCTCACCTTCACGGAGCCGAACACATGACCCGCTTCATCGAAGCACGTCCTTATCCGTGGCCTTTTGACGGCAATTTGCGGCCCGACAACACGGCGCTCGTCATCATCGACATGCAGACGGATTTCTGCGGCATCGGTGGATATGTCGACAAAATGGGCTATGACCTGTCGATGACCCGCGCGCCCATCGTGCCGATCAAAAACGTTCTGACGCTGATGCGCGAGCAGGGCTTCACGATCATCCACACGCGCGAGGGGCACCGGCCCGATCTGTCGGATCTGCCCGCCAACAAGCGCTGGAGAAGCCGGCGGGCGGGAACGAACGGTGTCGGTATCGGCGACGATGGACCGTGCGGCAAGATACTCGTGCGCGGCGAACCTGGCTGGGAAATCATCGATGAACTGAAGCCGATCGAAGGCGAGATCGTCATCGACAAGCCGGGCAAAGGCTCGTTCTGCGCGACCGATCTCGAACTGATCCTGCGCACGCGCGGCATCGTCAATCTGGTGCTGACGGGCATCACGACAGATGTGTGCGTCCACACGACGATGCGCGAAGCCAACGATCGCGGCTTCGAATGCACGATTCTTGCGGACTGCTGCGGCGCGACCGATCACGGCAACCACGACGCAGCGCTCAACATGGTGCTGATGCAGGGCGGCGTGTTCGGCACGGTATCGGATTCGAAAGCGCTGCTTGCCACGCTCGGAAGCCGGTCAT
>BBSL01000643.1 GCA_001319865.1 Burkholderia sp. E7m39 | reverse complement strand
GGTCGCCGACGCGCGGCTTGCCGCGCTCGATGATGGCCCGCCGAGCGGCACGCTCGCGCTCGGTGCCCTGTGGACCACGGGCGCGCTGCAACTGAGCCACGCGCTGAGCCGCTTCGCGACTCTTTATCCGCAAGTGGCCCTGTCGCTGACCACGGGGACGAGCGACGGGCTGACGACGGCCGTCGCCGACTGCCGTCTCGACGGCGCCTTCGTGGCTGGCCCGCAGCGTGATCCCGGCCTCGACATCGAATGGGTCTTCAGCGAAGAACTCGTGCTCGTGACGCCCGCCGCCATGCAATCGCTGAACGATGTGAGAACCGTCGACAACCTGAAGACGATCGTATTCAGTCAAGGCTGTTCGTATCGCGAGCGGCTTGATTTGCTGCTGGCCGAAATGGGCGTGACGCCGGTCGCCGCGCTGGCGTTCGGTTCGATCGAAGCGATCCTTTCGTGCGTTGCGGCCGGCATCGGCGTTACGCTGCTGCCGCAGGCAATCGTCTCCGATGCCGCGCAGCAGAATCGCGTCGCGGTCCACGCGCTCACCTCCGACACGGCGCGCATGGAAACGCTGTTTGTCCGGCGGCGCGATGCGTATCTGTCGAGCGCGATGCGCGCGTTTCTCGATGTCGCGCGCGCCCAGGCCGGGGCCACTGCTTGATTCGCGCCGCGGGCAAACCACGATGGAAAGGGTCGAATTGGCGAGCGTTTGGGGCGTTGCTGACGGCCGTCTTTATCGTGCAGATGAGGCGCGTGTTTCTCGCCGCAAAAACCAATAGAACGAGTATCGGTTTTTAATCACGCACGCTTTGCCACAATCGCCGCGCGCAAACGATAGCTTCAAAGCGCCCTTCGCTCGAGCACACTACGTTTCAGCACTTCATGTAGCAATCCATACGCGACTTTGCTTTGCGCTGATCGCGGTTTTGGGGCAACAATGGAGTGTCCTGCCGAATCTGCGTCTGACAATCCACGCTTAATGAAAAGGATCGCTCACTCAATCAAAGGAGGCGAAAATGGTCTCAGGACCGGGTTCGACTTCGATCGCAAACAACAATGGAAAAATGAAGCCGAACGGCGCACTTTCCGGTGTGTCTTCCGTCGTGTATGTCATTGACGACGACGAATCGATCAGGTTTGTTTTGAATGGGCTCGTGCGCTCGGTCGGTTTGCATGTGGAGACGTTCGAGTCGCCGAAAGATTTTCTCGCTTTTCCAAAGTATGACGTGCCCAGCTGCCTGATTCTCGATGTCAGGCTGCGTGGTGAGAGCGGCCTCGCATTTCAACAGGAGGCGCAGCGTTGCGGCGTGCGCATCCCGATCCTGTTCATCACCGCACATGGTGACATCGAGATGACCGTCAAGGCGATGAAGGCGGGCGCGCTGGACTTCTTCGCCAAGCCCTTCCGCGATCAGGACATGCTCGATGCCATTGCGCACGCGCTCAAGCGCGATGCCGAGCGTCGCGAATCCGAGCACGCGCTCTCAACGCTGCGCGATTCATATGAATCGCTGACACAGCGGGAGCGCGAAGTGATGAAGTTCGTGGTGGCGGGGATGCTGAACAAACAGATTGCGTACGAATTGAACCTGAGCGAAATCACGGTAAAGATTCATCGCGGCCAGGTGATGAAGAAAATGGGTTCCCGCTCGCTCCCCGACCTCGTTCGAAAGGCCGAGGCACTTGGAACCGATCAGAAGCAATCGGGTTCGAACTGATGTGTGGCGGGCGCGTCGTGCCTTGCGCCCG
>BBSL01000642.1 GCA_001319865.1 Burkholderia sp. E7m39 | reverse complement strand
GGGGCTGCTGCGCGGCGGGCGCACCGAGCTGGCCAAGTGCCTGACGCCGGGCGTCGACCTGCAGGTGCCCGCCCGCGCGGAGATCGTGCTCGAGGGCTTCATCTATCCGCAGGAGGTCTATCCGCAGGAGGGCGCGCCTGCCGCTGCGCCCGCAGGCGCGCCGCCGCGTCCGTCGAAGGGCGCGAGCGCCGCTTATGAACACGCTCTAGAAGGCCCGTACGGCGATCACACTGGCTACTACAACGAGCAGGAGTGGTTTCCCGTCTTCACGATCGAGCGCATCACGATGCGGCGCGACGCGATCTATCACTCCACCTACACGGGCAAACCGCCCGACGAGCCCGCCGTGCTCGGCGTCGCGCTGAACGAAGTGTTCGTGCCGCTCCTGCAGAAGCAGTTCACCGAGATCACCGACTTCTATCTGCCGCCCGAAGGCTGCAGCTACCGGATGGCGATCGTGCAGATGAAGAAGGCCTACCCGGGCCACGCCAAGCGCGTGATGTTCGGCGTGTGGAGCTTTCTGCGGCAGTTCATGTACACGAAGTTCATCGTGGTCGTCGACGAGGACGTGAACATTCGCGACTGGAAGGAAGTGATCTGGGCGATCACGACGCGCATCGATCCTTCGCGCGACACGGTGCTCGTCGATCGCACGCCGATCGACTATCTGGATTTCGCGTCGCCGGTCGCGGGTCTGGGTTCCAAGATGGGCCTCGATGCGACCAACAAATGGCCCGGCGAAACCGACCGCGAATGGGGCCGGCCGATCGTGATGGACGATGCCGTCAGGGCCCGCATCGACAGCCTGTGGAACGAACTCGGCCTGTAAGCCGCGCCCGTTTTTCGAACAACAACAAACCCTGAAAGCGGTTCGCCGGATGCATAGCTTGTCGATGTTGTCGGATGGTTTTTTCTGTCGCTGTCGTTGTGCCTCGATATCGGCCTCGTCAACGTCGCGATCATTTCGCTGACGCTGTCGCACGGTTTTCGGCCTGGCTTCTGGCTGGGGCTCGGTTCGTGTTTCGGCGATCTGATCTACGCGGCGCTCGCGCTCGCGGGCATGGCGGCGCTGCTGCAGTTCGAGTCGGTGCGGTGGGTCGTGTGGATCGGCGGCGCCGCCATTCTACTTTTTCTGACGTGGAAGATGGCGCGCGAAGCGCTCTTTCCCGCGTCGGCGCCGCCCGTCGAAGGCGAGGCCGACGGGTGGACGCCGCATCTCGATCCCAGGCGCGGCTTCGCGCGTGGCGTGCTGCTCGCGATCTCGTCGCCTAGCGCCATTCTGTGGTTCGCCGCCGTGGGCGGCGCCCTGATCGCCAAAGCGGGCGCGACGACGTTGACAACGGCGCCCGTGTTTCTAGGCGGCTTTTTCCTCGGCGGACTCTGCTGGACGCTGCTGATTTGCGGACTCGCGAGCCACGGACGCAAGCGCGCCGGCACGGGACTTTTGCGGGTTTGCCATGTGTTGTCGGCGCTGCTGTTCGCCTGGTTTTCGTACAGCGTGATCGTCAACGGATACCGCGACCTGATCGTCCAGATGGCGAGCTAAGCGAACGATTTCGAACGGCAATAATGCAAACGGCGCAACGCGGCATCGAGCCGGCGTTGCGCCGTTGTTGTTTGCGACCTGCGCAGCAACCTTCCCGTTGTGTCGCTACGCGGCCGCCAGGCCATCAATAACGGTAGTAGGGACGGCCGTAGTAGCCGTGATGGTAGTACGGCCGGTGATAGCCGTAGTACCCGCCGACTACGACGGGC
>BBSL01000641.1 GCA_001319865.1 Burkholderia sp. E7m39 | reverse complement strand
AGCACGGGCGTATCCGCCGACGCGCCGACCCACACCATCGGCTCGCTGCGCACGAACTCGCCGCGCAGCTTGCGGTCGCGCGTGACGAAGGCGAGATCGATCCGGTTGTCGGCAAGCATTGGCGCGAGCGCCGTGCTCTGTGCGCAGACGATCTCGATCTCGACATGCGGATACAGATTCGAGAAGCGGCGCAACACCGGCGACAGCAGCGACGACACATAGTCGTCCGGCGCGCCGAGCACGACGCGCCCCGTCACTTCGGGCCGCACGATCGCGGACCAGGCTTCCTCGTGCAGGTCGATGACGCGCCGCGCATATTCGAGCAGCGTGTTGCCCGGCCGCGTCAGCGAGAGATTGCGCGTGTCGCGCGCAAACAGCGTCGTGCCGAGCATCCGCTCGAGGCGCTTGATCTGCATGCTGACGGCCGCCTGCGAGCGATGCACGACAACGGACGCCTTCGTGAAGCTGCCCGCCTCGACAACAGCGACGAAGGTGCGCAGCAAGTCGATATCGAAATCGGCGTGCATGATTTATCAACCCGGCTTATGGAATTTCTCAATTTTATTCGTTTGTCATGTGCCCGCAACACCTCGATACTCGGACGCATTGAACCGCGAGGAATCATTCGTCATGTCGTCTTTGTCGCCTTTTCCGCTCAGCCGAAGCCAGCAAGGCGCGCTCACGCTCGCAAGCGGCGGCCTGCTGATGGGCACGATCGGCGTGTTCGTCGAGGAGGCGCGGCTCGGCGCGCTGACGCTGGTGTTTTTCCGCTGCCTGTTCGGCTTCCTGTCGCTCGCGGCGTATTGCGCGTGGCAGGGCTATTTCGCGCGCCGCCATTTCACGCGCCGCACGGTGGCCCTCGCGATGCTCTCGGGCGTGCTGATGGTGACGCAATGGGTCGGCTTTTTCGACGCGATCCACCGGACGAGCATCGCCGTCGCCACCGTGGTGTTCCACGTGCAGCCGTTCTGGGTAGTGCTGATCGGCGCGGCGCTTTTCAACGAGCGGCTCGGCATCGACCGGCTCGGCTGGATCGCGACGGCGTTTGTCGGGCTCGTGCTCGCGTCGGGCGTCGCGGGAGCGGGCTCGCTGCAGGGACACACGAGCTATCTGATCGGCATCGGCGAGGCGCTGGCGGGGTCGGTGCTGTATGCAAGCGTCACGCTGATCGCGAAGAGTCTGGGGGACTTGCGCCCGCATCTGCTGACGCTCGCGCAATGCGCGGTGGGTGTCGTGTGTCTGCCGTTCATCGCGCCGCTCGGCGCCGAGCACATCGCACCGACGCAATGGTTCTGGCTGGTGGGCATGGGCGTGCTGCACACGGGGCTGTCGTACGTGCTGATCTACGGCGCCCTGCCGAAGCTCACGACGCCTGTGATCGCCGTGCTGCTGTTCGTCTATCCGCTCACCGCGATTGCCGTCGATGCGATTGTCTATGGGCGGGCGTTGACGTTGCCGCAGTGCGGCGGCATGGCGTTGATCGTGGTGGCGAGCTTGGGGGTGAATCTGGGCTGGCCGTTGGTGTCGGCGGCGCGACTGGTGCTGCTGCGCGGGCATGCGCGTTAGCGCTCGCACGGCGTAGACGGCCTGGCTGTTGCCACCGGCCGCGGCGCCGAGCAATAGCCAGCAAAAAGGGAGCAAAGCGCACCGCGCGTGCTCCCTTTCGAAACACAACCGGAATATCGCGCCGAGGCCCGCGCCCCGGCGGCATCGTTACTGCGGCAACACGTCGCCTTTCGTTTCCTTGGCAAACGGAATGACCAGCAGCCCGACGACAAACGC
>BBSL01000640.1 GCA_001319865.1 Burkholderia sp. E7m39 | reverse complement strand
TGGCCGTGCCGGATGTGACCACGCGCGGAATGATGTCCTTGCCGAAGTCGTGATCGGTGGCGACGCTGCTGATGTTTTCCTCCAGCAGCGAGTACAGGTAGTCGGCGCTGAACACGTAGATGCCCATGCTGGCGAGCGCGATGTCGGGGCGTCCGGGCATCGCGGGCGGATCGGCGGGCTTTTCGACGAAACCCGTCACGCGGCGCTGTTCGTCGACGTGCATCACACCGAACGCGACGGCGTCCATGCGCGGCACCTCGATGCAGCCGACCGTGCAGTCCGCGCCCGACTCGACGTGGTCCATCACCATGCGCGTGTAGTCCATCTTGTAGATGTGGTCGCCCGCCAGCACGACGACGTATTTCGGGCGGATCGAACGGATGATGTCGAGGTTCTGGAACACGGCGTCGGCCGTGCCGCGATACCAGTGCGCGCCTTCGACGCGCTGCTGGGCGGGCCATAGGTCGATGAACTCGTTGAACTCGCCGCGCAGGAAGCCCCAGCCGCGCTGCACGTGACGCAGGAGCGAGTGGGCCTTGTACTGCGTGACGACGGCGATGCGGCGGATGCCCGAATTGAGGCAGTTGGACAGCGCGAAATCGACGATCCGGTACTTTCCGCCGAAGTGGACGGCAGGTTTGACGCGTTTGTTCGTGAGCGGCCCGAGGCGTGTGCCGCGTCCACCCGCGAGGACGATGGCCAGAGTGGTGTGCTGCAGATCGTTCAGGCTTGCCGGCGTATCCATGTGCGTCTCCTTCGTTATGTAGGTGAGCCCTGGTGGAAGCTTTTTCTGTACCCCGGCGGTCTGTTGTTCTGTGTGTGTGACGCTGCGCGTTGTTGTCGTGAGCCCGTGCATGTGTCCGCGACGGCTTGCGGCTGGATGCGTGGTCTGTCGTCCCGGTGCCCGCTAATTCTGTGCTTTAGCTGGCACATGCGATGCCGGTTCATCCCGGCCAGCGATTAGTCTGGACCATGCGCATGCAGCGCGCAACAGGCGACGTTCGCCATGCCACATTCCTTCTCCGCCTTGTCCGATGGGCGGCGGCGCGTCAGGTCAAAACGGCTGCGTTGCATTGCGTCATGCACACTCGCCGTGCAATTTGTGCCGCTGCCGCTCTGCTTGGCGGATTTTGCAGCGCTTTTGCGCGGCTTGCGCCGACTTCGAGCGGCGTCACGCAATTGGTTGCAACCGTGGCGAGCGTCGCGTGCGTGCGCCGCTGCAAAGCCGGCGTGACGCGGGCATCATGATGGGCCTGCGCGCACTTCGCGTGCCTTCGCGCGTCTGCCTGGCTGTGGCCGCTCGTGTCCGCTTCCTGTCACCTTTCTTTGCCGCCCACTGACTGCCCATGAGATTACGTTCGCTCGCCGCCCTTGCCGTATCCGTCTGTCTCGCCGCGTTCGGATCGAACGCGTCTGCCGCCGATGCCGCCGGTGCTACGGATGTCGCTGCGTCCTCTGCGGCGCCGGCGAACCCTCCCGGCGACGACGGCCCCGCGTACGGCCCCGAACTGCAAGGCTTCACCTATCCCGCGCCCGTGCATCAGTTCGAGTTCGCGTCGCAAGGCGAGCGGCTGCATATGTCCTATATGGACATCGCGCCCGAGCATCCGAATGGCCGGACCGTCGTGCTGCTGCACGGCAAGAATTTCTGCGCTGCGACATGGGAGGGGACGATCGGGCGGCTGACGGCGGCGGGTTATCGGGTGATCGCGCCCGACCAGATCGGCTTTTGCAAGTCGAGCAAGCCGCAGCGCTATCAGTTCAGCTTCCAGCAGCTCGCGCGCAACACACAT
>BBSL01000639.1 GCA_001319865.1 Burkholderia sp. E7m39 | reverse complement strand
GCCTGGCGCAGCGTCGCTTCGAACGATGCGCCTTCGGGCAGCCGCACATCGACGAGCAGTTCGGGCCGGTCCGAACTCGGAAAGAACTGCTGCGGCACGAGTGTGAAGCCCGCAAGCGATACGACGAACAGGATCACGGTGATCGCGAGCACGACGAAGCGCCGCTCGACGCACCAGCTGATCCAGCCCGAGAGCCGCCGATAGAAGCGCGTTTCGTAGATGTCGTGTTCGTGATCTTCGGGCTCGTGCGCCGCGCGCTTGCGCTCGGGCAACAGGTGATAGCCGAGCATCGGAATCAGCACGACAGCGGCGAGCCACGACGCGATCAGCGCAATCGCCGACACCTCGAAAATCGAGCGCGTATATTCGCCCGTGCTCGACTTCGCGAGCGCGATGGGCAGAAAGCCGGAGACGGTGACGAGCGTGCCCGTCAGCATCGGAAACGCCGTGCTGGTATAGGCGTACGCGGCAGCGCGCGCGCGGTTCCAGCCTTGCTCGAGCTTCACGGCCATCATTTCGACGGCGATGATGGCGTCGTCGACGAGCAGGCCCAGCGCGAGCACCAGCGTACCGAGCGACACCTTGTGCAGACCGATATCGAACAGATACATGCACAGCGCCGTGACCGCGAGCACGACAGGGATCGAGATCACGACGACCATCCCCGTGCGCACGCCCAGCGACACGAGACTCACCACCAGCACGATCGCCACGGCTTCGGCGACGGCTTCGAGAAAATCGTCGACGGAATGCGAGACCGCATGCGGCATGCTCGACACTTCGACGAGCTTCAGCCCCGCAGGCAAGTGCGCCTGCAGATCCGTCATCTTCGCGTCGAGCGCCTTGCCGAGCTGAATGACGTCGCCGCCCGTCTGCATCGTCACGCCGATGCCGAGCACGGGCTTGCCCTGAAAGCGCATCTGCGTGACGGGCGGATCGTCGTAGCCGCGCTTGATGGTCGCGATGTCGCCGAGCCGGAACGAGTGGCCATTGATGCGGATCAGCGTGTCGGCGAGCGCGTTCAGATCCTTGAATTGACCCGTGGGACGCACGAATACGCGATCGTCGTAAGTCGTGAGCGTGCCCGACGGCGACACGCTGTTCTGCGAGTTGATCGCCTGCGCGAGCTGGTTCGGCGAAATGCCCAGGCGCGTCAAATGCGTGTTCGTGATCTCGACATAGATGTGCTGGTCGGGGTCGCCGAAATAGTCGACCTTGCCGACGCCCGGCCCGCGCAGCAGCACCGTGCGCAATTCGTCCGCGTAGTCGTGCAGTTGCGCGGCGGAAAAGCCGTCGCCTTCCAGCGTGTAGATGTTCGTGTAGACGTCGCCGAATTCGTCGTTGAAGAACGGGCCTTGCACGCCTTGCGGCAACGTCTGCGCGATGTCGCCGACTTTCTTGCGCACCTGATACCACGTTTCGGGCACGTCCTTGACGGGCGCGGAGTCCTTCATCGTGAAGAAAATGAGCGATTCGCCGGGACGCGAGTAGCTGCGCAGAAAATCGATGGCGGGCGTTTCCTGCAGCTTGCGGCCGATGCGATCGGTGACTTCCTCCTGCACCTGGCGCGCGGTCGCGCCGGGCCAGAACGTGCGGATCACCATCACGCGGAACGTGAAGGGCGGATCTTCCGATTGCGCGAGCTTCGTGTAGGCGAGGATGCCGAACGCGGTCGCGAGCGTGATCAGGAACACGACCAGCGCCTGATGACGCAGCGCCCACGCGGACAGGTTGAAGCGTCCTTCTTCGTCGTGCGCTGCGCTCATGACGCGAAATCCTCGGGATGCAGCGGCGCCACCACGCG
>BBSL01000638.1 GCA_001319865.1 Burkholderia sp. E7m39 | reverse complement strand
TCGCGGATTCGCGTGTCGCGTTGACCGTCTGCCCGCTGTCGAACCTGAAGCTGTGCGTGTTCGACGACCTGACCAAACATACGCTGAAGGCGCTGCTCGACGAGGGCGTCGCCGTCACCGTGAATTCCGATGATCCCGCCTATTTCGGCGGCTACGTCAACGCAAATTATCTCGCGACGATCGAAGCGCTCAAGCTCGACGACGACGAGGTGTACACGATCATCCGCAACAGCTTCGAGGCGTCGTTCGTGACGCCTGCGGAACGCGACGCGATGATCGCGAAGCTCGATGCGCACTGGCGCGCATCGGCCTGATTCCCGCTTCATTCCTATAGTACGGAGACGGTATCACTCATGACTCAAACGGCTTATCGCGCGCAACTGCTGACGTTCAACGGCGATCCTGCGCAATCGTCCAATGCCGCAGTCTTCAACGAAGACGGCCTTCTGATCGTCGAAGACGGACATGTCGTCGCGGCGGGCGCGCATGCGAGCGTCGCCGCGCAGCTCGCGCCCGGCGCGCAGGTGGTCGAGATGCGCGACAAGCTGATCGTCCCCGGTTTCATCGATACGCACATTCACTTCCCGCAGACGGACATGATCGCGTCGCCCGCGCCGGGACTGTTGCCGTGGCTCGACACGTACACGTTCCCGACCGAGCGCGGCTTCAGCGATGCCGCCGTTGCGCGGGACACCGCGCGCTTTTTCATCGACGAGCTGCTCGCATGCGGCACGACGACGGCGCTCGTCTACTGCACGGTGCACAAGGAGTCGGCCGATGCGCTGTTCACGCAAGCCCAGGGCCGCAACCTGCGGATGATCGGCGGCAAGGTGCTGATGGACCGCAATTGCCCCGAGTTCCTGCGCGACACGGCGCAATCCGGCTACGACGACAGCGCCGAGCTGATCGCACGCTGGCACAACAAGGGACGGCAGATGTACGCGCTCACGCCGCGCTTTGCGCCGACGTCGACGGAGGCGCAACTCGAAGCGACGGGCGCGCTTGCGAAGCTGCATCCCGATGTCTTCATCCAGAGCCACGTCGCCGAGAATCACGACGAGGTGAAGTGGGTGGCGAGCCTCTTTCCCGGACACCGCAGCTATCTGGACATCTATGACCACTATGGTTTGTTGCGTCCGCGTGCTGTGTACGGGCACTGCATCCATCTCGACGAACAGGACCGTCGCCGCATGAAGGAGACGCGCGCGGTCGCCTCGCATTGCCCGACGTCGAACCTGTTTCTCGGCAGCGGACTGTTCGATTTCGACAAGGCAGCCGAATCGGGCATGCCGGTGGCGCTGGCGACGGACGTCGGCGGCGGCACGTCGTTCTCGATGCTGCAGACGATGAACGAGGCGCACAAGGTCGCGCGGCTGGGCGGCCATCATCTGACGGCGACGCGCATGTTCTGGCTCGCGACATCGGGCGCCGCCGAGGCGCTCGATCTCGGCGACACGATCGGCACGTTGAAGCCGAAGTCGGAAGCCGACTTCGTCGTGCTCGATCCGCAGGCGACACCGCTGCTCGCGCGGCGAACGGCGCGTACGGAAACGCTCGAAGAACTGCTGTTCGCGTTTGCGCTGCTCGGCGACGATCGTGCTGTGTACGAGACCTATGCGATGGGGCAACGGGTGCATCGGCGCGACGATGCGCGTCAGCATGTGGTGGGGAAGGCGCGTATCGCGGCGTGAGGTTTTTTTGTTGTCTGCGACGCTTTTGGCTTTTGACCGGCATCTGCTTTGGGCCTTCGCGGCGCGGGCGTTGCCGGTGTGTAACTGCCCTTTGCGTGGGCATTCGCGTTTGCGCCTTT
>BBSL01000637.1 GCA_001319865.1 Burkholderia sp. E7m39 | reverse complement strand
GTTGGCGGGCATCGCGACGGTCTCCTCGTGGTCGAAGCCGGCCGCGTCCGCGAGCGCCGCGACGTCCTCCAGGTCGCGCACGCCCCATGCGGGATCACGGCGCCTGAGCTGCTCGTCGAACGCGGCGTTGCTGGGCGCCGTGTGCGCGCCGCCGCGCCGGTACGGCCCGTACAGATACAGCACGCCGCCGGGAGACAGCAGACGCCCCGCGCCGCCGATCAGCGCCTGCGCCGACGCCCACGGCGAGATATGAATCATGTTGATGCAGACGATGGCATCGGCGGACCCGATGCCCCACGACGCGTCGCGCACGTCGAGCGCGAGCGGCGCTCGCACGTTGGCGAGGCCGCTCGCCGCCGTCCATGCCGCCACCGACGCGCGCGCGGTCTCGTCGGGATCACTTGGCTGCCAGACGAGCTGCGGCAGCGCCGCGGCGAAGTGGACCGCGTGCTGGCCCGTGCCGCTCGCGATTTCGAGCACGGTGCCCGTGGCGGGCAGCACGCGTTCGAGCACGGCGAGAATCGGCTCGCGGTTGCGCTCGGCGGCGGGCGCATGCTGACGCATCGAGGAGTTTGGCGTGGTCATCGTTCGGTACGGGTGTGCTTGAGGTTCGCTTGAAATTCGCTTGCGTCTCGTTCGCGTCCGGCTTCATTCAGGCAAGCGCGCGATCATACGCGAATACGCGAGCGCGCCGAAGTCTTACCGACAATCACATCAGCCGATGCATCGCGCGAAGCCGGTGCGCGCGTGCCGTCAGCTCGCGGCAAGACATGCCGCCAGCGCGGCGAGCGCATCGCCGCACGGCGCTTCCACTTTCAGCGACAGCAGCGGGTCGGCGCGCGTGCGCCCGAGGTTGATCGCCGCGATCGGCTTGCCCATCTTCTGCGCCCACGCGCAAAAAACGGTGCCCGAGTACACCATCAGCGACGAGCCGACCACCAGCACGGCATCGGCGGCGTCGAGCGCGTGCGTCGCCGCCTCGACGCGGGCCTTCGGCACGTTTTCGCCGAAGAACACGACAGCGGGCTTCAGCAATCCGCCGCAGTTCGGGCACGCGGGCACGCGAAACGCGCCGAGGTCATGCCATTCGAGATGCGCGTCGCCGTCGGCGGCGGGCTCGGCGATCACATCGAGCAGCGCGGGATTGTCATCGATCAGCACCTGCTGGATCGACGCGCGCGCGTGATGCGTGCCGCAGTCGAGACACGTCACTTCGCCGATGCTGCCATGCAGTTCGATCACGTCGCTGCTGCCCGCGCGCTGATGCAGACCGTCGACGTTCTGCGTGACGAGCGTGTCGACGTGCTCTGCGGCTTCGAGGCGCGCGAGCGCGCGATGCGCCGCGTTCGGCTCGGCCTTCGCGACGACGGGCCAGCCGACCGTGCTGCGCGCCCAATAGCGCTGGCGCGACGCGATGGAGCCGAGAAATTCCTGCAGCGTGATGGGCGGCGAGCGCTTCCACTCGCCGTTTTCGTCGCGATAGCCGGGGATGCCGGAATCGGTGCTGATGCCCGCGCCCGTCAGCACGAAAAGCCGCGGGTAGCGTTTGACGAAATCATGCAGCGCCGTGAGCGCATTCGGTTCGATCAGCGTGGACATGAGCTTCGAAAAGCATGGGTGACGCGGTGCTTCGATCTGCGTGAAAACGCTGCCGCGCGTTCAGGCGCGGCGCGTCTTGCGCGGCTTCGCATGAGGCGCGGCGCGGGCCGCCGCGGCATGCCGCGCTTCCCATGCAGCCAACGCCGCGCGATACCGCGTGAGTTCGTCTTCGTACAGATCGAATACGCACGGATCGCAGCCGCTATGGCAGCAAT
>BBSL01000636.1 GCA_001319865.1 Burkholderia sp. E7m39 | reverse complement strand
GTTCATTGAGGACCATCTCGCGCATCACGCCGCTGTGCTCAACGCGATCGGCATCGCCCCCGTTCATCGAGCGGCAGCCCCAACCGCTGCCACCCGTTCCGCTGATGCTCGTTGTTCGAGCTAGGCCATTTCACTGCAGGGAGAAACCATGAGCATCTTTACGCACGTTACTGTCGGCACGAATGACCTCGATAAGGCTCGCGCCTTCTATGACAAGGTACTCGGCGAAATCGGGCTGAAGCGCCTGACCGATCTGGGCGATAACGGATCGATCTGGGGCCAGGGTGCGCCGTCGTTCTTTGTGCTGAAGCCGGCAAATGGCCAGCCGGCCACGATCGGCAACGGCGTCACCGTGTCGTTTGAAGCGCCCGATCGCAACTCAATCAATGCGTTCCACAAGACGGCGATTGCACATGGCGGCCAGGATGAGGGCGCCGCCGGTCCCCGGAACTGGGCACCGAACGCCTACGCCGCCTACGTCCGGGATCTCGACGGGAACAAGCTTGCGGTCTATTGCTTCAAACCGTAGAGGGCGTCGCGATGGATGAGGCAGCGCTACGCAAGATCATGCGCATTGCTGCCTCCCGGTGTGCTTACTTGTAGAGCGATCGACGAATTGAACGATACGCTTCAGACGCAGTGCAACCTCACGACTCCGTGGTCTCGTCTTGAGCCGCACGCGTCGCATGCTCGCGGTACGCAATGGGCGTAATGCCGAAAGTGTCGTGAAATGCCTTTCTCATCGCCTCATACGTTTTGAACCCCGTTCTCGACGCAATGGTCTTTGCTGGAAGGTCGCTTTCCTCAAGAAGGCGACGAGCGGCATCGACCCGTGCATTGCTGAGGAACGCGGTCGGAGTGGTTCCCGTTTCTTCCTTGAACCGGCGGTTAAAACTTCGCAGGCTCGTTGCGGCATGTTGTGCCATATCCGCGGCTGTTAGTGTCTTGTCGATATTGTCCAGTATCCAGTGCTGTACTGCCCGGATATCAGGATGCCGCATCGTCCGGCTGGCCGAATGCAGTCTCAATTGATACTGACTTCCCGTGCGTCGCGCGTGAATGACGAGATCCTTTTCGACACCGGCGGCGACGTCGTCGCCAAAGTCCATTTCGACAATCGCCAGCGCGAGGTCGATTCCCGCAGTCACACCGGCCGACGTCCATACAGAGCCGTCCCGAACGAACAGGTACCCGGCACAGACGGACACCTCGGGGTGCCGGTTCTTGAGCAGTTCCGTCAGAGACCAGTGAGTAGTCGCCCGCTTGCCGTTCAACAGGCCGGCCTCGGCGACGAGAAACGTGCCAATACAAAGGCCGGCGATACGCGACCCCCGCGTGCCCGCGTGTCGAACCCATTCGACGATACCCGCGTTCTTCGCGACACAATCTTCGATCGCCCGGCCACCGACGACCAGCGCCGTATGGGGAATCGCGAGAGGATCGAGGCGCTTCTCGGTGACGATCGCCACACCTGCATCCGACACGACGTACCCCCTGTTCGCGGCGGCAATCTTCACGTCGTAGCGTCCACGACGTCCCCTGCGTTCAAGGTGGCTGTTCGCGTACGCGAAAACACTCGATACGCCCATTGCTTCGAGGGCATTAAAGCCGTCGTAGACGATGACATCGACGGTGATCGTGTCAGGCGGCGCCACGCCGCGCGGCGGCGGCGAGTACCGCTGGCGATGCAGCGATGGACGCGTTCTCACTGATCGACCTCCCCTCTGACGCGTATCCGAAATGTTTCATCGACATGCTGTATTGCGCGCGTCGATCGATCAATCACGACGGCGCGATTAGTCGACGGACTTCACCATATCTTCGA
>BBSL01000635.1 GCA_001319865.1 Burkholderia sp. E7m39 | reverse complement strand
CAACGCCTGCGCCGCGAGGCGCCATCGCGGATGCCCGCGCAGAGGGCGAACACACATCAGAAAAGCCTGCGCAGCAAAGACGCCATCGCGGATGCCCGCGCAGAGGGCGAACACACAGCAGAAAAGCCTGCGCAGCAAACACCGCCATCGCGGATGCCAGCGCAACGGGCAAGCACACAACAAAAACGCCCGCGCCGCCCAGGCGCAAAAACAACCTTACCGTGCCCTCACCACGATCTGCGACAACGCATCGCGCTCGATCCTCACCAACGAACCCCGCGCCCGCGCGAACTCCTCAGCGCCGCACACCTGATGCCCAAATCGCGCACGCAACCGCCGCGTGATCTGCACGACGCGTGTCGCAGGATCGAACACGTAGTGCGCTTCGTAATCGAAAAAGCCGTCGCGCACCACGGTATCGGCGGGCAAATCGGTGATGCGCACCGTCGCGGGCAGCGCGATCTGCGCGGTCTCGTCGAAATCGCCGCCGATACACACCCACGGCTGCGTGCGCTCCGGTTCCGCGAGCCATGCCTGCACCTGCGTCGCAATGCCGCCCGACAGACTCGTCAGCGCCGGCAGCGCCGTCGTGCCGTCAGGCCAGCTGAAATGCTCGAGCGTGCCCTGCATCGTCGTCGCGAACGGGCCCACGGTCGGTGACAGTTCGCCGGGCTGCATCCGCGCGATGCCATGCAGCCCCGTCTGCCGCAAACGGTCGGCGGCGATCTGCTGCCAGCGCTGGCGCGTCGCGCGGCGAAACACGTTGCGCTCAAGTTCCGACGTCACGCCCACGTCCTCGACGCGATACGTGAAGGCCGCCGTCCCCGTCGCGTCGATGTCGATCGCAAGCCGCGCGCTGCGGCCGCGCTCCTGCGTCGCGGGCGTGCGCGCAAGCACGCCATCGTCGACGAGCAGCACCGGCCGGTCCATCGCGCCCGGCGGCAGATAGCCAAAGCCGATGCCGCCCGCCGTCGTGTCCGCGTAAAGCTGCAGCGACGCAATCCACGTGATCGCGTGATTGATCGCGCTCGCGCCATAGCCGGGCACATCGGGCAACGTGTAGATGGGGCCAAGGTTCAGCAACACGGCCTGGCTGTCGATGCCGACAGCGGCAAGCAGCGCACCATACAGCGCGACGTGGTCCTTGCAGTCGCCATAGCGGTTGCGCAGGATGTCGCTCGCCTTGTGCGGCACGGCCGCCGTCTCGCCGAGAAAGAGCGCGACATAGCGGATGTTCAGACGCACCCAGTCGTAGAGAATCTGCGCCTTCGCGCGCGGGTCGTCGGTGTGCGCGGTGAGCGCCTGCGCCAGCTGCGCGATGGCGGGATCACGCCAGGTCGGGTCCAGCGCCGGTGCGCGGTAGCGCTCGGCAAACGACGCGAAATCGCGCGTCGTCGACACCATCAGCCGGTCGCCCCACGTCACATAGCCGACGGCGCCCGATTCGATGGGCGCATACGGCCCGTGCCGGTACTCGAACGTATAGCGGGTGCGGCCGTTCTCCGTGACGGGCGGCTGCGCGACGTAGCCGCGCGCGTCGGCGTAAAGCGGCACATCGGCGGGCAGATCGAAGATCAGCTGCTGCATGTCGACGGGCCCGCGCGTCGGCTCGACGAAATACGCGAACGTGCCCGCCTGCAACGGCACCGAACGCGTCTTGCGAAACGCGAGATGCACGCGCGAGCCCGGCTCCACGCCCGGAAAGATCACCGTGCGCAGCACGCCGTCCTGGAAGGTCGGCGCGCCCGCCGAGCGCGGCTCCTGCACGTCGCGGATGCCGTCGGGCCCGACGGGATGCGCGACGCCGTCGCGATCGATCGTCTCGGCCGCAAGCAGTT
>BBSL01000634.1 GCA_001319865.1 Burkholderia sp. E7m39 | reverse complement strand
CGTCCGCATACTGCACTGCGGTGGTCGGCCATGCGTGATCGCGAACCACAACGAGCACCCGGCGGTAGCAGCCGCGCACGCGCAGACGATCGGCTGCCACGCTCACGCGACGCCCAGCCGGTCGATCACTTCGCGCACGCCTTTCACCTGCGACGCGGCGAGGCACGCAGCATGCTTTTCGTCCAGCGACCCGACGGTGCCCGACAGCGTCACGACGCCGTCGCGAGTCTCGACCGAGATGTTGCCGATTTCCTGCTTCAGCCGCTTGTCCAGCGTGAGCGAGATCTGGGCGATGACGTCGGCTGCGGACGGGTCGCGGATCGTGAGCCGGTTGCTCACACCGACCACACCCTCCATGTTGCCGATCGCCAACGCCACTTCGCGACGCTGTGCTTCCGTGTCCACCCATCCCGTCAGCGTCACGCAGCCGCGCTCGGTTTCCACGCGCACGCGTGCGTCGGGCAGGCCGGGCACGCGCGAGAGCGTCTCGAGGATTCGCGCCGCGAGCGACTCGTCAGAGTCGATAAACGCGCTCGCGGGCGGCAACGATAGTTCCATCACAAGCGCACGGCACCCAGCGATGCTCTGCAACGCTTTTTCTATCACCTGCTTCTGCAGCAGGTTCGGCACCGTGCCCGTGAGTGTGACGACGCCATCGTGCGTGTGCACGCGGATCTGTCCGGCATCGATGGTCCGTTCCCAGCGCAGGGCCTGTTCGACATCCTGCCATAAGGCTTCATCCGATTTCATGATGCTCTCCATGTCTGCCGGTGCACGCTATTCAGCATCGCCTATCGCATCGAACAGGATTTGATGTCGATCAACGGCCCGCGATCCACATGGCTGCGATATCAGCGGTGCAGCTGCCCGGGCGCCATTGATACAGATCAAGCCGCCCGGCGCACGCCGCGGCTTAAATAGCCGGACGGTCCATTGCGATTGCGCGATCACGTGCAATCACACCCTGCTTCGTGGAGGTGCGTCGTGTCGCATAAAACGCTCGTATTTCATCAGGATGCACGGCAACTGCTGCTTAACGGGGTTAACGCGCTCGCCGAAGCCGTCAAGGTCACGCTTGGCCCCGGTGGCCGCAATGTGATCGTCGAGCGCGTGCCCGGTGCCCCGCTCGTCGCCAATTCGGGCGTGGTCGTCGCTGGGGCGGTCGACCTGACCGATCCCTATGAGGAAATGGGCGCGCAATTGCTGCGCGAGGTTGCCACGCGCACCAGCGAAGTCGCCGGCGACGGCACGACGACGGCCACCACGCTTGCGCAGGCCATCATGGTCGAGGGAAACAAATGCGTCACGGCAGGCCACGATCCGATGGCGATCAAACGCGCCATCGAAGATGCGGGGAAGCTGGTCATCGCTGAATTGCACAGACTCGCGCGTCCATGCGCCTCCGCCGATGAAATGCGGCAGATCGCGACGATTTCCGCAAGCGGCGATGCGAGCATCGGTACGCTCGTGGCGAACGCCGTTGCCCGTGTCGGCAAGGAAGGGGCAATCAGTATCGAGGACGGTTCGAAGCTCGACGACGAACTCGAAACGGTTGACGGCACGTTGCTGGACCGCGGTCTCGTCTCTCCTCTCTTTCTCGACGAAGACCGGCGTGAGGTGGTGCTCGAGGAACCCACGGTGCTGCTGTGCGACATGAACATCTCGTCGATCGCGCAGTTGTTACCTGTACTTGAAGCCGTCATGGCAACCAGCAAACCCCTCTTCGTCATCGCGAACGAGATCGAAGGCGAAGCGCTCGCGACGCTGGTTGTCAATCATCTGCGCGGCACCTTCAAGTCATGCGCGATTCGCTCGCCAGGCTTCGGGCAGAACCGCACCGAGC
>BBSL01000633.1 GCA_001319865.1 Burkholderia sp. E7m39 | reverse complement strand
GAATCTTGCGGTTCACGTGCAGTTCGCGCGATGCGTGAATGAGGGCGTCGTTGCGGAACACGTAGAACGGTTCCGAGTAACCGGCTGCCGCGACGATGCTCGCCGTGCCGTGCAGCTTGCCCGTCTCGCTGTCCTCCAGCACGAAGAGATAGAACTCCTCGCCCGGAAAATCGACTTCCGCGCGAAACGAGTCTTCCGACAACGCGACGCGCGCTTCCAGCGCGCGCCGGTCATGCGGCAGCGAGTGCAGCACGGGCTGCGCGTTGCGCGCCATCTGTTGCAAGGCGTCGAGATCGGCCAGGCGGCCTGGGCGGACGAAGAGCATCGTGGTCTCGTGTCTCGTGTGAGTGGACTGAACGGCTTACTTCGCGAGCGCCGTTGCGCCGACGACTTCTTCGATGGCCTTTTCGAAGCGCGCGAGACCTTCGTTCATGTCGTCGAGCGAAATGATCAGCGACGGCGCAAAACGCAGCACGTCGGGGCCCGCCATCAGCATGATGACGCCATGCTTACCCGCCGCCGTCACGAAGTCTTTTGCGCGGCCCTTGTACGCCTGCGTGAGTTCCATGCCGATCAGCAGACCCTTGCCGCGCACGTCCTTGAAGATGCCGAAGCGCTCGTTGAGCTTCGCGAGCGTCGCCTTCATCTGTTCGCTGCGCGAGCGCACGCCTTCGAGCAGCTTCGGATCGCTGACGAGGTCGACCACCTTCAGCGCGATGGCCGTGGCGAGGGGATTGCCGCCGTACGTCGTGCCGTGCACGCCCACCTTGAAGTGCGCGGCGAGTTCGCTCGTGGTCAGCATCGCGCCGATCGGGAAGCCGTTGCCGAGGGCCTTGGCCGTCGTCAGGATGTCGGGCGTGACGCCCGTGTCCTGATAGGCGTAGAAGAAGCCCGTGCGGCCGACGCCCGTTTGCACTTCGTCGAAAATCAGCAGCGCGTTGTGCTGGTCGCACGCTTCGCGCAAAGCCTTGAGGAATGCGGGATCGGCGGGAATCACGCCGCCTTCGCCCTGCACCGGCTCGACGATCACCGCGCAGGTCTTCGGGCCGATCGCGTCGCGCGCCGCCTCGATGTCGTTGTACGGCAGGTGGCGGATGCCGCCGGGCACGGGGCCGAAGCCTTCCGAATACTTCGGCTGGCCGCCGACGCTCACCGTGAAGAACGTGCGGCCGTGGAACGACTGCGTAAACGAGACGATTTCGTCCTTGTCGGCGCCGTAGCGGTCGAAGGCGACGCGGCGCGCGAGCTTCAGCGCGGCCTCATTCGCTTCCGCCCCGGAGTTTGCAAAGAATGCGCGGTCGGCGAAGGTGAGTTCTTCGAGGCGCCTCGCGAGGCGCAGGACGGGTTCGTTCGTGTAACCGTTACCGATATGCCAGAGCTTGGCGCCCTGCTCGTGCAGAACCTTCAGCAGTTCCGGGTGCGAGTGACCGAGCGCCGTCACCGCGATGCCGCCCGCGAAATCGATGTAGTCCTTGCCTTGCGTGTCCCACACGCGGGAGCCGACGCCGCGGTCGGGCACGAAGGACGCCGGCGCGAATACGGGGACCATCACTTCGTCGAAAGTCTGGCGGGAAACGTGTTGGGATTGCGTCTGATCGGTCATGGCGTGGCCTCGGGGCTCGTTCGGTGATGTCAGGTAGTTTAGGTGACTGTTGTGAACGCGTCTTGCGTGGAAGCGACGGGTTCTTTTTTTATGTCTTCGTAGTGGGGGTGGTTTTTTGCATTTTTGCGCTTTCGCCGCGCGGGCGTATTTGTTGTGTGCTTGCCCTTACGCTGGCATCCGCGATGGCGGTCGTTGCTTCGCCCGCTGGTGTTGCGGGCTTGCCTTTTCGCTGGCATCCGCGATAG
>BBSL01000632.1 GCA_001319865.1 Burkholderia sp. E7m39 | reverse complement strand
ATTGCCAGCGTGATGCCGCCCGCGAGTCCGATCACGGCAGCGAGCAGCGCGGAGACCACCGAGAGCGCGATCGTCAGCGCGACGCCGCCCAGCGGCCCCGATGGAAACGCACCAAGCAGCAGATAGCGCAGCGACGGCAACCAGTTGAAGTCGCTCATGCGCGGCCTCGCTGCGACGCACGGATGTCCGTGTGCTGCCAGACGACGAGCGCGGCCTCGATGACCGCGATGGTCAGCACGTACAACACCGTGGCAGTGCCGAACGCCTGAAACGTCCTGAAGCTTTCCGTATCGACCTGACGCGACATGGGTCCGCCTGAAGTCGCAGCAGCGTGGGAGCGCGGCAACATCGATGCGACGTATATCTGGGACCCGGTGCTCGCGAAGGTCAAACAGAACGGCAAGGTTCTGATCACATCGGGCCAGGTCGCGAGCGAAACGGGCAAGGCGACCTTCGACGGCTTCGTCGCGTCGCGCACATTCGCGCAGGACAATCCCGCTTTCATGACGGGACTGGTCAAGGTGCTCGCCGATACGGACGCACAGTACCGCGATCACAAGGCCGACTGGACGGCGGGCTCCCGTCAGGTGCAGGCCGTCGCGCAGGAATCCGGCGCGAACGCCGCCGACGTGCCCGCGAGTCTCGCGCTCTACGCATTTCCGAACGCAGTCGAACAGGCATCGCCGACCTGGCTCGGCGGTGGAAAGCAGTCCGGCGCGGCGAAGTCGCTCGCCGCGACCGCACAGTTCCTCAAACAACAGGGCACGATCCAGAACGTGCTCGCGGACTATTCGACAGGTGTCGATCCGCGCTTCGCGCAGCAGGCAGCGAAATGACCTCGTTGTCCATCCGCAATCTCGGCGTCACCTATGAAGGCGCGAGCACGCCTGCGTTAAAGGGCGTCGATCTGCAGATCGGCAGCGGCGAGTTCGTCGTCGCGCTGGGTGCATCGGGATGCGGCAAGACCACGCTGCTCAATTGCCTCGCGGGCTTTCTCGATCCGACGGAGGGCGAAGCGTCGCTCAACGGTGAGCCTATCGTCGGGCCGGGCGCGGAGCGCGGCGTGGTATTCCAGAAGTATGCATTGATGCCGTGGCTCGACGTGCTCGACAACGTTGCTCTCGGCTTGCGCTTTCGCGGCGTCACGCGCGGCGAGCGGCACGCAATCGCGCGGCGCACGCTGGCCCTCGTCGGCCTCGGACAGTACGAGCATGCGAGCGTGTGCACGCTGTCGGGCGGCATGCAGCAGCGCGTGGGCATCGCGCGCGCGCTCGCGAGCGATCCCGAAGTGCTGCTGATGGACGAACCGATGGGCGCGCTCGACGCGCTCACACGCGAAAGCGTGCAGGAGCTCGTGCTGGACGTGTGGGCGCGTACCGGCAAGACGGTGTTCTTCATCACGCACAGCGTCGAGGAAGCTCTGTTCCTCGCGACGCGGCTCGTTCTGATGACGCCCGGCCCAGGACGGATCGACGAAGTGCATGAGCTGCCGTTCTCACGCGAATACATCCGCGATCGCGATGCGCGCGCCGTGAAGTCGTCGCCCGCGTTCATCGAATGGCGCGAGCGGCTCACGCGCCGCTTGCACCGCACGGAAACGGAGGCAGCGTGACCCGACCTGCGTCGGAAGCATCGCTGTCCGCCCGGACGATGGCGTTGCGTGCCCTGCGGCGCAGCGCCCGCACCCGGCGAGGCGCGCGCTATCGCGGCATGCCGGGCGCGGGTCCGACCGCGGTGCCGAGCGCACTGTGCGTCGCAACGCTCGCCGTGCTGTGGTGGGCGGCGACCCATTTCCATTGGCTGCCGCCCCTCTTTCTGCCTTCGCCTGAAGCCGTGTGGCATGCGTTCGTCGATGCCT
>BBSL01000631.1 GCA_001319865.1 Burkholderia sp. E7m39 | reverse complement strand
ATCGCGTGGAGAAGGAACAGTCGCTTGTCACGCTCGAATCGGACAAGGCGACGATGGACGTGCCGAGCCCGGCCGCCGGCGTCGTCAAGGAACTGAAGGTCAAAGTGGGCGACAACGTGTCGGAAGGCACGCTGATCCTGTTGCTCGAAGGCGAAGGCGGCGGTGCTGCCGCGCCCGCTCCCGCGCCCGCCGCTGCGAAGCGGGAAGAGGCGCCGTCGGATGCGCCTGCTGTGCCGTCCCCGGCGCCCGCCCAGCCGTCCGCGCTCGCTCAGGCGCCCGTGATCCCCGCAGGCGAAGGTGGCGCACATCGCGCGAGCCACGCGTCGCCTTCCGTGCGCAAGTTCGCGCGCGAACTGGGCGTCGACGTGTCGCGCGTGCAGGGCACGGGACCGAAGGGCCGCATCACGCAGGACGACGTCACGGCGTTCGTCAAGGGCGTGATGACGGGGCAGCGCGGGGCGCCGGCTGCTGCAGCGGCGCCCGCTGGCGCAGGCGGCGGCGAACTCGGCCTGCTGCCGTGGCCGAAGATCGATTTCACGAAGTTCGGTCCGGTCGATCCGAAGCCGCTGTCGCGCATCAAGAAGATTTCCGGCGCAAACCTGCACCGCAACTGGGTGATGATCCCGCACGTCACGAACAACGACGAAGCGGACATCACCGAGCTGGAAGAACTGCGCGTCAAGCTGAACAAGGAAAATGAGAAGTCGGGCGTCAAGTTCACGATGCTGGCGTTCGTGATCAAGGCAGTCGTCGCGGCGCTGAAGAAGTTCCCGACGTTCAACGCGAGCCTCGACGGCGACAACCTCGTGTTCAAGCAGTACTACCACGTCGGTTTTGCAGCCGATACGCCGAACGGTCTCGTCGTGCCCGTGATCCGCGATGCGGACAAGAAGGGTCTCGTCGATATCGCGAAGGAAATGACCGAGCTGTCGAAGCTCGCGCGCGAAGGCAAGCTCAAGCCCGACCAGATGCAAGGCGGCTGCTTCTCGATCTCGTCGCTGGGCGGCATCGGCGGCACGACCTTCACGCCGATCATCAACGCGCCTGAAGTGGCGATTCTCGGTCTGTCGCGCGGCTATCAGAAGCCTGTGTGGGACGGTAAGCAGTTCGTGCCGCGGCTCACGCTGCCGCTGTCGCTGTCGTATGACCATCGCGTGATCGACGGCGCCGAGGCGGCGCGCTTCAATGCGTACCTTGGGTCGATTCTTGCCGATTTCCGGCGTGTGATTCTTTGATTGTTGTCAGGTTGCCGCTGGCGCTTGGGTTCCGTTTTGATGCGGTTGTTCAAGCGCCTCCGTTGAACCTGCGTTCGCGTCTTTCTCCCAGCGTCGCCCCTGTGCGGGGCGGCACCTACTTTTCTTTGTCTTGCAAAGAAAAGTAGGCAAAAGAAAGCCGCGTCCTTGGCGGACGGCATTAAGTCTTCGCTGTGTGTCGACTGTCGTTCTCTGGTTTTCGGGTTCAATTTTTCGCGGCCTTCTTTCAACACGGTCAATAAGAGAAGGGGACACTAATGAGTCTCGTCGAAGTGAAGGTGCCGGACATCGGCGATTTCAAGGACGTCGATGTCATCGAAGTCAATATCAAGCCGGGCGACACTATCGAAAAAGAGCAGTCGCTGCTGACGCTCGAATCGGACAAGGCGTCGATGGAAGTGCCGAGCGATACGGCCGGCACGGTCAAGGAAGTGCGCGTGAAGGCGGGCGAAAAGGTCTCGCAAGGCACCGTCATCGCGCTGGTCGAAACGGCTGGCGGCGAAGCCAAAGCCAGCAAGGAACCTGAGAAAGCTGCACCCGCGCCGGCTGCGGCACCCGCCAAATCCGGCGGCGGCGTGCAGGAAATCAAAGTCCCGGATATCGGCGACTATAAAGAT
>BBSL01000630.1 GCA_001319865.1 Burkholderia sp. E7m39 | reverse complement strand
TCAACGGCAGCGCGAGCAGCAGCGCCTGCACCGACGCGCGGCGGCGCGCCTTATGAAACGATGCGCGGCCGCCGGCTCTCGCGGGAGAGCCCGAAGCTGCGGCTTGGGCCGATACGGGCATGCTGGTGTTCACGTCGGGCTCTCGTTGCTCATTCGATGCAATGAAGTTACTGGGTCAGCCAGGTCTGGAAGCGCTTGTTGATCTGGTCCGCGTTGTCGGCCCAGAAGTTCGCATTGATCTGCAGCGCGCGCTTGAAGTTCTGCGGCGCCGTCGGCAGATCCGACAGGCGCTGCTTGTCGACCAGCTCGATTGCATCCTTGCGCGGCGGCGCATAGGCGATGTACTTCGACAGATCCGCATATGCTTTCGGTTGCGACGCGGAGACGATGAATTTCGCCGCCTGGTCCGCGTGCTTCGCGCCCGTCGGAATGCCCCACCAGTCGAAGTCGTAGACCTGCGCGTCCCACACCGCCTTGAACGGCTTGTTGTCTTTCTTCGCGGCATCGTCGATGCGCCCGTTGTAGGCCTGGGTCATCACCACCGCGCCGTCGGCGAGCAGCTGCGGCGCCTGCGCGCCCGATTCCCACCAGACAATGCTCTTCTTGATCGTATCGAGCTTCCTGAACGCGCGATCGACGCCGGCAGGCGTGGCCAGCATCTTGTACACGTCCTTCGGATCGACGCCATCGGCAATCAACGCCCATTCCATCGACACCTTCGGCGACTTGCGCAGCCCACGCTTGCCGGGGAATTTCTGCAAGTCGAAGAAGTCGGCGACCGTGGTCGGGGCCGTCTTCAGCTTGCTTGCATCATAGGCGAACACCGTGGACCACACCATGCTCGCCACGGCGCAATCGCTGATCGAACCGGGGATGAAGTCGCTCGTCTTGCCAAGTGACTTCCTGTCGAACTTCTTCAACAGGCCTTCGTCGCAGGCCGTGATCGCATCGTTGGTTTCGAGGTCGATCAGATCCCACGTGGTGTTCTTTGCCTGCTCCATCGCGGACAACTTGGCGAGGCCGCCGTCATAGGATTCCGTCGAGAAGCCGACGCCCGTCGCTTGCGTGAACGGCTCGAAATAGGCCTTTTTTGCAGCGGCTTCATATGCGCCGCCGAAGGTGACGACGGAAAGCGTTTCGGCTGCCCAGGTACTGGTGGCGGCAAACGCAAGGACGGAAAGTGCGGCGAGTTGTGCCTTCAGATGAATGCGCATGTCAGTTGGCTCCTGCGGGTGCGGTCGTAATGATGGAAGGTAGGGGTGACGGCGTTGAGTAATTGACGGGTGCGTTGCGCCGCGTGCTGGCGCTCATTGCGAGAATCTTGCAGTCGTCGTGGCGCCATGCGACTTCGACCGTGTCGCCCGATGAAGGCAGCGCATGCCGCTGCGTGTTGGGCACCTTGACGACGATGCTGTCGCGCGCGCCGAGCTTCAAATGGACGCGATGATGGTCGCCGCAATACACGAGTTCTTCGACGCGGGCCCGTACCACGTTGCTATGTGCATCGACGGGCGTGCCTTCGGCGCTCGGAATGTGCGCGCGTTCGGGGCGCAGCGCGAGCATTGCGTCGTCGCCTTCGCGCAGGCCCGCTTCGCACCGGCCGCGAATGAGGCTGCCGTCGGCCAGTGCGAGCGTCGCGGCGGCGTCGTTCACATCGACCACGCGGCCCGTCAGGCCATTGTTCTCGCCGACGAAGTTCGCCACGAATGCGTTCTGTGCGTTCTCGTACAACTCGCTCGGCGTTGCCGCCTGTTGAATGCGCCCGTCGGAGAACACGGCGACGCGATCGGACATCGTGAGTGCTTCCGCCTGATCGTGCGTCACGTAGACGATGGTCAGCGACAGTTCGCGATGCAGCCGCATGATTTCATATTGCATCGTCTCGCGCAGGCGTTTGTCGAGCGCGCCGAGCGGTTCGTCCATCAGCACGAC
>BBSL01000629.1 GCA_001319865.1 Burkholderia sp. E7m39 | reverse complement strand
GCGGATCCTCTCATCCAGTGTCTGCTACTGCACTGGGAGCTCAGCAACGATGAAACTCATCAGCAGGCGCAGCGCGTGCTCGATGCGCAGCGCAAGCGAAGTGCGACGGTTCCCATCTTTCTGCTGGCGAGCCGCACGAGTGCATCGACCGTACCTGTCGATGCGATGCAGAAGGCGGACGACTTCATCTGGATGTTGGAGGACACGACCGCTTTTGTCGCGGGAAGAATCGTCGCCTCCATCGAACGCTATCGCGTGACCGTTCTTCCCCCGATGTTCGGCGCACTGGCGCGCTTCTCGCGCGTATTCGAATATTCGTGGCATACCCCCGGTCACGCCGGCGGCACGGCATTTCTCAAGTCCACCGTGGGACAGGCGTTGTTTGAATTCTTCGGCGAACAACTGTTTCGCTCGGATCTGTCGATCTCGGTTGGAGAGCTCGGGTCGCTGCTTGACCACAGCGGGCCAATCGGTGAGAGCGAGCGTTATGCCGCGAGGGTATTTGGCTCGCATCGCAGCTACCACGTGACCAACGGTTCGTCGATGTCGAACCGGGTGATCCTGATGGCGAGCGTCACGCGCAACCAAATTGCCCTGTGTGACCGCAATTGCCACAAGTCCGCAGAGCACGCGATGACCATGTCTGGTGCGATTCCGACCTATCTCGTGCCGTCGCGCAACCATTACGGAATCATCGGGCCGATCATGCCGGAAAAGCTCACCGCAGCGGCGGTCCGTCTGGCAATCGAAGAAAACCCGCTCGTCGGAAATCGCGCAGGTGTGAGCCCCATACCCGTCCATGCGCTAATTACAAATTCGACTTACGACGGTCTCTGCTACAACGTCACACGCGTCGAAGAACTGCTCGGTCAAAGCGTGGACCGTCTGCATTTCGACGAAGCGTGGTACGGCTACGCGCGCTTCAATCCGCTCTACAGGGACCGCTTTGCGATGCACGGCGATCCTGCGCAGCACGATGCTTCGAAACCCACCGTGTTCGCGACGCATTCGACGCACAAGCTGCTGGCGGCACTGTCACAAGCGTCATTCATTCACATTCGCAACGGGCGCAATCCAATCGAACATGAGCGCTTCAACGAGTCGTACATGATGCATGCGTCGACGTCGCCGCAATACGCGATCATTGCATCGAACGATGTCAGCGCCGCGATGATGGACGGTCCCGGTGGTGAGGCGCTGACCACCGACGCTATTCGCGAGGCCGTGTCGTTTCGTCAGATGCTGGGCAGGTTGCATGCCAAGTTTGAAGAAGACAGCGACTGGTTTTTTGATGGCTGGCAACCGGAGTTCGTGCTGGATAGAAAGACAGGCCGCCGCACGCCGTTTCACGAAGCCAGCGAAGACCTGCTGGCCACCGACCCTTCATGCTGGGTGCTGCATCCGGGAGAGGCGTGGCATGGCTTTGGCAATATCGAAGACGGATATTGCATGCTGGACCCAATCAAGGTCTCCATCGTGACACCGGGCATTGCGCCGGGGGGCGGACTGATGTCGGTCGGCATACCGGCCTGTGTGGTTACCGCTTATCTCGCCCATCAAGGAATCATCGTCGAGAAGACCACGGACTTTACGATTCTCCTGTTGTTTTCGCTTGGCATCACCAAGGGCAAGTGGGGAACCCTGGCGAACACGCTGCTCGACTTCAAGGCCGACTACGATATCAATCGCCCACTTGAAGAGGTGTTGCCAAGCCTGGTGGCGAGAGATCCAGACCGCTACAGCGGCATGGGGCTGCGTGAGCTGTGCGATCTCATGTTCAGCGCGATGAGCGATCTCAAGACAACGGAGTTGATGGCGCGTGGCTTTTCGACGCTCCCACGACCGGACTTCAGCCCGCAAGAAGCCTTCGAACTGCTCGTGCACAACGACATCGAATTGCTTGAACTTGCCGAGATGGAAGGGCGCACGGTAGCGACGGCGGTGGTGCCTTA
>BBSL01000628.1 GCA_001319865.1 Burkholderia sp. E7m39 | reverse complement strand
CGGACCTTGCGCCGCGTCGCGCAGCGCTACGTCGTGCGGACCGAAGAGCGCGATGTCGCCCGTGTCGGGCCAGCGCGCGTCGAAATCGAGCGTAAAAGGCAGGCGCGTGACGCCGTCCGCGAGTTCGCGCCGCACCCGCTCGGCCAGCCCGCGCAATGCCGACAGCTCGCGCGTACGCCACACGGCGCCCGTCGCGCCGCCCGGCAGTTCGGGGCTCGCTTCCGCGACCCGGCGCGCGCGCGCGAGCGCTTCATCGTCAGAGCCGGCATCGAGCAGCGTGGGCAATAGCCGCTCGGCCAGCGCGTCGCGGCCCGCGAAGTCGAGCTCGAACGGCTCCATGTCGAGCAACTCGCCCTGCGCGTCGGACAACACGATACCGAGACGGTCGCGCAGCAATGCGCGCGCGGGATGCCGCCAAAAACGCTGGAAATCGTCGAACGCGATAGGCTCGGGCGGTTCGACGGGCAACGGTGCGGCAAAAAAAGGCGTGCCTGTCTCGCGCGGCGCGGCGGCGAGCAAGGCAGCCAGTTCCGCGCGCTCGGCGTCGTACGTGAACAAGCCGCTTTGCGCGTCGAAGTAATCCGACGCGAAGGGCTGCAACGGATGCTCGACGATGAACGCGCGGCGCGCGGCATCGAGTTCGGAGGGCGATGCGCCTTCTTCGCACGACACGCGCGCGAGATGATCGAGCAGTTCGTCGACGAGCGCGGCAGGCGGCAACGGCGCGTTGTCGCGAATGCTGCGGCCCGTGTAGGCGATCAGCAGCCGGTCTTGCGCGGCCAGCAGCAGATCGAGAAAGAGATTGCGCTCGTCGTCGCGGCGCTGCCGGTCGCCCGCCTTGCCGAACTGCGCCATCAGGTCGAACTCGTCGGCGCGCGCGAGACTCGGCAGCACGCCGTCGTCCATGCCGAGCAGACAGACAATGCGAAACGGCAAACCGCGCAGACTCGTCAGCGACGAGAACGTCACGCTGCCCCATGGCACGCCGCCGCGTGCGGGATCATCGAGCGCTTCGGAGAGCGCCGTGCGCACGACGGCGGCAGGCAGCGACAGGTCGCCCGCGCCCGCGCGCATCGCTTCGCTCATCGCGTCGACGGCATCGCGCACGGCCGAGAGGCTATCCGCAAAGGCAACGCCGCCGTCGAAGCAGCGGCCCAGCACTTCGAGCAACAGTTGCGTCCACTCGGCGGGTGTCATGTCGTCGGCGCAACGGCGCGCGAACGCATCGACATCGTCGACAAAACTCGCCAGCCGCCCGAGCAGTTCCGCGTCCGAGCCATCCGCCCCTTCGACAGGCAGCCAGGCGTCGACGGGCTCGCCGCCTTCGGGCATCGCGTAGCCGAGAAAAAGACGCGTGAGCGCGTCGGCGAACGTGTGGCGCGCGACGGGGACCGCGCTGTCGGCTTGCGGCACGGGGGCGAGTCCGCGCCGCGCGCCCGCTGCTGTGAGCCAAGCCTGAACATCTTCGAGCGCGGCCGCGTCGATGCCGTAGCGCGCGGCAATGGCATCGACGCGCAGCCATTCGATCAGCTCCGGTGCGCCGACATTGCGCTCCGGCAATGCCAGCCAGTCGAGCACCACGCGCGCCACCGGGTTGGCCTGCGAAGGCGGCAGACCCGTGATCCGGTAGGGAATGCGCCGCGTATCTCCCGTGGGCGCCGTGCCGAACACGGCGTCGATCAGCGGCCCGGCGGCGCCGAGATCGGGCAGCGCAACGAGCACGTCGGAAGGTTGAAGGTCATCGAACTCGTCGAACCAGCCAAGCAGACGGTCGTGCAGCACTTCGAGCTGGCGCGCGAGGCTATGGCACACGTGCACTTCGATGCCGCCCTGCGTGGGCGGTGTGTCGAGCTCGCGCTCGTCGCGCAGATCGAGCATTGCGTTCTGCACGGCGGCAAGCCATGTAGGCGCGGCATTCTCCGCGAAATACGACGCCTCGCCCGATGCCGCGCTTTCCGTCAGCTCATGCAGCATGTGCAGTT
>BBSL01000627.1 GCA_001319865.1 Burkholderia sp. E7m39 | reverse complement strand
CATCAGCGTCAAACTTCCCGCCGTTTCTGTTGTTGCTTCTCTCGCATGCGCAACGCTCGCGCTCGCCGCGTGGGCCACGCCCGCGCGCGCGGCGACGCCCATCACCGTGACGTCGCAGGCAGCCCCGGACGGCCCGATCCGCTATACCGTCAAGGTCACGTCGAAGCAGTTCGGCAATTCGCAGGAAACGCGCACGATCCGCTCCGGCGAGTCCGACGACTTCACGTGGAAGACCGTGCCGCCCGGCGGCCCCGTCGCGGCCGATGCCGACTGTCCCGACCTGTCGTCGCTGCCGCTCGATGCAAACGGCGCCATGATCCGCCAGACTCAGATCCGATTCGCGCCCGTCGTCGCGAAAGACGGCACCGCGACCGTGCAGATGAACTTCCAGGCACAAACGCCAAAGGGCACGAAAGCGGTGTCGAAAGACGGCAAGTCGCTCAAGTGCCCGAATTACGCAAGCGTGAGCCAGGTGCTGCGCTTTACGATGCCGACCAACGGCAGCGTCAAGACGCTGACGCTGTCGGACGGCTCACAGGTGTCGGTATCGGCGAAGCGGTAGTGCGCGCGCTGAGCGCATGCTTATCGCGTATTTCGCGCGGCGTGACGGGGCGGGCTGACGCGCGCGCCGCGTGCGAGGCCGAAATTGCGGCATATCTGCCTGCGTTCTGCGCACATGCGTCAACAGTTGAGCCGGCACATGCGACATCACGCCGGCGCACCGCGGTGAGTTGCGCGAGCGCCGACTCGACGGGCACGACAGGTTGAGCAGCTAGCCACGGCCCGAGCCGCGCTCGATGAGCCGCGAGGCGAGAAACCGGTGCTCCGGCGAAAACAGCCGCCGATATGTCAGCAGCACCGCGCCCACCGTCCCGAGCGCCGACGAGGCGGCAATCAGGAACATGATGACGATCTGGTAGCGCACGGCCTGCAGCGGCGATTGCCCGGCGAGCACCTGGCCCGTCATCATCCCCGGCAGGCTGACGACGCCGACCACGGCCATCTGGTTGAGCGTCGGAATCATGCCCGCACGCACGGCCTGGCGCGCGGGGCCCTGCGCCGCTTCCCAGCGCGTCGCGCCGAGCGCGAGCGCCATGTCGACGCGGTCGCGCCGCGCCGTCAGTTCCTCTGTCATTCGCTCGATGCCGAGCGACACGCCCGTCAGCGTATTGCCGAGAATCATGCCGAGAATGGGGATCGCATATTGCGGCTCGTACCACGGCCGGATGCGGATCACCGCGAACAGGCCGACGGCGGCGACGAGCCACGCGCTCGCCCAGATCGACAGGATGCTGTCCGCGCGCTGCCCGGCATAGGTGAGCGTGCCGCGTCCCGCGCCCGCAAAGCCCGCGATCAGCGTCATCAAGATCATCAACGGCAGCACCACGTACCAGCGGTCGTACGCGAAGACCCACGCGAGCACATAGCCGATCGCGAGCAGCTGGACGACCGTGCGCACGGCCGCCCACGCGAGCTTGCGTTCGAGATCGAGCTTGAGCAGCAACGACACCGCGCCGTTCACGACGATCAGGAGCGCCGCAAGCGCGACGTCCCACAGACTGAGACTCTGCAAGGTCATGAGCGGGCCTCCGTGGCGGGAGTGAGCGCGCCTGGCGGCGTGTCGTCGAGCACGCCCGCGCGCATCGTCAGATGACGGCAGGAGACGCGCGCCGCCTGCGCGAGATCGTGCGAGACCCACAGCCACGCACGCGCATGCGGCGCGGCGTCGAACCACGCGCGCACGAGACCTTCGATCGCCAGCGCCGATTCGGGATCGAGCGAGGCCGTCGGCTCGTCGAGCAGCAGCACGTCGGGCGCGAGCTGCAGCACGCGGATGAGCGCGGCGATCTGCGCTTCGCCGCCCGACAGCTCGCTCGCGCGCCGCTCGAGAAAGTCGGCGGCCCGTCCTGCCTGCGACGCGAGCGCTGCCGCTTGCGCGCGGTCGAAGCGCACGTCGTGATACGCGCGCAGCGTGTACGGATAGCG
>BBSL01000626.1 GCA_001319865.1 Burkholderia sp. E7m39 | reverse complement strand
CAACTACCGCAAGACTTCGATCTACGGCGGTTCGAACGAAATTCAAAAGAACATCATCGCGCAGATGATTCTGGGACTGTGAGGAGCGGCGCATGAACTTCAATTTCACCGACGAACAGCAGCAATTCGCGGACGCACTGCGCCGTTACCTCGACAAGCAGTACGGTTTCGAAGCGCGTCAGGCAATCGTGCGGTCGCAAGCAGGCGTGTCGGGCGAGCATTGGTCCGCATTTGCCGAACTGGGTCTTACCGCGTTGCCCGTGCCGGGAGCGCAGGGCGGCTTCGATGGCGGCACGGTCGATATGCTGGTTGTGATGCAGGAATTGGGGCGTGCAATCGTCGTCGAGCCGTACTGGTCGACGGCCGTGGGCATCGAGGCGCTGAAGCTGTCCGGCGCGAGCGACGACGACACGTCGCTGCTCGAGCGCGCCGCACTGGGCGAGATCAAGCTCGCTGTGGCGTTTCACGAGCCCGACGCGCGCTACGACCTGTTTTCAATCGATACACAAGCCACGCAGCAGGGCCACGGCTTCACGTTGAACGGCACGAAGTCGGTCGTGCTGCACGGCGCGCAGGCCGACCATTGGATCGTGCCCGCAAGGCTCGATGGTGAGATCAGGCTCTTCGTCGTCGCGCGCGATGCCACGAAGACGCAGGTCACCGACTATCGCACGATCGACGGCCAGCGCGCCGCGACGCTCGTGTTCGACGGGACCCCGGCGCGTAAGCTGAACGGCAGGCATGCAGGCGCGGCAGCGCTCGAACACATCGCCGACTACGGCATCGTGCTGCTGTGCGCCGAGGCAATCGGCGCGCTCGACGCGCTCAACCACGCGACCGTCGAGTACACGAAGACGCGCCAGCAGTTCGGCGTGCCCATCGCGCGTTTTCAGGCGCTGCAACACCGCATGGTCGAAATGCTGATTCACACCGAGCAGGCGCGCTCCGCAACGTATCTCGCCGCCGTGCGCTATGGCGGCGATGCCGACGAACGCCGCCGCGCCGTGTCGGCGGCGAAGGTGCGAGTCGGTCAGGCCGCGCGTTTCGTCGGCCAGCAGGCGGTGCAGTTGCATGGCGGCATGGGCGTGACGAACGAAGTCGCGGCCGCGCATCTGTTCAAGCGTCTCGCCATCATCGAAACCACGCTCGGCGACGTCGATCATCATCTGGCGCGTTTCGCCGCGCTGCCGGGCTTCGCAACGGCCGACGCCTGAGCGCCTCCGCCAACACATCCACAGAGGTGAAAGATGGGTTTGAGTTACGAGGATATGGAAGTCGGCCGGACCTATGAAGTCGGCACGCACACCTTCACGCGCGACGAAATCGTCCGTTTCGCTGAGCAGTTCGATCCGCAGCCTTTCCATGTGAGCGACGCGGGCGCGGCGGCATCGCCGTACGGCACCCTGATCGCGAGCGGCTGGCACACCTGTTCGGTGATGATGGGCATGCTCGTGCGCAACGTGCTGGCGGGTTCCACATCGATGGGTTCACCCGGCATCGACGACCTGCGGTGGCTGAAGCCCGTGCGCGTCGGCGATACGATCCGCATGACCAACAGCATCCTCGACAAGCGCGTGTCGTCGAGCAAGCCGGATCGCGGCATCGTGTCGACGGAATGGCAGGGTTTCAATCAGAACGGCGACCTGGTGATTACGGTGCGCTCGAAGGCGATCTTCGGGCTGCGCGATCCCGCGAAAGCCGCGTGACACGCACGTCGACGCCCGCCGTGGCGACCCGTGCGCGCGCTCGTCTGAAAGCCGGCGCGCGTGAGTCGTCAGGTCAAGATTCGACAGCCGGGCGTCGACCGCGTCGCCGTGGCGGCGGGCGACCATCGATGGATTCACGTCGATGCGCAAGCGCAGCGCGAACGGGCTTCAGCCGAAGCTGGCAAACGAATGTCGCGGCACGGCGTTTCGCTCAATGTTTCGCGTACTGCGTTGCGCCGAACAGCACTTCCTTGGCCTTCTCGTCCATCAGCGGCACGCGCTCCGACG
>BBSL01000625.1 GCA_001319865.1 Burkholderia sp. E7m39 | reverse complement strand
TTTGTTTTATGCATCGATTTTTATTTTACTTATTCGACTCGCATGCGAACCGGGATTTAGCTTCCAAACGCTTTAAACCAATCGCACCGTATAAATCTCTGCACGATAAAGCCCGCTGCCTCGGTAACGCAAAAAGCGTTCGCTGATACAACGAGCTTTTCTCTTCCTCAAGCCTGCGAGTTCTCCTCGAAAAACTCGCGCACGACATCGATCTCCCGCGTGCGCTTGAACGGCGGCAGGCTCTGCCATATACGGCGTCCATAGGGTTTGTCGACGAGACGCGTATCGCAGATCATCAGCACGCCCCGATCGGTTTCAGAACGGATAAGACGCCCCGCGCCCTGCTTCAGCGTAATCACGGCCTGAGGCAGCTGATGAACCGCAAAAGGACTCAGACCTTTCTTAGTCAGCGCATCGAGTCGCGCGGACAGCACAGGGTCATCAGGCGGCGCAAACGGAAGCTTGTCGATGACGACGAGCGACAACGCATCGCCGCGCACATCGACGCCCTCCCAGAAGCTCTGGCTGCCCACGAGAATCGCATTGCCGTACGACCGAAACCGGTCGAGCAGTTCCGTGCGGCTTGCGTCGCCCTGCACGAGCAACGGCATGTTCCAGCCGCGTGATTCGATGACGTCGCGCAGCTTCGACGCGATCCGGTCGACGGCGCGCAGTGTCGTGCACAGCATGAACACGCCCCCGCCTGAGGCTTCGATCGCGGGGAGCGCGGCATCGAACACGGCATCGGTGAACATCGGTGACGACGGCTGCGGCAGGTTGCGCGGCACATAGAGCAAGCCCTGCACGCCGTAATCGAAGGGACTCGGCAGCGTCATCGAGCGCCGCGAGTTGAGGCCCATTTGCGCCGCATAGTGCGTGAAGTCGCCGCGCACGGACAACGTGGCCGACGTGAACACCCACGCGCGCGGCACGCCTGCGCGCTGCTTCGCGAAAATCGGCGCGACCGACAGCGGCGTTTCGTGCAACTGCACAGTGTGCGAAAACACTTCGATCCAGCGAACCTTCTCGTTCGGATCACTCTTCGCGTCAGCGGCAGCCGTGGTTGCCGCATCGCGTTCCGTCTGCGTCGGCGGCGTCGTCCAGCCCGACAGCACGTCCTGCAATTCGCGCGCGCGGCGCAACAACGCGGCCAGCGACTCGGCCCGTTCCGACTGCCCCGCGAGCGCGCTGGCGAGCGCATCGAGTTCCGTTTCGACGGCTTCGAGCGCCGCGAACAACGGATGATCGTCGGGCAACTGGCCAATCGACAGACGTACCGAGTCTTCCTTGAACGCGAGCCGCACATCGCGCGCCGAACGTTCGAGCGCCGCGCCGAGCGTCACCCAGTCGACGGCATCGCGCGCATGGCCAAGCCCCTCGGCCACCGAATCGCGCGCGAGTTCGAGAAACTGTGTGGTCGACAGCGTTTCGCCGAAGAACAGCGTCGCCGTTTCGGGAAGCTGATGCGCTTCATCGAAGATGACTGTGTTCGCCGTCGGCAGCAACTCGGCCATGCCCGTGTCGCGCAACATGATGTCGGCGAAAAACAGATGGTGATTGACGACGACGATATCCGCCTGCTGCGCCTCGCGACGCGCCTGCATCACGAAGCAGTCCTTGTAGTGCGGGCATTCCTGGCCCAGACAGTTGTCGCGCGTCGACGTCACCATCGACCACACGGCCGCCGTCTCCGGCACGCTCGCGAGTTCGGCCTTGTCGCCCGTGCGCGTGATCTTTGCGAAGCGGATGATGTCCTGCAGATACGACGTTTCCTGCCGCGACGGCAAGCGGCCGTTGTCCGCCGTGCGCTGCAAATAGTAGTGGCACAGATAGTTCGCGCGCCCCTTGAGCATGGCGACCGACACAGGCACCGCAAGCGCGTCGCGCACGGTCGGAATGTCGCGCTGATAAAGCTGGTCCTGCAGATGCTTCGTGCCCGTCGACACGATCACCTTGCCGCCCCACAACATGGCCGGCACGAGGTACGCGTAAGTCTTGCCCGT
>BBSL01000624.1 GCA_001319865.1 Burkholderia sp. E7m39 | reverse complement strand
CCCGTGATCGCCTTCATCGTCGTGGTCTTGCCCGCGCCGTTCGCGCCGATCAGCGTGACCAGTTCGCCCTGCTGGATCTCGAGGTCGACGCCCTTGACGGCCTGAATGCCGCCGTAGTTGACCTGAAGGCCCTTGATTTTCAACATTGCCGTAGCCATCAGTGGACCCCCGCACCCAGATAAGCCTCGATCACCTTCGGGTCCTTCTGCACGTCGTGCGGCAGACCTTCAGCGATCACCTTGCCATAGTCGAGCACTGTCATGCGATTGCACAGGCCCATCACCAGTTTCACGTCGTGCTCGATCAGCAGGATCGTCTTGCCGTCCGCGCGGATCTTGTCGAGCAGCTTCGTCAGCTCGACCTTCTCCGTCGCGTTCATGCCGGCCGCCGGTTCGTCGAGCGCGAGCAGCTTCGGATCGGTGGCGAGCGCACGCGCGATCTCGAGACGCCGCTGGTGACCATACGACAGATTGCGCGACGTGTAGTCCGCGTACTGCAGCACGCCGACGTAGTCGAGCAGTTCCAGCGCGCGCTCCTTGATCTCGCGCTCTTCCTGACGCTCGGCGGGCGTCTGGAACACGGCGCCCAGCAGGCCGTGTTTCGTGCGCACGTGCCGGCCGACCATCACGTTTTCCAGCGCGGTCATGCCACCGAACAGACGAATGTTCTGGAACGTGCGCGCGATGCCCGCCTTCGCCACCTGATAGACGGCCGTCGGCGTGTACGGCGTGCCGTCGAGCTTGAACTCGCCGGAGTCCGGCGTGTACAGACCGGTGATCACGTTGAAGAACGTCGTCTTGCCGGCGCCGTTCGGGCCGATCAGACCATAGATGGTGCCTTCCTCGATCTGAAGGCCCACGTCCGAGAGCGCCTGCAGACCGCCGAAGCGCTTGTTCACGCCCTTCACGGACAGACGGATGGGTTTGTCGCTCATGTTGGTTTCTCCTGTCTGCCGTTTAGGCACGCGCCGGCTTCTTGCCGTTGCGTTTCGCGATCTTCGCGATCTTGTCTTCGTGCTTCGGCGCGGGCCACAGGCCTTCCGAGCGGTACAGCATGATCAGCACCATCGCGAGTGCGTAGACGAGCTGACGGATCACTTCCGTATCGACGATCTCATGACCGAACACCATGTTCTGCAGCGGACCCATCGTCGAGCGCAGGAATTCCGGCAGCACGGCGAGCAGCACCGCGCCCAGAATCACGCCGGGAATGTGGCCCATGCCGCCCAGCACCACGCAAGCCAGCACGACGATCGACTCCGGCAGCGTGAACGATTCCGGCGACACGAAGCCCTGGAATGCGCCGAACATCGCGCCCGACAGGCCGCCGAACGACGCGCCCATCGCGAACGCCAGCAGCTTCACGTCGCGCGTGTTGATGCCCATTGCCTTCGCGGCGATTTCGTCTTCGCGGATCGCCGCCCATGCGCGGCCGATACGCGAGTGCTGCAGACGCGTGCACACCCAGATCACGAACAGCGCGCACAGCACGAACACGTAGTAGTACGAGTACACCGACGGAATCTGCAGGCCGAAGAACGAGTGCGTCTGCGCGAGGCTGAAGTCGCCGACGTGAATCGGATCGATGCCCGTGATGCCCTTCGGGCCGTTGGTGATGTTCACCGGACGGTCGAGGTTGTTCAGGAAGATCCGCACGATTTCCCCGAAGCCCAATGTCACGATGGCGAGGTAGTCGCCGCGCAGACGCAGCGTCGGTGCGCCGAGGATCACGCCGCAGATCGCCGCAATCGCCATCGCGCACGGCACGATGATCAGGAACGGTATGTGCAGGCCGCCCGGCGCGAGATGCGCGATCCACTCGAATTGCGACGACAGGTGCGGCGAACTCAGCAGCGCCGCCGTGTAGGCGCCCACCGCGTAGAACGCGATATAGCCCAGGTCCAGCAGGCCGGCGAAGCCGACCACCACGTTCAGGCCCAGCGCCAGCATCACGTACAGCATCGCGAAGTCGAGCACGCGGACCCAGTAGTTGCCGCCCGCCGTGCCGATGATGAAAGGCGCCGCGATCACGAACACGGCGGTGATGATGCCCACCGTCAGCGTCTTCGTCAGGTTCCGTTCTGGAATGAGCGTCGT
>BBSL01000623.1 GCA_001319865.1 Burkholderia sp. E7m39 | reverse complement strand
ACGGCAACACCGCGCACATCAGATGACTCGCCGTGTGCAGGCGCATGTGCCGATAGCGCCGCCCCCAGTCGATCTGCGCCGTGACTTTCTGGCCGACGGCGAGCTGCGCGAGCAGCGCTTCCTGGCCGGGCGCGGGGATGTGAACGGCGTCGTCGGGGGTCGCGCCTTCGAATTTCGCCTTACGGGTGTCGGCGATCTCGATGCGCGTGGCGTCGGCAAGCGTCAGTGCGCCCATGTCCCCCGCCTGGCCGCCGCCAAGCGGATAGAACACGGTCTGGTCGAGATGGATGCCCTGCTCGTCGATGGCGGTGATCGCTGCGTCGCAGTGGGTCAGATAGGCGTCGTCGCGGAACAGCGCGCGCGTCGTCATGGGGAGTCTCCTGTCATTCGTCGTGCCAGCGGACATTATGCCGATCCCGCCGATGCCCGCCGCGTTCAGATCGGCTCACGCCCGGCAGAACTGTACTGGGCGCTTCAGCACGACGCTTTCACACGACTTGACGAGCCACGACGCTCAACCGGGATGATTGCGCATCCAGTCGGCCGTATCGAAGAACGAATGCAGCAGGCGTTCGCGCAGCGGCTCGGGCAGGCCGACATCTTCCATCGCCCACGCCATGCAGCGCAGCCACTGGTCGCGCTCGACCGACGCGATCTGAAACGGCAGATGCCGCGCGCGCAGTCGCGGATGGCCAAACCGGCTGATATAGTGATCGGGGCCGCCGAGCCAGCCGCACAGGAACCAGAACAGCTTGTCGCGCGAGCCGTCCAGCGTGGCGGGATGCAGCTTGCGGATGCCCGCGAAGTCGGCTTCGAGGTCCATCAGGTCGTAGAAACGGTCGACGAGTTCGCGCACGCGCGCCTCGCCACCCACGAGTTCGAAGGCCGTCGGTTGCGGCGGTGCTTCGTCAATCGGATCAGTCATACAGGCAACGACACAGTCAAAGGGATTTCAGGGCGGCGCGCCTGGTGCGGCAGCGCAATCACGCGTCGCGCAGCGATTGCAGCGCGGGCCGCATCAGCACGTGGCGCAAGCTCAGCCAGCCGCCGACGGCCGCGCACGCGACGCCCGCCGCCACGCCCGCCGGAATCAGCCACGGGTTGAAGTCGATCGAAAAATCGAACACGCGCGACGCGAGCACGAAGCCGATCACCTGCGAGCCGACGGCGGCCATCAGGCCCGCCAGCGCGCCGACCGCGACGAACTCCGCGACCTGCACCGCCCGCACCTGCCGGTGCGAGGCGCCGAGCGCGCGCAGCAGCGCGGATTCTCGCATACGCTCGTCACGCGTGCCCGCGAGCGCGGCGTACAGCACCAGCACGCCCGCGATCAGCGTGAACGCGAACAGGAACTGCACGGCGCCGATCACCTGGTCGATCACGCGCTGCACCTGCGCGAGAATCGGCGCGGTATCGATGGCCGTCAGGTTCGGATACTGGCCGATCAGCCCGTCGATCACCGTGCGCCGCTCGGGCGGCACGTGGAAGCTGGTGATGAAGGTCGCCGGATAGTCCTGCAGCGCGGCAGGCGGCATCACGACGAAAAAATTGACCTTGAACGAGCCCCAGTCGAGCTTGCGGATGCTGGTGACGGGGGCATCGACGGTGAGGCCCGTGACGTCGAAGCGCATCGTGTCGCCGACCTTCACCTTCAGCAGCTTCGCGAGCCCCTGCTCGATCGAGATCTGCGGCTTCGTCGCGCCGCCGTACCAGTCGCCCGACACGATGCGGTTGTCATCGGGCAGCTGCGTCGTGTACGACAGGTTGAACTCGCGATCGACCAGCCGCCGCGCATCTTCGCTCTTGAACTCGTCGGGATTGACGGGCTTGCCGTTGATCGCCGTCAGCCGGCCGCGCACCATCGGCGCGAGTTCGATGCCGCGAAAACCGTGCGCGCCCAGATACTGCGTGACGAGCTCGCGCTGGTCGGGCTGGATGTCGATGATGAACTCGTTGGGCGCGTCAGGCGGCGTCGAGCGGTGCCAGCCTTCGATCAGGTCGTTGCGCGTCATTGCGATCAGCAGCAGGCACATCAGGCCGATGGCGAGCGCGGTGATCTGCAGAGCGCTCGCATTCGCGCGGCGCTCCAGCGACGCCAGCGC
>BBSL01000622.1 GCA_001319865.1 Burkholderia sp. E7m39 | reverse complement strand
ACTTGCGCTTCCAGTGGTTCGGGGAAGCGCCCAGTATAAGTCGACTGCGCGCGCCGCGCTGCGCGAACGCCGGACAGCAAGCGCTCAGCCGCGTCCGACGAACGGCATCTTGCTCGCCATGATGGTCATGAACTGCACATTCGCCGACAGCGGCAGATTGGCCATGTGCAGCACGGCGTCGGCGACGTGTTCGACGTTCATCAGCGGTTCGACGGCGATCGTGCCGTTCGCTTGCGGCACGCCGCGCGCCATCCGCTCGGCCATTTCCGTTGCCGCATTGCCGATGTCGATCTGGCCGCACACGATGTCGTAAGGCCGCCCGTCGAGCGATACCGATTTGGTCAGCCCGGTGATGGCGTGCTTGGTCGCCGTGTACGCGATGCTGAACGGCCGCGGCGCGTGCGCGGAGATCGAGCCGTTGTTGATGATGCGGCCGCCCTGCGGCGTCTGCGTCTTCATCATGCCGAACGCCGCGCGCGTGCACAGGAACACGCCCGTCAGATTCGTATCGACGACGGAACGCCAGTCGTCGAGTTCGATCTGGTCGATTTCAACCGGCGGCGCGTTGCGCCCCGCGTTGTTGAACAGCACGTCGAGGCGGCCGTAGCGCAGGCGGATCGCATCGAAGAGCGCCGCGACGCTCGCGGCGTCCGTCACGTCGCAGGCGACGGCAAACGCGTCCTGGCCTTCGTTTTGTGCTTCTTTGGCGAGCGCGTCCAGGGGCGCTTGCCGGCGCCCCGTCAGCACCACGCTGTAGCCGTTGGCGAGCAGCTTGCGCGCCGTCGCGCGGCCAATGCCGCTGCCCGCGCCCGTCACCAGCGCCACTTTTTTTGCCGCCTGTCCTGCCGCCTGTCCTGCCGCGTTGCCTGCTTCGGATGTCTGCGTCACACCGTGTCTCCGGATCATGCTGCCCGCCACACGCGGCGACGCGAGCGCATCAATCGAGCGCGCGGTCGTTCGGCTTTGCGAACAGCTGTTTCATCTCCGCCGACAGTGGATAGTTCAGGTTGATGCCCTTCGGCGGAATCGGTTGCGTGAACCACTGCTGATAGAGATTCGCCGCTTCGCCCGAAGTTTGCAAGCGCGCGATCACGCCGTCCGCGAGTTTCTTGAAGCCGGGATCGTCCTTGCGGAACATGCAGCCATACACTTCCGACATCGGCGAGGTGCCCGTGATCAGATAGTCGCCCGCGTTCGCCTCTTTGGCCTTCGCGCCGTACAACAGCGGATCATCCATCACGAACGCGACGGCGCGCCCCGTCTTCACGTTGAGAAACGACTCGGCATGATCCTTCGCGCTGATCAGGCGCATATTCATCGATTTCTCGGCGTTCATCTGCCGCAGCAGGCGCTCTTCGGATGTGCCCGCCGTCGTCACGACCGTCTTGTTGGCGAGATCGCCGAAGTCCTTCACGTCCGAGTCCTTCTTCACGATCATGCGCACGCCGTACTGGAAGAAGCTGTTCGAAAACGCGACCTGATTGTCGCGCTCTTTCGTGTGCGTGGTCGAGCCGCATTCAATATCGATCGTGCCGTTCTGCACGAGGGGAATGCGGTTCTGCGACGTGATGGGAATCTCGCGCACCTTCAGATCAGGCAGGTTCAGTTCCTTCTTCACCTCGTCGACGATCTTCAGCGCGATGGCCTGCGAGTAGCCGATCACGTGCTGCTGCTCGTCGTAGTATGAAAACGGCACCGACGATTCGCGCACGCCCAATGAAATCGCCCCTGTTTCGCGGATCTTTTTCAGCGTCGGGCTTTCCTGCGCATGCGCGCCGCCGCTCGCGAGAGTCGATATGAACAGCGTGGCAAGCAAGGCATTCAACGTCGTTTTCATGTCTTCTCCGGTTGGTTTGTTTTCGATGCTCGTGCAACGGGTTCAGCGGTCGTAGGCGTAGGCTGACACATCGACGGACGGCGCGCGGCCCGCGATCACGTCGGCGATCACGCGCGCGCTGCCGCACGCGAGCGTGAAGCCGAGCGCGCCGTGGCCCGTGTTCAGCCACAGGTTGCGATACGGCGTTCGCCCGATCAGCGGCTTCGAATCGGGCGTGGCGGGACGGTGGCCGCACCACGTCCGCGCGCTCGCGTAGTCGCCGGCAGCGGGGAAAA
>BBSL01000621.1 GCA_001319865.1 Burkholderia sp. E7m39 | reverse complement strand
TATCCCCTGTGTGCCTTGCGACGCCAGCTTGCGGGCAACCACGTGCGCGAGCGCGAGGTCCATGTTGTCGCCGCCGAGCAGGATGTGATCGCCGACGGCGACGCGATGCAGTTCGAGATTGCCTTCGCGCTCGATCACGGCGATCAGCGAAAGATCGGTCGTGCCGCCGCCGACATCGACGACGAGGATGATGTCGCCGACCTTCACCTGCTTGCGCCACGCGCCGCTGCTCTTTTCGATCCAGCTATAGAGCGCGGCCTGCGGTTCTTCGAGCAGCGTCATCGGGCCGTAGCCGGCGGCGTTGGCGGCTTCCGCCGTCAGCTCACGCGCGGCGGGATCGAACGACGCGGGAATCGTCACGGTGATTTCCTGCTGGTCGAACGGCGCGTCGGGATGCGCGTGATTCCACGCTTCGCGCAGATGCGTCAGATAGCGCACCGAGCTTTCGAGCGGCGACACGCGCGCGACTTCGGGCGGCGCGTCGCTCGGCAGGATCGCCGCGCGCCGGTCGACGCCAGGGTGACACAGCCAGCTTTTCGCGCTCGACACGAGCCGGATCGGCGTCCCCGCGCCACGGCTGCGCGCCATCTCGCCGACTGCGTAGTCGCGCTCGCCCGTCCACGGCAGCGCGAGATCGCCGGGCGTCAGTTCGCTCGCGTGCGGCAGATAGAGAAACGACGGCAGCAGATCGAGGTCTTCGAGCGCGCCGGGCGCCGTCAACTGCGTGACGGGCATCACCTGCTGCTCGGTTTTTTCGCCGTCGCTGGCGGTGAGATCGACGTAGGACAGCGCACAGTGCGTCGTGCCCAGATCGATACCGATGGAATAACGCGGATCGCTCATAGTTCCACCTCGGCGGGGGCCAGCACGGTGGCGTCGTGGCTGGGCGTGAGCTTCGGCAGGCGCACTTCGCTGACGCGCCAGCCGCGATGGCTGATGCTGCCCGAAAACGGCGCCTTGCCGACGACGTTGCCCGTCAGGCGGATGGCCGTCGCGTCGAAACCTTCGTTGATCGTCACGCGGCTGCCTTCGGCTTCGTCGCGTACGGGACGGATCGTGAAATGCTCGCGCAGCGTCGCGCGGCAGCCTTCATGCACGAGGCGCGCGGCCGCGCCGATATCCGCGTCCGCGTATTTCGCGATGTCTTCTTCGACGAAATCGATGAAGCGCGCGTCCCGCTGCAACAGCCCGAGCAGTTGCAACGCGGCCTCGGGCGTGGCTTCCTTGATCACCACGGGCGCGGGAGCCGGGGCGGGTGCGGGCGCGGCGACGGGGGCGGCCGCCGGCGTGGGCGCCGCGCCGCTGCGCAGGCGCAGCACGCTCGCGGCGAAGTCGCGGTCGCCGAGAATGCTGAAAAATGTTCCGAAGGCAAGCGAAAGCCTGCCCAGCAACGAAACGTTCGGTTCGGTCATGAAAGATCGCTCCTGATTCTTGGGTACTGCCGCGCCGCGCGGAGATCGCGCGGCCGCGTGGGATTCGGGACGGAGGACGGCGCAGCGGGCGGGAGCGGGATTCGCCCGTCCGCTTCAACTTGCGCCAAAACCCGTATTTTGCCTTGTTGTGAGCCATCGACGGCTCAGAGTCTGAATCCTGCGCAAGAATTGGCGGCCGGATTTTACGTCCTCAAGTAAGAATGAGCGGCATCGTCCTGTCATTTTTGACGGCGAGCATAGGGGTTCGCTCAGAGGCATTGGGCGTGCCGGGTACGCCTTAGGCGCGTTGGCCAGCGCGGTCCGACGTCTGCGAAAGCGGGTGTTGCCGTCTTCTCGTCGACGCAATCGCGACGGCGCTGACGCCCTCAACCGATTTTCTGGAGGAAAGCATGAGCATCTTCAGCACGATCCTCAGCAAGATTTTCCCGTCGAGCCACCCCGCGGTGCAGGCGGCCGCGCAGCAGGCGGCCGCGCCCGCGCCGCAGGACGCGCCCGCAGCGGCGCCTGCGCAAGCGCCCGCCGCTGCAGCCGCCGAGCCCGTCGACGTCGAGGCGATCCTGACGGGACTCGCCGACCAGCACCCGGAGAAGCTGAACTGGCGGACGTCGATCGTCGATCTGATGAAGCTGCTCGGACTGGACAGCAGCCTTGCCGCGCGCAAGCAGTTGGCCGGGGAACTGCACTACAGCGGCGACAC
>BBSL01000620.1 GCA_001319865.1 Burkholderia sp. E7m39 | reverse complement strand
GGACTCGAACCCGCGACCCCCGGCGTGACAGGCCGGTATTCTAACCGACTGAACTACCACTCCAGTCTTGCTACCTGACTTGCGAGCGTCGGTTAGGTCTCGCAAGCGCATTGCTTCAACTTCAAGCAACGCCAGTAATCTGGCGTCCCCTAGGGGATTCGAACCCCTGTACTCACCGTGAAAGGGTGATGTCCTAGGCCTCTAGACGAAGGGGACATAATCTTTGCAGATCTGTCTCGTTCTTGCTGCTAACTTCATTCATCAGCAGCGAAGACCGCCATTCTAACTGCTTTACAACCGCTTGTGAAGTCTTTTTTGCTACAACTTCCGGCTAACCGGAGCGACTTCACTTTGTTCTGATGGTGGAGGTAAGCGGGATCGAACCGCTGACCTCTTGCATGCCATGCAAGCGCTCTCCCAGCTGAGCTATACCCCCTTGCAGAACAGAAGCGAGATTGTAGATAGCAATTTTTGCTTTGTAAATACCTTTTGAGTCGCTTCGTGCAATTTTTTTGCGAGCCTGCGTTTGCGTCACGCCGTTCGTTTCGCAGCCTCGTGGCGCGGGCCAGATGCACCCCGTCGAAGCTCAGCCCAACGCCTTTTCGATCCGGCTCACGACCACATCGCGACCGAACAACATCAGCACGCTGTCGATCGAAGGAGTGTGCGTCGTGCCCGCCACCAAAAGACGCACAGGCATGGCGAGTTGCGGCATCTTCAGCTTGTGCGCGCCGAGCGTCGCTTTCAGCGCCGCGGCGATGCCCTCCTTGGTCCATTCGCAGTTCTTCAGTGCCGCGGCAAGATCGGCAAGCGCCGGACGCACCGCATCCGTCACATGCTGCGCAAGCGCATCGGCATCGGGAGTGGGCTCGCGATAGAACATCGCGGCGTTATCGACGATTTCCTTCACCGTCGACGCGCGATCCTTCATCAGGCCGATCGCGCCCGCCAGATCCGGGCCCCTCGCGATCGCTGCGTCGTCGATGCCGAGCGCCGCGAAAAACGGTTTGCTCAGATCGGCGAGACGCGCGTTATCCGCTTCCTTGATGTAGTGGTTGTTCAGCCAGTTGAGTTTGTTGTGGTCGTACTGCGCCGGCGACTTGCCCAGGTGCTCGAGATCGAACCATTCGATCAGCTGTTCGCGCGAGAAAATTTCGGCGTCGCCGTGCGACCAGCCCAGACGCGCCAGATAGTTCAGTACGGCTTCCGGCAGGTAGCCGGCGTCGCGGTAGCCCATCACACTCATGGCGCCGTGACGCTTGCTCATCTTTTCGCCCTGCTCGTTCAGCACGGTCGGCAAGTGCGCGTACACGGGCGGCTCGGCGCCGAGCGCGCGCAGAATGTTGATCTGGCGCGGCGTGTTGTTCACGTGGTCGTCGCCACGAATCACGTGCGTGATCTTCATGTCGAGGTCGTCGACCACGACGCAGAAGTTATAAGTCGGCGTACCGTCGGGACGCGCGATCACGAGGTCGTCGAGTTCTTCGTTCGAGATTTCGACCCGGCCCTTCACGGCATCGTCCCACGCGACGACGCCCGTCAGCGGATTGCGAAAGCGCAGCACCGGCTTCACGCCTTCGGGCGGCGTCGGCAGCACTTTGCCGGGCTCCGGGCGCCACGTGCCGTCGTAGCGAGGCTTCTCGCCTGCGGCGCGCTGACGCTCGCGCAACGCGTCGAGCTCTTCCGTCGACATGTAGCACGGGTAGACGAGCCCCTGTTCCTGCATCTGCGCGAGCACTTCGCGATAACGGTCCATGCGCTGCATCTGATAGAACGGACCTTCGTCGTAGTCGAGGCCGAGCCATTGCATGCCCTCGAGAATCGCATCGACGGATTGCTCGGTTGAGCGCTCGACATCCGTGTCCTCGATACGCAGCACGAACACGCCCTTCGATTTGCGCGCGAACGCCCACGGATACAGCGCAGAGCGAATGTTGCCGAGGTGGATGAAGCCAGTTGGGCTCGGAGCGAAGCGGGTGCGAACGGGAGTGGTCATGTGCGGTAACTCGAAGGCGGACGCCGGCGCCGGCGAACATCGAATGCGGGCGCGGCTACGAAAACGGTTCGCGTGCCACGCCGACGACAATGGCCGGCGACGGCGCGAACGCGATGAAAAAGAGACACGAATTATACCCGTCGCAGCCCGGGCGCATGGGATCGCGGCGTCGT
>BBSL01000619.1 GCA_001319865.1 Burkholderia sp. E7m39 | reverse complement strand
GCGATGCAGGGCATGACGCCCGATCAGTATCAGGAGCAGGTTCGCTACAGCATGGCCATGCAGCAACTGCCTGCCGCAATCACGCGAACCGCGTTCACGCCGAAGTCGCTCGCGCAGCATCTGACGGAGCTCGCAGAGCAGCAACGCGAGGTGCAAGGTCTTGCGTTCCGGGCGAAGGAATACGAATCGAAAGTGCAGCCGACGGATGCGCAAATCCAGGCGTACTACGACGCGCATCGCGACGACTTTGCGACGCCCGCCACGGCGACGATCCAATACCTGGTGCTGTCGCCCGCGACGCTTGCCGCCTCGGCGAACCCGAGCGATGCCGATCTGAAGAAGTACTACGACGACAACATCGCGCACTACCGCACCGCGGGTGAAGTGCGTGCAAGCCACATCCTGATCGTCGCGCCCAAGGACGCGAGCGCCGCCGACAAGGACAAGGCGAAGCAAAAGGCGCAGGACATCCTCGCGCAGGTGAAGGCGCATCCGGATCAGTTCGCGCAGATCGCGCAGCAGAATTCGCAAGACCCGGGTTCGGCATCGAAGGGTGGCGATCTGGGCTACTTCGGCCCGGGCATGATTGCTGGCGGCAAGGCGTTCGACGATGCCGTCTTCAAGATGAAGAAGGATGAGATCAGCGATTTGATCCAGTCGGACTTCGGCTATCACATCGTCAAGGTGACGGACGTGAAGCCGTCGGTGACCAAGCCGTTCGATGAGGTGAAAGACGCGATCGCGAAGGATCTCAAGACGCAGCTTGCCACCAAGGCATTCAGCGATGATTCAGAAGGCTTTACGTCGACGGTCTACGAACAGGCGAAAAGCCTGCAGCCGGCCGCGGACAAGTACAAGCTGCAGGTCCAGACGGCGACGGTTACGCCGCGGCCGAACAGCGCGCTGCCAGCCGATAGCCCGCTGAACAATCCGAAATTTCTCGCGGCGATATTCGCGAGCGATTCGGTCAAGGACCACAACAATACGCAGGCAATCGACGCCGGCAACAACACGCTGATCGCCGCGCACGTGACCGACTATAAGCCGGCGGCCGTGCCCGCGCTTGCCGCCGTCAAGGACGCCGTGCGCCAAAAGGTAGTTGCACAGCAGGCGGCGGAACTGGCGCGCAAGGAAGGCGAAGCGAAGCTGGCCGCGTTGCAGAAATCGAAATCGACGGATGGGTTCTCGTCCGCCTTGAAGGTCTCGCGTAACGATGCGCAGGGCGTGCCGCCCGCCGCGTTGAGCGCAATTTACAAGGTGGATGCGCAGAAATTGCCGGCGTACGTCGGCGTCGATCTGGGTGCGGACGGTTACGCAATCTATCGCGTGAACTCGGTCGTGCCGCCGGCGCCTGCCGACGCGCAACGCCTCGCGGGCGCGCAGCAACAGGTCGCGTCGGTCAATGCGCAAGCCGAGGCTGAGGCTTATCTCGACGCAGTGCGCGCGCGCTCCAAGGTGAAGATGTTCGGCGCGCTCGATAATCCGCAGTCGGGCAGCGAGTAAGCGGCTCTCGTATACGACTATAAGCCGGAACAAAAAAAGCCCCGCAGATGCGGGGGCTTTTTGTTTCATGACGAGCGTTCTGAAGCGTTACAGGCAGGCGCTGATGTCGCCCGTTGCATCGCTGCCGGCGCCACCGGCCGCACGGAAGCCGACCCAGGTTCCAGAGCCCTGATAGTTCGGGCGCACGACGGCTGCCGCGCCATTCGGTGGCTGCTGGCCGGGGACGTAGACGTCCATCGCCTGATCGTTGGCCAAGGTGTCCTGCGCGACGACCTGTTGCTGCGACCGGTCAGCCCATTTCTTCGCAATGCATTGGCCGACGACCTTCGGCGGTTGCTGGCTCGTGCCAACGGACTGCACGCCAGCAGGCGGCTGTGCTGCACAAGCGGAAATGGCGACAGCCATAGCGATAATCGGTAAGTATTTCACGTTATCTCCTTCCAGAAATCGCTCAAGTAGAGCCGGTTGTCGAATTCAGGCGAATCTGTCTGATCGACCATGCCTGGACACGTTCCCCACTATTCGGAAACAAGTTGTTAGCGCACGGTCACGCCCGGGCGCACTCTTATTGAGGCGAGCTGTGGAGCAGCGGCTTCAGCGCCGGCCACACGTTGTCGAGTAGCAGGGGTTGTGCCCGTTGTGTCGGATGAATCTGGTCGGCCTGGAAC
>BBSL01000618.1 GCA_001319865.1 Burkholderia sp. E7m39 | reverse complement strand
CGCGCGCGCGTGGCGGCGAGTTGCAGCAGCGGATCATCTTCGAGTGCGACCTTGCGGCCGTCCGCGTACAGCAGCAATTGCGTCCAGCGCGCGATGCGGTTGGTGCCCGTCGCATTGATCGCCTCGCGCAGCGTCGTGACCTTGCGACCCATCGCGAGGCCGCTCGAATTGGCGAGGCGCATCAGGTGCATGACGAGCACCGGGTTCAGCTTCAGCTCGGCTTCGAGTTGCGCGACGGTCGGCTCGCCGCCGAGCAGTTGCAGCAGATTGAGCAGCGCGTGGCGCGGCGCGCTGACCTTGCGTGCGGCGGCACCTTGCGGATGCGCGAAATAGTAGCCCTGGAAGCGGTCGAAGCCGAGATCGAATGCCTGCTCGTACACGGCTTGCGACTCGACGCCCTGCGCGATCAGCAGCTTGCCCGCCGATTTGAGCACGCTCGCGAACTTGGGCAGCATTGCCTGCGCAATGCGTTCCATGTTGATTTTCACCGCGTCCGCATAGGGCAGAAGACGCGCGAAGGTATCGTTGGCCTGCGCGACATTATCGATGACGAAGCGATAGCGGCGGCCATACAGCTCGACGATACGCGCGATCAGTTGATCGTCCGCGTGAATGTCGGCCGGCAGCTCGAACATGAAGCGCTCGGCGGGGATGCGCTGGATCGCTTCGTCGAACAGCAGTTCGCGCGTGACGGGCAGATAGCCGGGATGATTCGCGAGCGCGGCGCGCACGTCCGGCTCCAGCAGCGCGCGGATCACGGCCGCCCCTTCGCTGCCCTGCGCGTCCGATTGCGATTCGCCTTCGTTTGAGGGTGTTTCCTGATCTTGCGCGACGGGCGGCCGATACAGCCGCAATTCGAACGCGCACAACATGTTGTCGCGGTTCAGAATGGGCTGACGCGCAAACGAAACGTTTGCGCACTCGCCCTGCGCGATGCCCGGAACGCCATCTGCCTGGCGTTCTTCTGCGACTGCGGTGGTGGTCATTCCCGGTCCCCTGTCGACCCGGGCCGGCGTCTTTGCGCTCACCCGGTCTGATGCAAGTAGTCGCGCGAAGCGTGGCGCTTCGTGCCCTCGTCTAGTCAATGTCGTTCTGGCGGCTTGATCCGATGCGAGCGCGTTGCATGCGGCACGCCCCGGACCGTCGTTTCCCCGTGCGGCGATTTTAGCGCAGGCGATCTGGCCCGGGTGCAAGCCGAAGCGAAAAAAGACCATAAAACAAGGGCAAAAAAACAAACGGCCGCGCAAGGCGGCCGGTTTGTCAAATCGGCGGCCGCGACGATGCGGGCCCGATCGCATGCGTACTACTTCAGCACGACCTTCACGTCGAAATACTTCGCGGCGAGCCGGTCGATCGTGCCGTCGGCTTTCAGTTCCTTGAGTGCCTGGTTGACGGCGTCCTTCAGCGCAGCGTCGCCCTTGCGCAGCCCGAAGCCGACGCCGGAGCCGAGCAGCTTCTCGTCGGAGACGGCGGGACCGGCGAATTCGAAGCCTGCGCCTTGCGGCTTCTTCAGGAAGCCCTTCGACGCCGCTTCCGCGTCCTGAAAGGCTGCATCGAGACGACCCGCGACGAGGTCCGCGTAGACCTGGTCCTGCGTCTGATAAGGCGTCACGTCGACGCCTGCGGGCGCCCACTTCGCCTTCGCGTAAGTTTCCTGGATCGTCCCTTGCAGCACACCGACGTGCTTGCCCTTCAGCGATGCCGCTGTCGGCTGCAGGCCGCTGCCCTTCTTCGCGATCATCTGGTTGGGGATCACGTAGATGGGATCGGTGAAGTCGATGACGGCGCGGCGCTGGTCGGTGATCGACATGTCCGAGTTGATCGCGTTGAACTTGCGGGCCTGCAGCGCGGGGATGAGGCCGTCGAACGCGTTCTCGACCCATACGCACTTCGCCTTGAGTTTGGCGCAGACGGCGTTGCCGATATCGATATCGAAACCTTGCAGGTCGCCCGCGGGCGATTTCGATTCGAACGGCGCATACGACGCTTCGACGCCGAAGCGAATTTCCCTGATTTCCGCGGCTGTTGCGTTCGCTACCATCATTGCGCCTGCGAATGCGGCGAGCGCGGCCATCTTTTGCCAACTCATTTTCATCAAAGCTTTCCTCAAGAAGTACTGTCAGGCGGTACGCCCCGCCTTGGGCGTGCGGGGATGATTGCAACGCCAAAAATGCGGTTCAAA
>BBSL01000617.1 GCA_001319865.1 Burkholderia sp. E7m39 | reverse complement strand
CGCGCCCGCGCCGAAGCCGAGGGTCAGGCGATCGTCGAGGAACGCGCGCGTGAGCCACAGTTGCGCGGTCATGCCGTCGCGGCGCGCCTCCAGCCCGCCGCCTTCATGCAGATAGCCGAGCGTGGCGTCGAGGTAATGCGTGAGCCCGCGGCGATATTCGATCGACCCGGCCGTCGCTGTCTGCGAATCGAGGCTGTTGAGAATCGTGCGCCCCACCAGCAGCGAGATTTCGTTGTCCGTCACGTCGCGCGTGCGCGGCAGCGCGAACGCGCGCGGGCCAGGCTCGTCGGGCGCGTCGAGCTGATAGCCGACGCCGACCAGCACGGCCGTCGTCGACGGTCCGCGCGAGACCTGCACGCGGTTCAACTGCAGATTCGCCGTCCAGCGGCGCGACGTGTACCAGGTGGCCCGCGCGCTGAACAGGCCGCCCCAGCCGTGCGTGTTCGAATAGCCCAGGCCTTGCTCGGCAGCTTCTGTGTCGAAGTAGCGGTAAGGTCCGACGCCGAGCGCGACGACCAAACGGTTGTCGGCCAGCGGCAGGCGCCCCCAGATCTGGATCGCCTGGCCGTCGCGATGATGGTCGGGAATGTGGCCTTCGTTGAGCCACGTGATGCTGCCGGCCACGTATTTGCCAAATCCTTCCGTGTAGTCGATGGCCCATGAATACGTGTTGGTGTCGGCGCCTCGCAGCCAGCCTCCGTACAGGCCGATTTCCTGCGCCGATGCCGGTCTCGCTGACAGCGCGGCACAGGTCGCCGTCATGAGCAGCGCGGGTCGCAACAAAACTTTCAGGCGACGGCGCGCTTTGTTCTGCCCGCTGTTCTTCCGATTCTTCTTCAATAGGCGCCCCTGAGATTGAAAATCATTCTGAATGAATTGACGAATTCATGCGCCGCAAGGGTTCGATCCGCTGTTTGCTGTTTTTTCGCAAGGCGGATCGGGCCGCAGGTATCGCGCTTGCTCCGCACTCCGGCTCGACGTTCAGGCACGAAGACGGGCGGCGCGTCGCGCGGAACGGGCGCACCTTGGCATTTCACGCCGCGAGCGCGTCCGACAATCGCCGCCTATACTTTCCGCTTGTCCATCGGCGCGCCACGCTGCCGCAACGCGTCTAACGCGTTGCTGCGCCGCACGCCATCTGGCATTCGACTGTCTTCCGCCCGATCGTCCCATCCGATTGCTGCATGGAGATTTCCCGATGCCCCACACCCTTTCCCGCCACGAAGCCGCACCGCAGACCAGCCGTTCTCGCCAGCCGGACGGCGAGCCCGCGTCGAGCGTGACGATTCCCGTCGAGCTGAACGTGAACGGCCAGCATTACGCGTTCGCGCTCGACCCGCGCACCACGCTGCTCGACGCGCTGCGCGAATACCTGCATCTGACGGGCACGAAAAAAGGCTGCGACCACGGTCAATGCGGCGCGTGCACGGTGCATGTGAACGGCCGGCGCGTGAACGCGTGCCTGTCGCTCGCGGCCACGCACGCCGACGACACGATCACGACCATCGAAGGCGTCGGCGAGCCGGACGCGCTGCATCCCATGCAGGCCGCGTTCGTCGAATGCGACGGCTATCAGTGCGGCTACTGCACGTCGGGCCAGATCATGTCGGCGCTCGCGCTGCTCGACGAAGCCGTCGGTCCCGACGATGCCGACGTGCGCGAAGCGATGAGCGGCAATCTATGCCGCTGCGGCGCATACCAGAACATCGTGGCGGCCATCCAGTCCGTGCGCGGCAAGCGCTAGGGAGGCCGCCATGGAACTGTTCAAGCTCTCGCGCGCGAACGACGTGCGCGACGCCGTCATGGCGGGCGCCGCGTCGCAGACGGCGCAGCAGGGCGCGCAGGTGCGCTTTCTCGCGGGCGGCACGACGCTGCTCGACCTGATGAAGCTCGACGTCGAGACGCCCGCGCGCGTGGTCGACATCAGCCGCCTGCCGCTCGATCACGTCGAAATCACCGACGAAGGCGGCGTGCGGATCGGCGCGACGGTGCGCAACGCCGATCTCGCCTTGCATCCGCTGATTCACGAGCCGTACGCGGTGCTGTCGCAGGCGCTGCTCGCGGGCGCGTCGGCGCAGCTGCGCAACATGGCGACCACGGCGGGCAACCTGCTGCAGCGCACGCGCTGCGTCTACTTCCGCGACACCGCGATGCCGTGCAACAAGCGCGCGCCCGGCTCGGGCTGCTCCGCG
>BBSL01000616.1 GCA_001319865.1 Burkholderia sp. E7m39 | reverse complement strand
CGCCGAGGCCCGAGAACGCAAACTCGCTCATATTCGTGCGGCCGACCAACACAGCGCCCGCTTCGCGCAGTCGCGCTACGGCTGCCGCGTCGCGCACGGCGGGCGCGGCATCGCGCAGTATTCGCGAGCCGGCCGTCGTCACCTGTCCCTTGATGTCAAACAGGTCTTTCACCGAAACCGGCACGCCCGCCAGTGCGGAGGGCACATAGCCGCGCTCGCGAAACGCGTCGCTGGCGTCGGCTGCTTCGCGCGCCGCCAGCCGGTCGATATGCGTGTAGGTCGCGCCGCCGCGTGCAAGATCGGCATCGATGGCCGCGAGACTCGCGTCGAGCAGTTCGCCCGCCGACAGGTTTTTCGTCGCGAGCGCCTTGCTGGATTCACGGATAGTGCGCATCGCCGTCACTCCGTATGCGCGAGCGCATCGACGCTATAGCGATGCCGCAAGCTGCGCCCGAGCACGGGATCATGCAGTTCCAGCTCATAGGCACCCGCGGGCGTCAGCGCGCTGAGTACGGGCTGCGTGCCGCAGAACAGCACCGTTTCGGGAATCATCGGCGTCGAGCCGAACGCTCGCCAGATCAACGGTTCGGGATGCATCAGCCGCGCGAGCGTGCCTTCCTGGTAACGTATGCGCTCGCCGTTCGTTTCGATACGCCAGCTGCGCGCGATCAGCGAGTCCCAATGCGCGGCCACTTCCGAATAGCGCCACAGCGACTTGCCGAGCGGCTTCGCGCACATCTGCTTCGACACGGCAACATCGTAGCCTTCGACCTTGCGGTCGGTATGATCGGAACCGATGCCGACCAGCAAGCCGTCCGCTTCCGTCTGCAACAGCACGACTTCCACTTCCCCTGACGAATGCTCGCCGATCACTTCGATGCTGTCCGACGTCGTCAGCAACGCGGGCGCGACTTCATAAAAGCACGGCACGCTCGACGGCCTGCGCACGCCGATCGCTTCCAGTTCGCGGATATGATGCTCGACCTCGGCCGCATCGCGTCCCGCCCAGCCCGCAATCACGAGACGGCTCGCTCTGATTTCAACGGGCGAACCGCCTTCGATTTTGCATGACACTTTTTTCATCTCAACGTCCTCTGTTTTGAACATCTGTTCGCCCTTATCCGAGGGGCCTTCGTTGCGAAGTGTTGGCGCGCGCCGCAGGCGTGTCCAACAAATTAAAGTTGTCGCGCGGCTGAAATTTTTCTTGTCACATGCCGCGGGACGCGGCGCTACACTGAGCCATTCGTGCTTGCCTCGTCAGGGTTGTGAATGAATCTGCGCTTTCTGGAAACGTTTGTCTGGCTCGCCCGGCTGCGCAGCTTCCGGCTGACGGCAGAACGCCTGCACGCCACTCAGGCGGCCATTTCGAGCCGCATTTCCGCGCTCGAACAGGAACTCGGGGTGCGCCTGTTCGAGCGCGGCCCGAAAGAGGCGACGCTCACGCAGGACGGCAGCAAGGCGCTGCCGTTCGCCGAGCAGATGCTGAAGCTGAATCAGGCGATGCTCGCCAGCGTCGGCGATCGCTCGAAGGTGTCGGGTCTGCTGCGGCTCGGCGCGATCGAATCGATCGTGCATACGTGGTTGCCGGATCTGCTCAAGCGCATCCGCGACGAGTATCCGAATCTCGTGATCGAGCTGACCAGCGATACGTCCGCGAATCTTTCTACGCAACTGGCAAACGGCCATATCGATGTGTCGTTTCAGACGACGAGCGTTGCCGGCGCGGATATGACCAACGTGCCGCTCGGCAGCCTGCCGATGCGCTGGATGGCGAGCCCCGCGCTGAATCTGTCCGCGCAGGCGCTGACGGAAGCCGAACTGGCCGCGTATCCCGTCATCAGCTTCGCGCGTCACTCGCCGCCGCATGAATTTCTCGCGGGCCTGTTCGCGGCCAGCGGCGATGTGCAGGTGCAGATCAACTGCCTTTCGTCGGTGGCGGCGATCATCCGGCTGGTGGCCGACGGCTTCGGCATTGCCGTGCTGCCGCCCGCCTTCGTGATGCGCGAACTGGAAGCGGGACAGTTGCAGTTGCTGCAAGTCACGCATCGCGTGCCCGCCTTGCCGCTCGTCGCCGCCTATCGACGCACGCCCGACAGTCTGCTCGCCGAGTCGATCACACGGCTCGCGCTGAACGTCGTGCTCGATTTCAGCCTGAAACATGGGCCTGAATTCGCGTTGTTCCCGCCATCGGACGACGCGATCGCATCCGCCTGACCGATCC
>BBSL01000615.1 GCA_001319865.1 Burkholderia sp. E7m39 | reverse complement strand
TTTGCTGTCGGCAATCGGCGTGGCGGGCATGAGCCGCATGATGCAGGCGAACGTGATCGCCACGTCTGGCCGTGCCGTCGAAGCCGCCGGCGACGTCGACGTGCTGCTGCTCGACAAGACGGGCACGATCACGCTCGGCAACCGTCAGGCATCGACCTTCATTCCGGCGACGGGCGTGACGGAAGAAGGGCTCGCCGATGCGGCGCAACTGTCGTCGCTGGCGGACGAAACGCCGGAAGGCCGCAGCATCGTCGTGCTCGCGAAGCAGCGCTTCAATATCCGTCAGCGCGACATGGCCGCGCTGCACCCTGTGTTCCTGTCGTTCAGCGCGCAGACGCGCATGAGCGGGGTCGACCTGGCGGGACGCGAAATCCGCAAGGGCGCCGCCGATGCCGTGAAGCATTACGTCGAAGCGCACGGCGGACATTTCCCGGCGGACGTGTCGTTTGCCGTCGCGGAAGTCGCGCGGCGCGGCAGCACGCCGCTCGTCGTGGCCGAGAAGGCGGGAGTGAATGGTACGAATGTGGCGCGCGTGCTTGGCGTGATCGAGCTGAAGGACGTGGTGAAGGGCGGCATCAAGGAGCGCTTCGCAGAACTGCGCAAGATGGGCATCAAGACGGTGATGGTGACGGGCGACAACCGCCTGACGGCAGCCGCCATTGCAGCCGAAGCGGGCGTCGACGATTTCCTCGCCGAAGCCACGCCCGAAACGAAGCTTGCGACGATCCGCGCGCATCAGGCGGAAGGGCGCCTCGTCGCGATGACGGGCGACGGCACCAACGATGCTCCCGCGCTCGCGCAGGCCGACGTGGCCGTCGCGATGAACACGGGCACGCAGGCCGCGAAGGAAGCGGGCAACATGGTCGATCTCGATTCGAACCCGACCAAGCTGATCGAGATCGTCGAGATCGGCAAGCAGATGCTGATGACGCGCGGCTCGCTGACCACGTTCTCGATTGCCAACGACGTCGCCAAGTATTTCGCGATCATCCCGGCGGCGTTCGCGACGACTTACCCGGCATTGAACGCGCTGAACGTGATGCATCTGGCGACACCGACCTCCGCGATCATGTCGGCCGTGATCTTCAACGCGCTGATCATCGTGCTGCTGATTCCCCTCGCGCTGAAGGGCGTGAAGTACCGGCCGCTGGGCGCGGCGGTCCTGTTGCGCCGCAATCTGCTGGTCTACGGCCTGGGCGGCATCGTCGTGCCGTTCTTCGGAATCAAGCTGATCGACATGGTGCTGGCCGCCTTCGGCTGGGTTTAATGCAGCGCGCGCTTTGACTCGAGATTAAGGAAGCTGAACATGAACTCGCTTTTTCGCCCGATGATCGTCATTTTCGCCGTGCTGACGGCTGTCACGGGACTTGCGTATCCCGCCGTGATGACGGCGTTTGGCCAGGCCGTCTTTCACGACGAGGTCAACGGCAGCATGATCGAGAAGAACGGCCAGGTAGTTGGCTCGCGGCTGATCGGCCAGCAGTTCGACGCGCCGCAGTACTTCTGGGGGCGTCTGTCGGCGACCACGCCGATGCCGTACAACGCGCAGGGCTCGAGCGGCTCGAACCTCGGTCCGATCAACCCGGCTCTCGCCGACGAGGTCAAGGGGCGTCTGGATGCGCTGAAGGCCGCGGGACATATGCCCGCGAGTACGCCCGTTCCTGTGGACCTGGTGACGTCGTCGGGCAGCGGTCTCGATCCTGAGATCTCGCCAGCGGCGGCGGCGTTTCAGATCGAGCGTGTCGCCGCGGCGCGGAAGATGAATGCCAACGATGTCGCCGCGCTGGTTGATCGCTATACGCGCGGGCGGCAGTTCGGGTTGTTCGGCGAGTCGCGGGTGAATGTGCTGGAGTTGAATCTCGCGTTGGATGACGCGCAGCGGGGGTGAGGGGTGACGATGGCGCCTACGCGGCGCGGGCGTTTTTGTTGTGTGCTTGCCGTTTGGGCGGGCATCCGCAAGGCGCCTCGCGGCGCGGGCGTTGCCGGTGTGCGCTTGCCCTTTTCACGGGCATCCGCAATAGCGCCTCGCGGCGCATGCGTTGCCGGTGTGTGCTTGCCCTTTTCACGGGCATCCGCAATAGCGCCTCGCGGCGCATGCGTTGCCCCTGTGCGGGGCGGCACCTACTTTTCTTTGCCGCCGCAAAGAAAAGTAGGCAAAAGAAAGCGGGCTCACACCGCCAATCCTTGACACTTACCCACGGGCCCTCGACGTCCCCGTGTTTCGAACGGCAGCG
>BBSL01000614.1 GCA_001319865.1 Burkholderia sp. E7m39 | reverse complement strand
GACGATCTCGCAGACCATCATGTCGCAGATCATGCCGGAATTCATGCACCGGTATCCCGAAGTGCGTGTCGTGATGCGCGTGACGAACCGTGTCGTCGATCTGTTCGAGGACTCCATCGACGTCGCGCTGCGCGTGCGCTCAGAGCCGCCCGAGAGCGCGAACATCGTTGTACGGCCGCTGTGGCGCACGCAGCAGATGCTGGTCGGCGCGCCGAGCCTGCTCAGCCAGAATGCGCCGCCGCTCGAACCCTCGGATCTGAAGGGCTTCGAGACGCTCGACACGCCGACGGGCGACGGCCGGCACGTCTACAACCTGATCGCGCCCGACGGCACGCGCCACGCGCACGAGCACGAGCCGCGCCTCGTGACGGCCGATCTGATGATGATCCTCGAAGCGGCGCTCGCGGGCGTCGGCATCGCTGCGTTGCCGGAGATGATGTACGGCGCGGCGCTGCGCAGCGGGCGGCTGTCGCCCGTGATGCCGGGCTGGACGCTGCCGACGCCGCAGCTTTATGCCGTGTTTCTGTCGCGGCAGGGCATGGTGCCCGCCGTGCGGACTTTCGTCGACTATCTGGTTGAGATGCTCGATCCCGACACGGGCAAACATATCCAGCAGGAATGCCCCGAGCGCGAAGCGAAGCAGCTGCGGCTGAAAGCGCCCGCCGTCGTATGACGCATGGTGCAGGGCGACGCGCATGGCCAGCGAGGGCATATCGCTTTTGCCATTTAAGCGCCGCCAGCGATGGATACTTTCAATGGCCGCAGGCTTGTACGCGCGGGCTCACGGGCTTATATTGAAATCCCTTCGCTAAGGAGCGTCCTATGCGAAAAATCACGGCCGCTTTGATAGCAGGCCTGATAGGGCTGAGCGCGCTGTCCGTGTCGACCACGGCTGTCGCATGCGGTGATCAGATCCAGAGCACAAGCAATGGCAAATGATCCCGCCGCCCGAAGGCGCCGAGTGCGCACAAAAAAAGGCCTTCATCCTTTGATGAAGGCCTTTTACTTTCTAGCCGCAGAAAGCAGGGCATCTCTCTGAACGCCGAACGCTGCGTCTCGTGCGTGCGGTGCGTTTGATGCGCTCAATGCGCTCAATGCGCCTTCGGCTCCGTCACGAAACCGATCTTGGTCAGGCCGCCCGCCTGGGCCGCCGACATCACCTGCGCCACCTTCTCGTATGCGACCTTGCGGTCCGCGCTCAGATGCAATTCCGGCTGCGGTTCCTGCTGGGCGGCAGCGGCGATCTTCGCCTGCAGCGCTTCTTCGGAAATCTTCTGATCGTCCCACAGCACGTTGCCGTCGGCGTCGATCGATACCGTCACTTGCGCGGGCTTGGTGTCTTCCTTCTGGCTGCTCGCGTGCGGCAGGTCGATCTTCACGGCATGGCGGATCACGGGAATCGTCACCATGAAAACGATCAGGAGAACCAACATGACGTCGACGAGCGGCGTCATGTTGATTTCGTTCATGAGGCCGTCGTCATCGTCGCCGGCGAAAGGGCTCATTGCCATCGCTATGCCTCGCTACTTAGTTGGTGCGGGTCGCGAGCCGAAGACCGTCGCCGCGTTTCGTCGACGACAGGCGCGCGCCCGTCACGAAGAACGCGTGCAGGCCGTGCGCGAAGCGGTTCAGCTTGCTGACGACGCCCTTGTTGGCGCGCGTCAGTGCGTTGTAGCCGAGCACGGCGGGAATCGCGACGAACAGGCCGAACGCCGTCATGATCAGCGCTTCGCCGACAGGGCCGGCGACCTGATCGATCGACGACTGGCCCGTCGCGCCGATTGTCAGCAGCGCGTGATAGATGCCCCACACGGTGCCGAACAGGCCGACGAACGGCGCCGTGCTGCCGATCGACGCGAGAATCGCGAGGCCCGCCTGCATGCGCGCAACGCTTTCGTCCATCGTGTCCTTCAGGCAGCGCGTGACCCAGTCCGACACGTCCATGCGGTCGTGCAGATGCGGCTGCGTCTGATGATGGTGATCGGCGGCCTCCTGGCCCGACATCGCGAGCGCGAGGAACGGATTTTCGGCCGGCGACGACGTATCGCTGCCGAGTTTCTTCATGCCGTCGGCGATGTCGTCCGAATGCCAGAAGGCCTTTTCCGCGTTCTTCGTCAGACGGTTCAGGCGCACCACGTTCCACGATTTGATCAGGATCACGCTCCACGACAGCACCGACATGATCAACAACGCCACCGCGATACCTCGCGTGACGAAATCCCCTTGCGCCCAGACATGGGCAATACCGTAGTT
>BBSL01000613.1 GCA_001319865.1 Burkholderia sp. E7m39 | reverse complement strand
CTGGCCTTTACGTTGTTCGCCGATATCACGTATTTCTACAAGACATGCCTCCAGTTCGCCCATCAGGCGTGCTCCCGTTGCGGCCAGCTTCTCACCAGCATCCGTCAACCTCACCTGTCGAGTGGTGCGGTCCAGCAAGCGCAGTCCAAGCTCCACTTCCAATTCTCGGACGGTCGTACTAGTGGCTGACTGTGAGAGGCCAATAGCCTCAGCGGCTTTGGTGAAGCTGCCAAAGTCGGCGACCGCAAGAAAAGCCTTCAGCTGGCGAAAACTTACATTCATATGTTTTGTAGATAAATGGATTGGATATTTCAATTTGAATTATATATATCGCGAAACTAATCTGTCGACATGCTTCGGCGACGTTTCGCGAGGCAGCGCTGGCGGCGATGTGAGTCGTCACGCGAGCGGATTCGAACAAGGAGACGACTATGGAAATTCTCGAGACCTCACCATCGATTAACACGTTCGTGTTCGACGCATACGGCACGTTATTCGACGTGCATTCAGCTGTAAAACGATACGCAACTCGAATCGGCCCTAAGTCGCAGGAGATGTCCGAGATGTGGCGGGCGCGTCAGGTCGAATACTCGTGGACATATAGCCTGATGGGTCACAAAACGGATTTCTGGCAACTGACTCAGCAAGCGCTGGATTATTCGATGGCGCGCTTCGGTCTTTCGGATGACAAACTGCGAACGAGTCTGATGAACGCGTACCTTGAGCTACATGCTTATCCTGAGGTGCCGCACATGTTGCGCACGCTCAAGGAGCGCGGAGCGCGTGTCGCCATCCTCAGCAACGGAACCGAATCCATGGTCCGCAGTGCAGTGCAATTCGCCGGACTTGCAGACTGGGTCGACCAGATTTTGTCGGTAGATGAAGTGGAAATCTTCAAGCCGCACCCGAGTGTTTATGAGTTGGCTGTTCGTACTCTCGATGTTTCTCCAAACGCTATCAGTTTCCAGTCGTGCAATCCTTGGGATGCGGCTGGCGCTGCCGCCTACGGATTCCGCGTCGTCTGGGTTAATCGGAATGGACTGCCAGTGGAATATCCCCATATCGGTCTGCGGCGCGAGGTGAAGTCGCTGCACGGCCTGGCTGACATCTGGAGTGTCGACCACGTGTAGACCCGCCAACACTTCATCCGCAATCGAACCAGGAGACAAAATCATGTGCGAATGCCCACTCTGCAATTGGCAAAGCTCTACGAAGATTCGCCCAGGCGATGTAAAGTTCCTCATCAATCCAGAAGCACCCGACGGCGTGCAATCAGCCAATCTGATTGGCGAAGTCAAGAAGCCGGGCTTCTATGTTGCGCGATTCAAGTTGCCAGCGTTCATGAGACAGCCTGCGCATACACATCCGGACGACAGAACCTACACAGTGATCTCCGGAACAATGTATTCAGGTGTTGGTGACAAGTTTAATCCCGACGCGCTCATCGAACTCGTTCCGGGAAGCTTCTACAACATGCCTGCTGACACGCCGCATTTCTCCTGGACTCAAAAGGGGGAAGTCATCATGCAAGTGACTGGTCATGGACCGAGTGGCTTTGCATATTGCGACCCCGCCGATGACCCTCGCAACAAGCGTTGATTGATTATCCGAACATCGCTATCACATCCGGCATGGCTCGCATTGCAGCCTGATTTGATTGGACTGGCAGCAGTGCGAGCCCGGTGAGTTGAGGAAAACGGAGGAGACCAGCATGATCAGATTCCATTTCGAACGCACCCATGCGGCCGAGATCGGCGGTATCCGGACGGTACACAAGGCGAGCTTCCCTGTCCGTGCGCGTGTGACGATGTTGTTATGCAGCATCTACGCACTCATGTATCTGGACCGTATCAATCTCTCGGCGGCGGGCACTGCGATCAAGGCTGAGTTTGGCTTGTCGAACTCTCAGCTCGGCATGGCGTTTTCGGGATTTTCGTGGGCCTATCTCGCGACGGTGATGTTTGGAGGCTGGGCAGCGCGTCGATACGGACCGCGTATCGTGCTTGTGTCGTGCGCTGCCTTGCTGGGGCTTGCCACGGTCGGTACGGCGTTCGCGGCCGGCGCACTCAGTCTGTTCATCATCCGTCTTCTTGTGGGCGCGGGAGAGGGGCCCGCGTTTCCGGCTGCGACACAGGCGATGCGAAGCTGGTATCCACCTGAGAAATTTGGCTTTATCCAAGGCATTACTCACAGCGCGTCCCGTCTTGGCGCAGCCCTCGCCCCACCACTGGTCGCGCTCCTGGTGCTGGCGTCCGGCTGGCGCAGTTC
>BBSL01000612.1 GCA_001319865.1 Burkholderia sp. E7m39 | reverse complement strand
TTCGAACCTGCTCGGCGCGACGCATGAAGCGAAAGACCTCGAAAGCCTCGAGTCCGGCATCAGGATCGTCAACCCGATCATGGGCGTCGCATTCTGGCGCGACGACGTGCAGATCGCGAAGGAAGAAGTCACGATCCGCTTCGAAGAAGGCCAGCCCGTCGCGCTGAACGGCAAGACCTTCCCGAATGCCGTCGAGCTGGTGCTGGAAGCGAACCGCATTGGTGGACGTCATGGCCTCGGCATGAGCGACCAGATCGAAAACCGCATCATCGAGGCGAAGAGCCGCGGCATCTACGAGGCGCCCGGTCTCGCGCTGCTGTTCATCGCCTATGAGCGTCTCGTCACGGGCATCCACAACGAAGACACGATCGAGCAATACCGCGAGAACGGCCGGCGCCTTGGCCGGCTGCTGTATCAGGGCCGCTGGTTCGATCCGCAGGCAATCATGCTGCGCGAAACGGCGCAACGTTGGGTCGCGCGCGCGATCACGGGTGAAGTGACGATCGAGCTGCGCCGCGGCAACGACTATTCGCTGCTCAGCACGAAATCGCCGAATCTCACGTACCAGCCGGAGCGTCTGTCGATGGAGAAGGTGGCGTCGACGTTCTCGCCGCGCGATCGGATCGGCCAGTTGACGATGCGCAATCTCGACATCACCGACACGCGCGACAAGCTGCGCATCTACTCGCAGGTCGGCCTGCTCGCGCCGGGCGAATCGTCCGCGCTGCCGCAATTGAAGGGCGACGACGAGTAAGCCTGAGCGCTGGCGCAGCCCGCGTCGCAGAAACGGAGCATGCAGAACATGCTCCATTTTCTTATGCCCGCCATGCTTTGCTGTGTTGTGCGGATGCGTCACGCGTAGCGCCCGCTGCCGGCCGTATCCTTTCGCGCAGGCTCGCGTTGCTGCGGGTGCGAGGGCTTGCGCGGCTTGCGTATGAGACTCATCTGTCCGTTGCGTTCGAGAATCGCGGCTTGCACGTCGCTCAGGTCTCGCGCATGAAAATCGCGTCGCGCGGCCTCGAACACATCCGTACGCGTGATCAGCGCAGCTGACATCTGAGCGCTGTCGAACTGCCCGTCGCGATAGACCTCGCGTTCGGTGCCAACCACGAGCGACTCCAGCCAGGGCGAGCGCACGCAGCACCACGCCAGCGCGCGGTGAATCAGCACGATCACGAGCGAAGCCGCGAGCGTCGGCACCACAGGCGACGCGCCGATGATGACGCGGCTCAACGTGGCGCCCAGCAGAATCGCGACGACGTAGTCGAACGGCGAGCGCTGGCCGAACGAACGCCGCCCCGAGATGCGAATGAATACGAGCGCCGCGAAGAACACGGCGACGGCGCGCATGGCCGTCTGCGAGGCAGTGAGATCCCTGCCTTCGCCGAATGCCGCGATGATCAGTTCCATGTCGGATCTCCTTTGCTCGTGACGCGCGGGCCGTTCACGCCGCGCTTTCGTTCTGAACGGCCGATGTGCCGATATAGCCGGGCAGGCCCAGTGCCGCGCCGCTCTTTGCCAGCTTCACACCGCGTTCGATGAGGCTGGCGAACGCGTCGTCGTTCCCGGGCGGCGCGAACGCCTGGCGGAACAGATCGGCCCAGCGGAATTCGGCGAGCGGCACCGTGCTCTTTTCATAGCCGCCCGCGTCGCGCACGAACGCCGCGAGGCTGCGGAAGTCGTCGTCGGCGCCTTCCCAGATGTGGGCGGGCATGTCGGTGAACGACACGCGCCGGCCATGGGGATCGTACGGATGGGTCCAGCGCCGGTTTTCCAGCGTCAGCCAGAAATCCGCTGGCTCCAGTCCCGACAGGTCGCTGACGAGCACACCCGGCACGTGCGCAATGCCCGCATGCCACAACGCGGTCGCGACGTGATGATGATCGATCGCGAAGGGCACTTCGCCGGGGCCCAATACGAAGGGAATGGGCTTCTCGGCAATCGCCATGTCCAGTTCATGGCCCGCGAGCGACGTGTACATGCGTAGCTTGTCGCGGACCTCGCGCATGCCGTGCGTGAATTGCGTAGGACGTAGTTGCTCGATGCGTAGCGACGCCATTGTGCTACCTCCCCCGCGCCACCGAAGGCACCTTTCTATCGACTGACAATGCGGCACCGAGGTTGCAGCAGATAGCGTGCCGCGCGGTCTTCGCCCAACCTCGCCGACGCGCCGCGGAGCCTCGCGGAAGCAATTTGCAGCTCACGCGTGAGCGCAGGAAGAGATTGCCGCGATGGGAATAACGGATGCTCGATACCGGGACGGCCGCTTCATGTCGAAGCGAGATGAAAGCACTTGT
>BBSL01000611.1 GCA_001319865.1 Burkholderia sp. E7m39 | reverse complement strand
GGCCGTCGGCCGCGAGGTGCGGCAGCAGCGTCTGAGCAGCGATCCCTCGGCCAAGCCCGGACCTAGCGACGGTTGATGCGGCACAGTGCCAACTCGCGTGCTCGACATTGAAACACTCTCCGGAGACAACCCGCCATGACCGAAGTGAATCGCCAGATCCTGCTCGTGTCGCGCCCGCAAGGCGCCGCATCCGCCGACAACTTCAGGCTCGTCGAAGCGCCCCTCGCGCCGCTGGCCGACGGTGAAGTACGCGTGCGCAATCACTACCTGTCGCTCGATCCGTACATGCGCGGCCGCATGAGCGACGCGAAATCCTATGCAGCGCCTCAGCCGTTGAACGAGGTGATGATCGGCGGCACGGCGGGCGAGGTGATCGAATCGAACGACGCGGCGTTCAAACCGGGCGACAAGGTGGTCGGCTTTTTTGGCTGGCAGGAGTACGGCACGTCCGACGGCAAGAGTTTGCAGAAGGTCGACGACACGCACGTGCCGTTGTCCGCGTATCTCGGCCCCGTCGGCATGCCGGGCGTGACGGCGTGGTACGGCCTGAACAGAATCATCGCGCCCAAGGCCGGGGAGACGGTCGTCGTTAGCGCGGCAAGCGGAGCCGTGGGCAGCGTGGTCGGGCAACTCGCGAAACAGGCGGGCGCGCGGGCCGTCGGCATTGCGGGCGGTCCCGACAAGTGCCGCTACGTGGTCGAAACGCTCGGCTTCGACGCGTGTGTCGACTACAAGGCGGGCAATCTGTATCAGGATCTCAAGGCTGCCACGCCGAACGGCGTGGACGGGTGTTTCGAGAATGTCGGCGGCGAAGGACTCGACGCGACGCTTGCGCGGATGAACGCGCATGGCCGCATCGCGTTGTGCGGCTTTATTTCGGCCTACGACGGCACGCCGCTGCCGCTCAAGCATCCTTCGCTGCTGCTCACGCAGCGTCTGCTGATGCAGGGCTTTATCATCTCCGAACATATGGACGTATGGCCCGCGGCGTTGAAAGAGCTCGGCACGCTCGTTGCGCAAAAGAAGCTGCAGTATCGCGAGACCGTCGCGCAGGGCCTGGAAAACGCGCCCGAAGCGTTTCTCGGCATGCTCAAGGGCCGCAATTTCGGCAAGCAGCTGGTCAAGCTCATCTGAGCGGAAGGCGATCGGCCACGAGGAGAGTCGGCATGTTCGAGTTCGACGGCAAGGTCGCCGTGATCACGGGGGCGGCGAGCGGCTTTGGCCGCGCGTTCGCGCAAGAGGGGGCATCGCGCGGCATGAAGCTCGTGCTGGCCGATGTCGACGCGAACGCGCTCGCGCAGACTGTCGACGCATTGCGCCAGTCGGGCGCGCAAGCCATCGGCGTGCCCACCGACGTGTCCGATGGCGCGCAGGTGCAGGCGCTGGCGGACGCTGCGCTCGAAGCCTTCGGGAAAGTCCATCTACTCTTTAACAACGCGGGAGTGGGCGCGGGCGGCTATCTGTGGGAGAGTTCGGCGAACGACTGGGCCTGGGTATTCGGCGTCAACGTGATGGGCGTCGCGCATGGCGTGCGCGTGTTCACGCCTCTCATGCTGGCGCAGAACGAGCCTGCGCACATCGTCAATACGGCATCGGTGGCGGGCTTGCTATCCCCGCCGTCGATGGGGATCTACAACGCGTCGAAACACGCCGTCGTGTCGCTGACGGAAACGCTCTATCACGACTTGCAGAATGCGGGCGGGGAGGTCGGCTGTTCGCTGCTGTGCCCCGCCTTCGTGCCGACGGGGATCGCGGATGCCGAGCGCGCGCGTCCCGAAGCGCTGCGCAACAGCACGGAACCCACGCGTTCGCAGCTCGCAGCCGACAAGCAACTGCAGCGCGCCGTGCGCTCGGGCAAGCTGAACGCGGGGGACGTCGCGAAGCTGACGTTCGAGGCGATCGCCGCGCGGCGCTTCTACATCCTCACGCACCCGGCCATTCTGACGACGGTGCGGCTGCGTCACGAGGATATCGAACTACAGCGCAATCCGACCGATCCGTTGTCGCTGAAGCCGGAAGTCAGGCAGGCGCGCTGATGTGCGAATGCGAGCGGCGAAAGGCTGACGAGCGCTTCATGGCATTATTCGGCGCTCACCTAACCGCCTGGCGCGAAGGCGCCCATTTCCGACCATGCCGCTGAACCCGACGATCGAGCAGGTGCTCGACATGATCGCGCGCGCGAAGCGTCCCGCGTACCACGATCTGACGCCCCAAGCTGCGCGCGCGTCCTACGAGAAGAGCGCGCCGATCCTCGAAGTGCCGGCAGCACCCATGTTTTCCGTCGAAGACATCGACGTGCCGATGCGTGACGGCGCGTCGATTCGCGTGCGGCTCTATCATCCCGTC
>BBSL01000610.1 GCA_001319865.1 Burkholderia sp. E7m39 | reverse complement strand
AAGCGCGCTATCTCGCGCTCGTGTGGGGCAACATGCCGGACGAAGGGACGATCGACGCGCCCATCGGCCGTGATCCGCGCGAACGCACGCGCATGGCCGTCGTGACGGGCGCGTCGGGCAAGCCCGCGCGCACGCACTTCAGGCGGATCGATTCGACGGTGTGGGAGCGGCAGCCCGTGTCGGCCATTCACTGCGATCTGGAGACGGGGCGCACGCATCAGATCCGCGTGCACTGCGCGCACATTGGCCATCCGCTGCTCGGCGATCCCGTGTACGGACGCGCGCGCGGCAAGCGCTCAGTGGCGCCGCTGCCGGGCGGATTCGCGCGCCAGGCGCTGCACGCGTGGCGTCTCGCGCTGGTTCATCCGCAAACGGGTCGCACGATGCAGTGGCGCGCGGACGTTCCCGACGATATCGCTGAATTGTCCGAAGCATTGGGACTCGGCCGCGAGCACGAAGACGAATACGAATACGAATACGACGGTGCAGAAGACGACTACGAAGCGTACTACGACGACGAAGGCGCCTTGATCGACGAAGGCTACGACGACGAAGACGATCTCGACGAAGACTCAACCGACGACAAGGACGATCGCGGATGACGCTGCCTGAACTGACGATGAACGATGTGCTTCGCCCCGAGTGGCGTGTGTCGCCGCGCGTGCGCGCGCTCGTCACGACGCGCAACGGCGGCGTGAGCCTGCCGCCGTTCGGCACGTGGCGCGATGGCGTGGACGGCGCGGGCGGGCTGAATCTCGGCAAGAAGTCGGGCGATGATCCCGCGCATGTCGATGTGAATCGCGCGCGGCTGATGAAGCTCGCGGGGCATCGCGACGCTGCGTGGCTCTCCCAGGTGCATGGCGCACGCGTCGTCGATGCCGCCGATGCCATCGCGGCCGCACGGCGCGGCGAGCCGGCGCTGCAGGCCGACGCGAGCGTGACCGACCGGACGGACACGCTATGCGTCGTGATGATTGCCGACTGCATGCCCGTCTTGCTGTGCGATCCGCAAGGGCGCGCGGTGGGCGCTGCGCATGCGGGCTGGCGAGGTCTCGCAGCGGGCGTGGTCGAACAGACGGCGCAACGCGTGGCCCAACTGGCAGACACTGACATGTCAGCGTTGCATGCGTATCTTGGTCCCTGTATCGGTCCGCAGACTTTCGAGGTCGGACCAGACGTGCGTGACGCCTTCATGAATGGTGTCGACGGCGCACAACGCGATGATGTGGCCAGCGCCTTCGTCGATCACCCGGATCACGCGGGCAAGTACCTCGCCGATTTGCCCAGGCTTGCGCGTCTGCGGCTTGCACGGATAGGCGTCACGCAGGTGGTCGGCGGAGACCATTGCACGGTCACTGAACGCGAGCGTTTTTATTCTTATCGCCGCGATCGCGAGACGGGCCGCATGGCCGCGTTGATCTGGCTGGATGACAAATAGCCGCGACGATAAGTGCTGCTGTGCAAAGGCAAATTTGCTGCACTTGATCACATCGGACGATTCACGCAACGCATTCGATGCTGCACTGCGCGAACCCGCGCGTGCCATCGCGATCGCGCGACGCACAAGCGTTTGAAGCCGGACCCATTCGATAAAGGAGCCCGTCGCAGCGGGCCCGTTTTGCATTGCACTGTAAGATCGTTCTTCCGCTGGGCACTTGCGTTGAAATACATCGGGAAAACGATGATGAAAAAAATATCGCACTGCGGCAAAATCGGGAGCAAGCATTGACATGCCTTGCGATGGGGCGCAAGAATGTTCTCCACTGGGCAAGGACGCAACGCGGTCTCGATTCAATCGCTGCTCCCGCGCGAGTACCTGCCTCTCAACCCGTCCGCGAGGACTTTTCGGTCAAAAGCAGGCATGGCTGCATCTCAATCTTCCTCGACTTCTTCTCGCACGGGCACCTCATCGGACCGCACGCAGCAGCAAGCGACTGCGGCAGGGGTGCAACAATGGTTCGACGCCTGGATGAATGCCTGGCGTTCGCTTGGAGCGCCTGCAGCAGCAAGCGGCAATCCTTTTAGCGTTCCATCCATGCCCGACTTCGCGAAAGCGGCGACGGCGCAGGCTGGCTCGATGCCTTTTTCCAATCCCTTCGTCGAGCAACTGGCCAAGCAGTTCGCTTCGACGCAAGGCCAACCGGACGGCGGGGCTTCCAGCCAGCCGTTCAATGCATTCTTCGGACAGACGTTTCCTCCGCAGTTCGCGCAACAGTTCACGCAGCAGCTCGCGGGGCTGAAGGTGCCGAGCGCGTCGATTCCGCCGGCGCGTCTTCAACAGTTGCAGTCGGACTATTCGCGTGACGCCATGCAGTTGCTGCAACAGGCGACCCAGGCGAGCTCGAATGGCTT
>BBSL01000609.1 GCA_001319865.1 Burkholderia sp. E7m39 | reverse complement strand
GATCGTCGCCGTCAGCGACTTCAACATGGGCGCGATGGAGAACAAAGGCCTCAATATCTTCAACACGAAGTACGTGCTGGCCAACCCCGAAACTGCGACGGATACGGACTTTTCCAATATTGAAGCCGTGGTCGGCCACGAATACTTCCACAACTGGACGGGCAATCGCGTCACCTGCCGCGATTGGTTTCAGTTGAGTCTGAAGGAAGGCCTGACGGTGTTCCGCGACCAGGAATTTTCCGCCGACATGGCAAGCGGCGGCAGTTCCGTCGAGAATCAGGCGGCGCGCGCCACCAAGCGTATCGAAGACGTCCGCGTGCTGCGCCAGATGCAGTTCGCCGAAGACGCCGGCCCCATGGCGCACCCGGTTCGTCCGGAAAGCTACGTCGAGATCAACAACTTCTACACGATGACCGTCTATGAGAAAGGCTCGGAAGTCGTGCGGATGTATCAGACGCTGTTCGGACGCGATGGCTTCCGGCGCGGCATGGACCTGTATTTCAAGCGTCACGACGGCCAGGCCGTCACCTGCGACGACTTCCGTCACGCAATGGCCGATGCGAATGGACGCGACCTCGCGCAGTTCGAGCGCTGGTACAGCCAGGCGGGGACGCCGCGCATCACGGTCGATACGCGCTATGACGCCGCGCGGAAGCGCTACACGGTGAAGCTCGCGCAAGGTTACGGCGACGCGTCGGCGGCTGCGCGCGACACGCAAAAAGGCCCGCTGCTGATTCCGTTCGCGATCGGCCTGATCGGACCGGACGGCAGCGACATGCCGCTGCGTCTCGAAGGCGAAGCGGCCGCGGCGCCGCAGACCACGCGCGTGCTCGAATTCACGGAGCGCGAGCAAAGCTTCACGTTCGTCGATGTCGCCGACAAGCCGCTGCCGTCGCTGCTGCGCAATTTTTCGTCGCCCGTCGTGGTCGAGTACGACTATACGGCCGATGAACTCGCGTTCCTGCTCGCGCACGACAGCGATCCCTTCAACCGCTGGGAAGCGGGCCAGCGCCTCGCGACGCGCGAACTGCTGACGCTCGCCGATCACGCGGCGACGGGCAAGGCGCTCGAACTGGACGATACGGTGGTCGCGGCGTTCGCCCGCGTGCTCAACGACGAGACGCTGTCGCCGGCGTTTCGCGAACTCGCGCTGATGCTGCCGTCCGAGGCGTACCTCGCCGAACAGATGGACGAATCGAACCCCGCCGCCGTGCACAGCGCGCGGCAGTTCCTGCGCAAGCGTCTCGCGTCGGCGCTCAAGGGCGACTGGCTGGCCATTTACGACAAGCATCAGACGCCCGGCGCCTACAAGCCGACGCCCGAAGCCGCCGGCCATCGCGCGTTGAAGAATCTGGCGCTCGCGTATCTGGCCGAACTCGATGATCCCGCCGACGCCGTGCGTCTCGCGAAGGCGCAGTACGACTCGGCGAACAACATGACGGACCGCGCGGCTGCGCTGTCCGCGTTGCTGACGGCGGCGGCGTCGAACGGCGGCGCAGCGGCGGCCGACGCGCTCGACGACTTCTATCGCCGTTTCGAGAAGGAGCCGCTCGTCATCGACAAGTGGTTCGCGCTGCAGGCCATGCAGCGCGGCACGAAGCAGCGCCCGGTGATCGATATCGTGCGCAAGCTGATGACGCATTCCGCCTTCAACCTGAAGAACCCGAATCGCGCGCGCTCGCTGATCTTCAGCTTCTGCTCGGCGAACCCGGCGCAGTTTCACGCGGAAGACGGCTCGGGCTATGCGTTCTGGGCCGACCAGGTGATCGCGCTCGACGCGCTCAATCCGCAGGTCGCCGCGCGCCTCGCGCGGGCGCTGGAACTGTGGCGGCGCTTCACGCCCACGCTGCGCGAGCAGATGCGCGCCGCGCTGGAAAGCGTCGCGACGCAGGCCAAATCGCGCGACGTGCGTGAAATCGTCGAGAAAGCGCTGGCCTGATCGGTTCCCGCCTCTGCTCGTAAAAGCCGGCACGCGTGCCGGCTTTTTTCATTCGCCCGCGCCGCTGCCACTTTTCCTATGCCGACCGACCGACTGGTTCGACTCGCCTTCCCGGATCACACTATCGCAACAGAAACAACAACGATTTTTTAAAGTCACGGAACACGAACATCGAAAGGTTAAAATCAGGGAATTCCCAAGCCTCTCCGGAGTACAGCAATGTCTTTGCAACGTCGAACCACTCTCACGAAGTATCTGATCGAGCAGCAGCGCGAGAACAACAATCTGCCCGCCGATCTGCGCCTGCTGATCGAGGTCGTTGCGCGCGCGTGCAAGGCCATCAGCTACCACGTCAGCAAGGGCGCGCTCGGCGACGCGCTCGGCACGGCGGGCAGCGAGAACGTGCAAGGCGAG
>BBSL01000608.1 GCA_001319865.1 Burkholderia sp. E7m39 | reverse complement strand
CATGGCGGGCAATCTGACGAGCCAGGTGCGCGGCATCGCAAAGGTGGTGACGGCCGTTGCAAACGGTGACCTGGCCCGCAAGCTCACCGTCGAAGCCAAAGGCGAGGTCGCGGCGCTGGCGGACACCATCAACAGCATGACGGAAACGCTTGCAACCTTCGCCGACCAGGTGACGACCGTCGCGCGCGAGGTCGGCGTGGAAGGCAAGCTCGGCGGGCAGGCCAAGGTGCCAGGCGCGGCGGGCACGTGGAAGGGGCTGACGGAGAACGTCAACCAGCTCGCGGCGAATCTGACGACGCAGGTGCGAGCGATTGCCGAAGTGGCGACGGCCGTCACGCAGGGCGACCTGACACGATCCATTACCGTCGAGGCGTTGGGCGAAGTGGCCGCGCTGAAGGATACGATCAACGAGATGATCCGTAACCTGAAGGACACGACACAGGTCAATACCGAACAGGACTGGTTGAAAACGAACCTCGCGAAATTCAGCCGCATGCTGCAAGGGCAGAAGGATCTCGTCTCGGTCGGGCAACTGATCCTGTCCGAACTGGCGCCTGTGGTTGGCGTCCAGCAGGCGGAATTCTTCGTGCTCGACTCGTCCGAACACGCTGCGTCGCTGCGATTGATGGCGAGTTATGCATCGAGCGGACATTCGTCGCATGGCAAGCGCGTGCAGCTAGGCGAAGGGCTGATAGGGCAATGCGCTGTCGAGCGGCGCAAGATCCTGCTGGAGTCATCGGCCAGCGAACGCATTCGCATTACGTCGGGACTGATCAGCGTCGTGCCTCACAACGTTCTCGTGTTGCCCGTTATTTTCGAAGGGCAGGTGAAGGGCGTGATCGAGCTGGCGTCGTCCGAGTGCTTCAATCCGACACACCTCGCGTTTCTCGATCAGCTGACAGAAAGTATCGGCATCGTCATCAATACGATCGAAGCCAACACACGGACGGAAGATCTGCTCAAGCAGTCGCAGTCCCTCGCCCGCGAACTGCAGAGCCGTCAGGAAGAACTGCAGACGACGAACGAAGAACTGCAGGAGAAGGCGCGCTTGCTGGCGCACCAGAACCAGGAAGTCGAACGCAAGAACACAGAAGTCGAGCAGGCGCGCCAGGCGCTCGAGGAAAAGGCCAAGCAGCTCGCATTGACGTCGAAGTACAAGTCGGAGTTTCTGGCCAACATGTCCCACGAACTTCGCACGCCGCTCAACAGCCTGTTGATTCTTTCCGACCAGCTTTGCAAGAACTCCGAGGGGAACCTGTCGGCAAGGCAGATCGAATTCTCGCGAACCATTCACTCGTCAGGCAACGAACTGCTGATGCTGATCAACGACATTCTCGACCTGTCGAAGATCGAATCGGGCACCGTCGCGATGGATTTTGCCGAGCATCGCCTCGCAGACCTGACGTCTTATGTGGAGCGCACGTTCCGGCATGTGGCCGAGGCGCGCAACGTCGAATTCGTCATCGAACTCGGGGCGCACCTGCCTGCATCGATTCGCACGGACATCAAGCGCTTGCAACAGATTCTCAAGAACCTGCTGTCGAATGCGTTCAAGTTCACCCATCGAGGTCACGTGACGCTGTCGGTTGACGAGGTGTCGGGCGGCTGGAGTGCGGACAGTGAAGGACTCGATGAAGCGCAGGCTTGCATCGCATTCTCGGTCTCCGACACGGGCATTGGCATATCGGCGGACAAGCAGCAGATCATCTTCGAGGCATTCCAGCAGGCCGATGGCAGCACGAGTCGAAAATATGGCGGCACGGGTCTTGGCCTCGCGATCAGCCGCGAACTGTCGAAGTTGCTGGGCGGGGAAATCCGGCTCGTCAGTTCGCCGAACAAGGGCAGCACGTTTACGCTCTATTTGCCGGTGTCGGCTGAAACGGCGCGCGTCGCGCGCAAGACGGTTGCTGCATCCGGCGACGAAGCGCCAGCAGCCGTGCGCGACGGGACCGCCATCAGGATCGATCAGGTTGCCGCGCATGATTTCACCGACAACGTCGTGAGCGAAACACGCGAGCTCGCCGTCACACCCAAGGACGACCGGTTTGACATCATGGCCGGTGATCGCGTGCTGATGATCGTCGAAAACGATCTGGCGTTTGCTCACTTTCTGCTCGACGTCGCGCGAGAGCAGGGATTCAAGGGACTCGTCAGCCCGCTCGGCGCACCTGCGTTGGCGCTTGCGACTGAGTTCAAACCCGATGTCATCACGCTCGATCTGTTCCTGCCGGACATGGATGGCTGGCGTGTCCTGGGACGGCTGAAAAACGATATGACGACACGCCACATCCCGGTCTGCGTGATTTCGACGGACGAGTCACGCGAGCGCGCGCTCAGGTCCGGGGCGTTTGCCTTTCGTCGCCAAACCGATCCAGTCACGCGAAAT
>BBSL01000607.1 GCA_001319865.1 Burkholderia sp. E7m39 | reverse complement strand
CAGTGCGCGTGGAGACGAAGTCGCCCGCGCCAACCAGCTTCTGATACTCGCCGATCTGAAACTGGCTCGTGAATTCATCGATCACACCGCGATCGGTCAGCACGTGCTTGAGGAAGTACGTGTTCAACGACGTGCCCGCAAACACGCCGACGGCACCCGTGATTGTCGCGGGATCATAGCCCGCGTCTTCGAATGCTTCCCACGCGATCTCGAGGAACAGGCGCTGTTGCGGGTCGGTCAGCGCCGCTTCGCGTGCCAGCATGCCGAAGAAGCCGGCATCGAAGCGGTCGACGTCGGTGAGGATCGGCCGGGCTTTCACATAGTTCGCGTCGCGCCGGGCGCTGTCGTCGAAACTGTCTTCGAGTTCCTCAACGTCGAAATGCGTGATGCAGTCGCGGCGCGCGAGAAGGTTGGCCCACAGCTCGGCGACGTTGCGCGCCCCCGGAAAGCGCCCGGACATGCCGATGACGGCGATGGCCCCGCTATCCGCGTCGCGGCGGCGACGGGCGAGACCGGCGTGCGCCGTCGCGAGGCTTTCCCGCAGATGCGTGGCGAGCGCCTCGACGTTGGGATGGCGAAACAGATCCACCAGCGCGACCTTGGCCGACACGTCGCGCATGATGATCGCGTGCGCTCGCATCAGATCCAGCGAGCGCAGTCCGAGGTCGAAGAAGTTCGCGCGCCGGTCGGCGGCGTGCCCGAGCAGTCCTTCGAATACGGCGGCCAGCTTGCCCGCGATATCGTCGTCGATCGCTTCGACCGCTGGGGCTGCCGCGGTTGCCGCAGCGGGCGTGTCGAGTCCCGCAAGCAGGGCCTTGCGATCGATCTTGCCGTTCGGCGTCAGCGGGAAGGTGGGCAGGATGTGCAGTTCCGTCGGCAGCATGTAGCCGGGCAGAGCGGACTTCAGATACGCGCGTATCTCGTTCGCCAGGGCGCCGGCGGCCGCGCTATCGGCTTTCGCGAAGGCGGCAATCGCTTTGCCCGTGCGGCCGTCGAAGGCCGCAACGGCGGCATCCGCGACACCGGGCGCCGCGCGCAGCGCGTGTTCGATTTCATCGAGTTCGATGCGCTTGCCGGCGATCTTGATCTGCCGGTCGTTGCGGCCGAGGAAATCGATCGCGCCGTCCGGACGGCGGCGCACCAGGTCGCCTGTGCGGTAGAGTTTCGCGCCCGTCGAGAAGACGTCGTCGACGAACTTCTCCGCCGTCAGTTCGGGACGATTGAGATAGCCGAGCGCCACGCCGTCGCCGCCCACCACCAGCTCGCCGACTTCGCCTTCGGCAACGGGAGACAGCTTGTCATCGACGATATGGACGCGCGTGCCCGCAATGGCATCGCCGATGGGAATGGCATCGCCGTTGGCGAGCGCCGCGCCGTCGCGCGGAATGCGGTAGCAGCAGCTGAAGGTCGTGTTCTCCGTCGGACCATAACCATTGATGACCTGCAGCGCGGCATGCGCCTCCATGACCTTGCGCACGTGCACGGGCGACAGCACGTCCCCGCCCGTCAGCACTTCCTTGAGCGGCGCGAACGCTTCCAGCCGATAGTCGGCGAGCGCGTTGAAGAGGCCGGCCGTGAACCAGGCGCTCGTGACACCGAGTCGCGCAATCTCGGCGGCAATGGTGTCGAGCGAAGGCTGCACCTCGTTGATGATCGCGGCGCAGCCACCATTGAGCAGCGGGCCCCAGATTTCGAGCGTGCTCGCATCGAAGGCGAGCGGCGCGAGGTTGAGAAAGCGCGTCTGCGGCGTGAGCGCCGTGAACGTCTGGCCATGGACGAGCCGCAGGATCGCGCGGTGCGGCACGATCACGCCCTTCGGTTTGCCCGTCGAGCCCGAGGTGTACATGATGTAGGCTGGGTCGTTGCGGCCACAGCTTTGCAGCGTGGCGGGATCGGCTTCCTGTGACGACGCCATGATCCCGGCCAGATCGACCAGCGTGCCGTTCAGGGCGCCGACGCTGCCGAGTGCAGCGCTTTCTGCGACGATCAGCTTCGGCGTGCAATCGGCAACGATGAAATCGAGTTGCGCGCGCGGGTAGGCAGGGTCCAGCGGCACATAGACAGCGCCCACACGCAGGATCGCGAGGATCAGGGCCAGTGTGTCCCGGCTGCGCGGCACCATGATGGCGCAGCGCTCGCCCGGTTCCAGTCCCATGGAGCGCAGAACGGTGGCGAGCCGCGCCGAACGTTCGGCGAGGGCGGCATAGCTTTCTTCGCCAGTCGAATCGATCACAGCAAGATGATGGCGAAACTCTGCCGATACGGCATCGAAGCGCGCAGCCACGCCGGATGCGTGGCCCGTTCCGCTCGGCAAGTTGCCAGCAATTCCATCTCTGTGTGACATGTGCCGCTCTCCAATAATGTAGAAATGAAGGCTTGCCGGGCTACGCATCGTGATTGACG
>BBSL01000606.1 GCA_001319865.1 Burkholderia sp. E7m39 | reverse complement strand
AGTCCATCGCGAATCCGAAGGCGGNGGCCAAGCAGGGTCTGCGCAAGATGAAGCAGCTCGCCGACCTCGGTTTCAGTCAGGGCGTGCTGCCGCCGCAGGAACGTCCGTCGATGCGCCTGTTGCGCGAACTCGGTTTTTCCGGCGACGACGCGAGCGTGATCGCGCGCGTCGCGCAGAACGCGCCTGAGCTGCTCGCGGCGGCGAGTTCGGCATCCGCGATGTGGACGGCGAACGCGGCGACCGTGAGCCCGTCGGCGGACACGCACGATGGCCGCGTGCACTTCACGCCCGCCAACCTGACGAGCAAGCTGCATCGCGCGATCGAGCATCAGGCGACGGCACGCACGTTGCGCGCGATTTTCGCGGACCCGGCGCGCTTCGTCGTGCACGAAGCGTTGCCCGGCACGCCTGCGCTCGGCGACGAAGGCGCGGCGAATCACACGCGGTTTTGCGCGCAGTATGGCGCGAAGGGCGTCGAGTTCTTCGTGTATGGGCGCAGCGAATATCGCCGCGGCGCGGAGCCGAAGCGTTACCCCGCGCGCCAGACCTTCGAGGCGAGCCGCGCCGTTGCGCATCGTCACGGACTCGCCGACGATGCGACCGTGTACGCGCAGCAGACGCCCGAAGTGATCGATGCCGGCGTGTTCCACAATGACGTGATCGCCGTCGGCAATGCGCGCACGCTGTTTTGCCATCAGCTCGCGTTCGTCGACCAGAACGCGGTGTACGACGAACTGCGCGCGAAGCTGTCGAAGCTCAACGGCGAATTCAATGTGATCGAAGTGCCTGAAGCGCAGGTGACGGTCGCCGATGCCGTGTCGTCGTATCTGTTCAACAGCCAGTTGCTGTTGAACCGCGACGGCAAGCAGGTGCTCGTCGTGCCGCAGGAGAGCCGCGAGAATCCGCGCGTGGCCGCTTACCTCGACGAACTCGTCGCGAGCACGGCGCCCATCGACGACGTGCTCGTGTTCGATCTGCGCGAGAGCATGAAGAACGGCGGCGGCCCGGCGTGCCTGCGTCTGCGTGTCGTGCTGAACGAGGCGGAGCGCGGCGCGGTGACGCCGGGCGTGTGGATCGACGACACGCTTTTCGCGCGTCTCGACGGATGGATCGAGAAGCACTATCGCGACCGACTTGCACCCACGGATCTCTCCGATCCGCAATTGCTCGTCGAGTCGCGCACCGCGCTCGACGAATTGACGCAGATTCTGGGTCTGGGCTCGCTGTATGACTTCCAGCGCTGAGAAGTCGATGCCCGCCATGCTCGACGACTTCCTCGCGTTCACGCTCGCCGGCAATCGTCCCGCCGACGCTGCGCAAGAGGGCGAATGCGCGAGCGGCGCGCGCTGGACGTGGATCGACGACGGCGTGTTGCAGTTGGAGCCGGCGTCGTCGTCGGGCGGCGTCGGGCACAGCGTGCTTGCGTCGGCGGGTATTCACGGCGACGAGACGGCGCCCATCGAGTTGCTGTCGCTGCTGGTGCGCGACATCGCGCGGGGACAGGCCGCGCTCGCGTGCCGTCTGCTCGTGGTGCTCGGCAACGTGCAGGCGATGCGCGAGTCGTGCCGCTATATCGACGACGATCTGAACCGGCTTTTCAGCGGCCGACATGCGCAGTTGCCCGCGAGCCGCGAGGCGCCTCGCGCGGCCGTGCTGGAGCAGGCTGCGGAGCATTTTTTCGCGGCGGCGCCGGATATGCCGGGCGCGCGTTGGCATATCGACATGCACACGGCAATTCGTGCCTCCGTGTTCGAGCAGTTCGCGTTGCTGCCGCATACGGGCGCGCCGCTATCGCGCGCCATGTTCGAGTGGTTGCGCGATGCGCGCATTGCGGCCGTGCTGCTGCACACGACGAAGGGCAACACCTTTTCGCACTTCACCGCCGAGGCTTGCGGCGCGGATGCGTGCACGCTCGAGCTCGGCAAGGTCAGGCCATTTGGGCAGAACGACTTGGCGAGGTTTGCGGGCGCGGATGCCGCGCTGCGGCAGCTGGTCGGCGGCGGGCAGGGCGATGATGGATTGCCGCTGCCACGCGTTTTCACGGTGATCGATCAGATCACCAAGCGAAGCGACGATTTCGAGTTGCTGCTCGCCAGCGATGTCGCGAATTTCACCGCGTATGGACGCGGGACTTTGCTCGCGCGCGATGGCGAGTATCGGTATGTCGTGCGTCACGACGAGGAGCGGATCGTGTTTCCCAATGCTGCCGTCAAGCCGGGGTTGCGGGCGGGACTGCTGGTTGTCGAGACTACTGGGCAGACTCATGCTGGATTGAGGTAGGGTTTTTGTCTGCGACGCTGGTGGAGGGGCGCCTGGGCGGCGCGGGTGTTTTTGTTGTGTGCGTGCCTTTTCGCTGGCATCCGCGATGGCGGTCGTTGCTGCCCACGCTGGTGTTGCGGGCTTGCCTTTG
>BBSL01000605.1 GCA_001319865.1 Burkholderia sp. E7m39 | reverse complement strand
GACGGGCGATGTGGACGCGCTCGTCGCGCTCGCTCAGGAGACCGGCCCGGGGCTCACGACCTTCAAGCCGGATCGCGATGCACTGGCCGCGCGCATCGACCGCGCGCGCCGCACGCTCGAAGACAAGGCCGCGCCGCACGAGAAGGGCTACTTCTTCGTGATGGAAGATTCGCAGACGAAGGACATCGCCGGCGTCTGCGGCATCGAAACGGCCGTGGGACTCGAGCAGCCGTTCTACAACTATCGCGTGAGCACGGTGGTGCATGCGTCGCAGGATCTCGGCATCTGGACGCGCATGCGCGCGCTGAACATCTCGCACGATCTGACGGGCTACGCCGAAGTGTGCTCGCTGTTCCTGAGCCCGCGTTATCGTGCGCATGGCGTGGGCGGCCTGCTGTCGCGCTCGCGTTTCATGTTCATCGCGCAGTTTCGCGAGCGCTTTCCGCAGCGCATCTGTGCCGAGCTTCGCGGCCATTTCGATGCGGACGGCACGTCGCCGTTCTGGCGCGCGGTCGGCTCGCATTTTTATCAGATCGACTTCAACGCCGCGGACTATCTCAGCTCGCACGGGCGCAAGTCGTTTCTCGCCGAATTGATGCCGCGCTTTCCCGTGTACGTCGAACTGTTGCCGGAAGAGGCGCAGCACGCCATCGCGCTTACGCACAGCGACACGCTGCCCGCCCGCAAGATGCTCGAAGCGGAAGGGCTGCGTTACGAGAATCACGTCGACATCTTCGATGCGGGCCCCGTGCTCGAATGTCACATCGCGGACTTGCGCACGGTGCGCGAGAGCGTCGTCGTGCCTGTCGAGATCGCGGCTGTCGATGCGCAGGAAGGCGGCGCGCGTTCGCTCGTATCGAACACGTCGCTAGAGGACTTCCGCACGGGCGTCGCGGCGGGCGTCGTCGAGAACGGTGTGTTCCGTCTGCCCGCGGACGAGGCGGCGGCATTGAACGTGAAGGCAGGCGAGCCCGTGCGCGTGCTGCCGCTTGTACGCAAATGATGCGCGCACATGATGCACGCAAATGAAACAGAAACAAGGATCGACATGAGCGAGCTTTTCATCGACGGCGAATGGGTCGCCGGCACAGGACACGCATTCGCATCGCGCAATCCCGGCACGGGCGCGACTGTGTGGGAAGGCCATAGCGCATCGGCGGACGATGTCGAGCGCGCCGTGACCAGCGCGCGCCGCGCGTTCGCGCTGTGGTCGGCCGTGAGCCTCGACGAGCGCGTCGCCGTGGTGCGCCGGTTCGCGGCGTTGATCACCGAGCGCAAGGAAGCGATTGCGGAAGCGATCGGCCGCGAGACGGGCAAGCCGCTGTGGGAAGCGCGCACGGAAGTCGCGTCGATGGCGGCGAAGGTCGAGATCTCGATCCAGTCGTACAACGAGCGCACGGGCGAACGGCGGGCCGCGATGGCGGACGGCACGGCTGTGCTGCGTCATCGTCCGCACGGCGTGGTGGCCGTGTTCGGTCCGTACAACTTTCCGGGCCATTTGCCCAACGGGCACATCGTGCCCGCTCTGATCGCAGGCAACGCGGTCGTGTTCAAGCCGTCGGAGCTCGCGCCGGGCGTCGCGCGCGCGACCGTCGAAGTGTGGCGCGACGCGGGTCTGCCCGCGGGCGTGCTGAACCTCGTGCAGGGCGAGAAGGACACGGGCATTGCGCTCGCGAATCACCGGCAGATCGACGGGCTGTTTTTCACGGGCAGTTCGGACACGGGCACGCTGCTGCATAGGCAGTTTGGCGGACGTCCCGAGATCGTGCTTGCGCTCGAAATGGGCGGTAACAATCCCCTCGTGATCGCGCCCGTCGACGATCTCGATGCCGCCGTCCATCACACGATTCAATCGGCGTTTCTGTCGGCCGGGCAGCGCTGCACGTGCGCGCGCCGCATCTTCGTGCCCAATGATGCGTTCGGCGATCGTTTCGTCGCGCGTCTGGTCGAGGTGAGTTCGCGCATTGCCGTGGGCGAATACAACGCCGATCCGCAGCCGTACATGGGCGCCGTGATTTCGGCGCGCGCGGCCGCGCGTCTTGTCGAAGCGCAGGCGCGGCTGATCGCCGACGGCGCGAAGCCCCTGTTGAAGATGACGCAGCGCGATCCGAAGCTCGGCTTCGTGAGCCCCGCCATTCTCGACGTGACGAACGTATCGGCACTACCCGACGAAGAGCATTTCGGGCCGCTCGCGCAGATCGTTCGCTACGGCTCGTTCGACGACGCGATCGCGGGCGCCAACGACACGGCATTCGGCCTGTCTGCGGGGCTGCTCGCCGACGACGAAGCACTGTGGACGCATTTCCAGCGCGCGATCCGCGCGGGCATCGTCAACTGGAACCGGCCCACCAACGGCGCGTCGTCGGCGGCGCCGTTCGGCGGCACGGGCCGCTCGGGCAACAACCGGCCGAGC
>BBSL01000604.1 GCA_001319865.1 Burkholderia sp. E7m39 | reverse complement strand
ATGTGTTCGCCTATGCGTTGCTCGGCTATGGCCTGTATCAGGCGCTGCTGGTGCTGCGTCTGCTGCCGTGGATTCGCCGTCAGCCGTTCACGCCGTCGTATTGGGCGTTCACGTTCGGCGCCGCCGCGCTGCCGACGCTCGCGCTGCGCATGGTCGAGCGCGGCGCGGCGGGCACGGTGCAGTGGCTGGCCATCGCGCTGTTCGTCGCGGCCAACGTGGTGATCGGAACGATCGCGTGTAAGACGCTGCGCGCATGGGCGGATGGACGGTTGCTGCCGCGGGTCGAACCCGCTGCACAAGCCGCACAGGCTTCACAGGCCGCACATGCAGCGCAGGGCGCACAGGTTGAACAGGCACGCACGCCCGCAGACGCCACGTCGAAGCCTTCGGCTGTCACGCAAGTGTCGCGCGCGGCGCGGACGGTGAAGATCGCTCGGGTGGTGAAACACGCGACGCATCGCATGCACGATGCACCGCAGCGCGATAGCTACCCTTCGCGCGAGCGCACTGCGGCGTGAGCTCGCGAATCTGATCAGGACGCGGCGCCTTGCGTCTTGCGGTCCCACGCTTTCAGACTGACGCCGAGATACTCCGCGAAGCCATCGGCGGGCGGCGACAGCGAGCGGTCGACGGGACGATAGATGCACACCTCGCGTATCGTTTCGGGCTCGACGACGCGCCGCATCGCCAGCCCGAAGGTCTGCGCGAGCGGCCTCACGTAAGCGGGCGCGAGCGTGACGGCGAGACCTTGTGACGCGAGACCGAATGCCGTCGTGACGTTGTCGACGACCTCGACGGGCGCGATGCGTGCGTCCGTTGGCTGATCGACGAGCATCTGCGCGACGCTCGCCTCGTGATCGCGGCCCGTCGCGATGATGGGCGTGCCGCGCAGATCCTGCCAGCGCACGCGCCGCTTGCGCGCGAGGGGATGATGCTCTGCGCACCACAACACCCACGGGCTGCTGAACACCGCTTCGCGCTGCACGCGGTCGCCCGTCGCGCGATCCGGTCCGATGGCGAGATCGACATCGCCGCTCGCGACGCGCTCCACCAGCTGCTCGACATCCGTATCCACCACACGCACCACGACCTTCGGCTTCTGCGCCGCATAGCCCGCGATCGCGTATGGCATCGCCGTGCTCGCGAGCACGAGCGGCGCGCCTACTCGCACGATGCCCGCCGCGCGGTTGCGGATGTCGCTGGCCGTCTGCTCGGCCGCGCGCAGATGCCGCAGCACCGATTCCGCCGACGTCAGAAAATCGCGGCCGGCCGTGGACAGGCTCACGCGACGCGTCGTGCGATCGAACAGACGAAAGCCCAGTTCACGCTCCAGTTCCGCGAGCAGCTGGCTCACGGCGGACGATGTGAGCCCCAGCCGTTGCGCCGCGGCAGCAATGCTGTTCTGATCGACAATCGCGAGAAACGCCTCGAATTGGCGTATGGTGATGCGTGTGAGGGCCATCCGTCGATTCTAAAGCGAAACTTACGAATCATCCAAAATCGATTGATTGTGACGGCACGCGCTTATCGCCGACACTGTGCCTTCCGCACCTCTCGCATTCCGCAAGCACTTACACACAGTCAGAGACACCGTCATGTTCGAACACATTCCTGCCTATCCCGGCGACCCGATCCTGAGCCTGAACGAAGACTTCCAGCGCGACCCGCGCACGAACAAGGTCAACCTGAGCATTGGCATCTACTTCGACGAGAGCGGCGCGTTGCCCGTGATGTCGTCGGTGCGCGAAGCCGAAGCGGCCGTCGTCGCGCTGGGCACGCCCCGTTCCTATCTGCCGATGTCCGGCCTGCCAGCCTATCGCGACGCCGCACAGGCGCTCGTGTTCGGCACCGAAAGCGCGGCGCGCGCGGCGGGCCGCATCGCGACGGTGCAAACCGTGGGCGGCTCGGGCGCGCTGAAGGTGGGCGCGGACTTTCTCAAGCGCCACTTCGCAGGCTCGCAGGTGTGGCTGAGCGATCCGAGCTGGGAAAATCATCGCGTCGTGTTCGAAGCAGCGGGACATACGGTCAACACCTATCCGTACTACGACGACGCAACGGGCGGCCTGCGCTTCGACGCGATGCGCGACACGATCGACGGTCTGGCCGAGCGCAGCATCGTGCTGCTGCACGCGTGCTGTCACAACCCGACGGGCGTCGACCTGACGGCTGAGCAGTGGCGCGAGCTGATTCCCGTGCTGCAGCGTCGCAAGCTGATCGCGTTCGTCGACATGGCGTATCAGGGTTTCGGCGACGGCCTCGAAGAAGATGCCGCGTGCGTGCGCATGCTCGCCGATGCGGACGTGCCGATGATCGTCGCGAATTCGTTCTCGAAGAATTTCTCGCTGTACGGCGAGCGTTGCGGCGCGTTGAGCGTCGTCTGCAACGACGCCGCCGAAGCGCAGCGCGTGCTCGGTCAACTGACCTTCACG
>BBSL01000603.1 GCA_001319865.1 Burkholderia sp. E7m39 | reverse complement strand
TTCAGAAGAAAATAACAGACGCGCGCCCGCTTGCCAGGGCCATTGCGCTACATAGCGGGATGAATCGCGCATGAACGGCCGCAAACGGCGCACGAACGGAGTGAAGCGCGGCGCTCAACTGCGCGCGACGATGAACACGCCGACCAGAATCACGCCGATGCCGACGAGGCGTTGCGCCGATAGCACTTCGCCGAACAGGTACCAGGCGGCGAAGGCATTCACGACATAGCCCAGCGACAGCATCGGATAGGCGATCGAGACATCCACGCGCGACAGCCCGACGATCCACACCACCACGCTCAGCACATAGCACGCGAGCCCGCCGATGATGGGCAGCTGCGTGGCGATCCGCAGACCGACGGGGATGACGTTGGACAGCGTGAAGTCGAAATGGCCGACGGCGTTGGTGCCGGCCTTCAGCAAAAGTTGCGCGGTCGCGTTCAACGCGACGCCCGCCAGGATGCAGAAAAGCGAAATCGGGTTCATTGAACAGGTTGTCGTGGGAAAAGTGCGGTCACTGCTGCGGCTGCGGCTGCGGCGGTGCGGCCGCCGTGCCGGGCTGAGCCTCGGCAGTACCGGCTGGCGCCGCCGGTTTCTCGACGATCACGCGGCGGCTGTCTTGCGCGACCACGGTCATCGGCAGATGTTGCGCGCTGAATTCCTTGTAGCGGTCGGGCGACATCAGCGCCATCGCGTAACGGTCGGTTTTCCAGCGCTCGACCCATTGCGGGATCGTCGGCACCCATTTTTCCGGTTCGACGGACACGCCGAAGGCCAGTTCGTCCGGGTGCTCGACCATGATCATCGTGTGGTCGATATAGAACGGCACAGTGTGATCGAGCACGCCGACTGAATAGAACGGCGTGTCGGCGGGCAGCTTCGCGAGCGCGGCCTTCACGGCAGGCGCGAGCGGCGCGCCCGACGACAGCCGGCCGAACACGTCGTGCCCCGTGCCCGCGACCGTCGCGAGCAGCACCCAGCCGATGCCGAACGCCGTCGCCGCCTTGAAGACGCCGTTGGCGCAGGTTCGCGCGCCCGTGGCGGCTGGCGCGGCATGCAGCGCGCTGACGGGCACGCCCAACGGCGAACCTGTCGGCGCACCGACCGTCGCACTCATCGGCAGGCCGATCGTCGCGCCGCTCTGCAAGCCATTGGACGCCGCGTTCGCGGCACGCGTGCCGCGCCGGTTGATCGCGATCGCCGCGAGCGTGAAGACGAGGCCGACGGCGAGCGCTGCGAACACCCATACGCGGAATTCCAGGTACAGCGCATTCGGGTTGCGCGCATCGCCGAGCCGCCCGAGGAACACTGCGCCAAAGCCGCCCGCGACGAGAAAGAGCGCGTAGCCCGTCAGATGCCGGTGGAACTGCTCGCGGGTGACGAGGGGCAGGTACATGCCGATCACGAGCGCCAGCGCAGGCGCGATGGGAAGCGTGTAGGAGATCAGCTTCGAGTGTGACGCGCTGAAGAACAGGAAAATGAAAGCGCTCCACACGAACAGCAGCGTGACGGGCGCAAAGCCGTTGGCCTGTCGCGGCATGCGCGACGCATGGCGAACGCTCTGCAGCGTCACCGACAGCCAAGGCAAAAAGCCGACCAGCATCACGGGCAGGAAGTAGTAGAACGCGCCTGGGCGGTTCTGCTCGGGCGTCAGATAACGCCTGAACTGCTGCACGATGAAAAAGAAGTTGAAGAACTCGGGGTTGCGGTCCTGCACGAGCACGAACCATGGCGTGACGACCGCGAAGAACACGATCAGTCCGCTCACCAGATAGAGGCGCTTCCAGAGCGCCCAGTCGCGCGCGATCAACGTGTACAGCGCCAGCACGGCGCCTGGCAGGATCAGCCCGACCAGTCCTTTGGACAGCACCGCGAGCGCCATCGACGCCCACACGAGCCACATCCAGAGCCGCTGCTCCCGCGCGGGGAGCCCCGGGCGCTGGGCGAGCAGCAGCGCGCACAGCGTGACTTCCATCCAGAACGACAGGCCCATGTCGAGCGTGTTGAAGTGGCCCATCAGATACCAGTACGGCGCGCTAGCGAGCACGAGCGCGGCGAACAGGCCCGTCGCGACGTTGAATACACGGGCGCCCGTGTAGCCGATCAGCAGCACGCCCGCAAACCCCGTCAGCGCCGTGTACAGGCGCGCCTGCCATTCGCCGATGCCGAACCACGCGAACGACAGCGCATTCGCCCAGGTTTGCAGCGGCGGCTTTTCGAAGTACTTGTAGCCGTTGTAGCGCGGCGTGATCCAGTCGCCGGTGACGAACATTTCGCGGGCCATCTCCGCGTAGCGGCCTTCGTCGCTTGGCAGCAGGTGGCGCCAGCCCAGCGGCACGAACCAGATCACGGCCAGCGCGAGCACGAGCAGCAGGACCGTCGTGCGATTGAGCGTCAGCCCGGACGGCTTGTCATTCATCTGTATTTCAACCTT
>BBSL01000602.1 GCA_001319865.1 Burkholderia sp. E7m39 | reverse complement strand
TACACCATGCACGCGCCGTCGAGCACGCGCATCGAGCGCTCGACTTCGATCGTGAAGTCGACGTGTCCCGGCGTGTCGATGATGTTGATCCGGTGCTCCGGATAGTTGCCGGCCATGCCTTTCCAGAAGGCCGTCGTGGCCGCCGATGTGATCGTGATGCCGCGCTCCTGCTCCTGCTCCATCCAGTCCATCGTGGCCGCGCCGTCGTGAACCTCGCCGATCTTGTGGGTCACGCCGGTGTAGAAAAGAATGCGTTCGGTGGTGGTGGTCTTGCCGGCATCGATGTGAGCACTGATACCGATGTTCCGATATCGCTCGATAGGAGTCTTGCGGGGCACGTGAACCTCCATGAGTAGGCGCGCCGGTAAATGGCGCCGGACTTTCCGCCTGGTTGCTGCGGGGGCCCGGACGACTCGGTGCTGCTGGTGAGACTATAAGAATAGCGTGTCGCCCCGGCTTTTGCAGGAATCCTGCCAGCGCGCGCCCGGCGGTGCGTTGCGGGCGCGTTGCGGCGCAGCGGACGCAAAAAAGCCGGCGCGCCTTGCGGCTGCGCCGGCTCGTCATGAAGCGGCGACCGTGAACGGTTCGCGCGACGCCTATTGCGGCGCGGGCAGACCCTGAATCTTCATGCCGGGCTTGATGCCCTTCGACTCGAACCAGCCCTTGCTCATTTCGAGCGCATATACGCCGTTGTTTCGCGGGCAATGGTTGTTGGTGGTTTCCGCCTGCATCTCGTCGATGTCGGTGATCGTGCCGTCCGCGCGCATGAACGCGATCGACAGCGGGATCAACGTGTTCTTCATCCAGAAGCAATGCACGGCGTTCTCGCCGAACACGAACAGCATGCCTTCATTCGGCGCAAGTTGCGTGCGATACATCAGGCCTTGCTCGCGATCGGCATCGTTCGCTGCGACGGCGGCGTCGATCACGAACATGCCCGCGCTCAGCTTCGCGCGCGGAAAATCGCCAGCCTGTTTTGCACCCTGAGGCAGCTGCTGCGCGAGAGCGTCCTGCGCGGACAGCGCGGCAAGCGAAACGGCCGACAATGCGGCAATGGGCAATGCAATGGCAATCGCGAAGCGCGCGATCAACGGGCGCAGTGAAAATCGCACGACGTAGCTCCTTGCTGAATATGAACCGCGAATGTTACGCGAGCGCGTCAAAAACAAAAAGGCAGAGAGCCCTGCGGCCATCTGCCTTTCAACGCCGTAAGAACGGCAATACTGCAAATTCTTGACTGCGTTATTGCGACAAACTTATTCCGAAGCTGCCGATGCTGCTGCGGGAGCTGCTGCCTTCTTGTGCGACTTCTTGTGCGAAACCTTCTTCGTTGCCTTGTGCGACGAAGCTGCTGCTGCGGGAGCTGCCGGAGCTGCCGAAGCTGCTGCCGGTGCCGAAGCTTGTGCGAATGCTGCCGTTGCGAAGAGACCAGCGACCAGAGCGGCGATCAGTTTGTTCATTGTGTGAATCCTCAGCTTTAGTTAATTAACCAAATGACCCGGTTAGATTGAGTCATGTCGTTAAACGTGCCGTCATCCTTTCGGTTGACATCCGCATCGAAGAAATTTTCTTTGCGGCTGCGAGCGTTCAGACACCTTCGTACACGTCGTTGGAGCGGCTTGTTTCAAAGGCTCTTGAGGCTGAATGCCGGACAGCTTCAGCGGCATCTGCGTCGAATAACGCGTGACGCGACGACACGGTTGACGAAATTTTCGAGGAATTTTTTGAGCTGCGATAAAGAGGCGCATTCAGAGGCGCATTCAATCCGCGTGCGTCGTTTCGCCACCATTTTTCAAGCGGCGCAATCGAATAGAAAAGCAATGTCGATACAACGGCTTAGCCACCCGGTGACGCGCGTTTCACAGGGGTGTCGCTTGCTATGCGCGGCCGTCCCACGGCGCGCGCGGCGGCAGTTCCGTGCTCTCGCCGGGCTGCAGGCCGAGCGAAAAAATATCGAGCGCGCCGACGCCGACGCGCACGAGACGCAGCGTCGGAAAGCCGACAGCCGCCGTCATGCGGCGCACTTGCCGGTTCTTGCCTTCGGTGATCGACAACTCGATCCACGTTGTCGGAATCGCGGCGCGATAGCGGATGGGCGGCGTGCGCGCCCACAGCGCATCGCCCGGTTCGACGAATTCCGCGCGGCACGGACGCGTCACGTAGTCGCCGAGATCGACGCCGCGCGCGAGTATTTTCAGATCGCTCGCGCCCGGCACGCCTTCCACTTGCGCCCAATAGCGCTTGATCAACTTGTGCCGCGGCTCCGCGATGCGCGCCTGCAAGGCGCCATCGTCGGTGAGCAGCAGCAGGCCCTCGCTATCGGAGTCGAGACGGCCAGCGGGATAGACGCCGGGCACCTTCACCCAGTCGGCGAGCGACGCGCGCGTTTCGTGCGGCGAGAACTGGCAGATCGTGCCGAACGGTTTATTGAGAG
>BBSL01000601.1 GCA_001319865.1 Burkholderia sp. E7m39 | reverse complement strand
GCCGCTCGCGATGGGCCTTTTCTCCGCGTCGATCATGGGCGGCGGCGGACTGGGCGCCAGCCTGAGTCCGGTTGTCGCGAAGGCGTCCGGTTCGTGGCACGCGGGTCTGGCCCTGTGGGCCGTGCCAGCCGCGCTCGCGTGCGCTGGCTGGTTGGCGCTGCAGCGTCGCGCGTGCCGTCCGGACGACGCCGCCACGGCGCCAGCGTCCACGCCGGCATCCGCACCTGCGCCGCCAGTCGCGATGTGGCGCAAACGCCGTGCGTGGGCGCTCGGCCTGCACTTCGGCCTCGTCAACGGCGGCTACACGACGCTCGTCGCGTGGCTGCCCGCGTACTATCAGCAGCGCGGCGCGAGCGTCGCCCATAGCGGCTCGCTGCTGGCGGCCATGACTGTCTTCCAGGCCGCAGCCGCGCTGTTGCTGCCGCTGGCCGCCGCGCCGTTCCGCGATCGCCGGCCGTGGCTCGTCGCGGGACTGGCCGCGCAACTGACGGGCATCGTCGGATTGCTCGCGTATCCGGACGACGCGCCGCTCGTTTGGGTGGCGATCGCGGGCGCGGGCCTTGGCGGCACGTTCTCGCTCACGCTCGTGACAGCGCTCGATCATGCCGACGATCACCGCGTCGCCGGCAGGCTGGTCGCGTTCATGCAAGGCGTCGGCTTCATCGTCGCGGCGATGTCTCCCGTCGTCGCCGGGAACCTGCGCGACCTGACGGGCAGCTTTTCGGCCGCGTGGATCATGCTCGCGTCGTGCGTGTCGGCGATGATCGCGCTGACATTCGCCTTCTCGCCGCGCAGCTACGGCAGATGGCTTAGCTCGCGGTAATCCGCATCGCGCCGTAGACGCGCACGGCGCGCGCGTCAAGTCGGTGCAAGACGCGGCTTCTTGCACTGTCGCAGTGCGCGAGGCCGTCGTTACATCCTGCCGTCAAATACGAGCGCCCGCGCGACGCCCTTCATCGCAGGCGCGAACCACATGGCATGCAAGTTGCGTGCACCGCGGTTGCGCCTTGCAACGACGCACGGCGGCGACAAACGGCCAACGCCAAACGCGTCAGCCAACGCAAATGAACAAGGCGGGCCGCCGCGCGTGGGCCGCCCGAGTCGGGCAATGACGTTCGACGTTCATCGCATCGGGCCAAGCGGTCCGGTCACGAGACGACGCCATCACTACGATCATGAGCGAATCCCGACACGACCTCGCCGGCCGCGCCGCAACCGGCATCTGCATGCCCGGCGCATCGCCGGCGCGACCCATGAATCTGCACAACCCGCTCCACCCGACGCCGGACCATTCATGCTGCGCGTCTTGCTCGTAACCGACACCGACAAGCCGATCGGCGAGCTGCGCGACGCGCTCGCGAAGCTTGGCTACGACATGCTCGCCGCGACGGCTTCGCCGCATGCGCTGCACAAGGCCGTCGAGAGCCAACGGCCCGACGTCGTCATCATCGATACGGAATCGCCGTCGCGCGACACGCTCGAACAGCTTGCCGTCATGAACGCGACGGCGCCGCGCCCCGTGCTGATGTTCAGCAACGACGCAAACCAGCAACTGATCCGCGATGCCGTCGGCGCGGGCGTGACGGCGTATCTCGTCGAAGGGCTCGCGACGGAGCGCCTCGCGCCGATTCTCGAAGTGGCGCTCGCGCGCTTCGCGCAAGAATCGCAATTGCGCGAGCGGCTCGCCCAGGCCGAAAGCGAACTCGCGGAGCGCAAGCTGATCGACCGCGCCAAACGCCTGCTGATGGACTCGCAAAAGATGACCGAACATGCCGCCTACGCGGCGATGCGCAAGCGCGCGATGAACCAGGGCGTGAAGCTCGCCGAGATCGCGCGCCAGATGGTCGCCGCCGCCGACTTGCCAGATTGAAGCGCTGCTCATGAACACTCCCGCTCACCTCTCTTCTTCCCCCGAATCGGGCAAGCTCGAAAAGACGCACTTGCGGCTTGGCTTTGTCGCGTTGAGCGATGCCGCGCCGCTCGTCGCCGCGAAGCTGCTCGAATTCGGCCACGCGCACGGACTGACCATCGAGTTGCTGAAGCAGCCGTCGTGGGCCGCGATACGCGACAAGCTGCTATCCGGCGATCTCGATGCCGCGCATGCGCTCTATGGCCTCGTCTACGGCGTGCAACTCGGGCTGGGCGGTCCGCAGACGGACATGGCCGTGCTGATGGTGCTCAACCGCAACGGCCAGGCGATCACCGTGTCGAACCGGCTCGCGGCCGCGCTCGACGAGCACCCGACGTTGCCCGCCGCGCTCGCCACGCTCGGTCACAAACCCGTTTTCGCGCAGACCTTCCCGACGGGCACACACGCGATGTGGCTGTATGCCTGGCTCGCGTCGCAAGGCGTGCATCCGTTGCGCGATATCGAAAGCGTCGTGATCCCGCCGCCGCAGATGGTCGAGGCGCTCGAACAGGACCGGCTCGACGGCCTGTGCGTCGGCGAGCCGTGGAATGCCGTGGCGC
>BBSL01000600.1 GCA_001319865.1 Burkholderia sp. E7m39 | reverse complement strand
CCGCGTCACTCGCCTACATAATGCTTTAAGCATCGAACGTTCTGACGCGGGGTCGGGCGTGGGGCGTTGTGAGCCGTGGGTAAATGCTGATGCTGCTTTCTTTTGCCTACTTTTCTTTGCAGCCGGCAAAGAAAAGTAGGTGCCGCCCCGCACAGGGGCAACGCCCGCGCCGCGCAGGCGCCACGCGGATGCCAGCAAAGAGCGGATGCCAGCAAAGAGCGGATGCCAGCAAAGACCAAACGCCAGCAAAAAGCGAACGCCAGCAAAAGAAAAAACCAAAATTATAACGGATCAGCAAAAAGAGCCCGCTGCGCCAGCAGCACCTACAGCACGGCGTGCTCGACAATAAGCTGCACCCGCGCAACCCCATTCCACGTATCGGCCGAAAGCCGATAGGCAACCGTGGTCCGCGCCGGCAGCGGAGTCGTGTGATTGAACCAGATCGCGTTGAAACGCTGGCGTCCGCGCATCAGTTGCAGCTTCAGGTGCTTGTCCTTCACGAGCGCCTGCGACATCACATCGAATTCGCCGGAGAAAACAGGTGCCGGAAAGCCCTGACCCCACACGGCGGCGTCCAGCATCTCGACGAATTGCGGCGTGAAGTATGCGTCTTCCAGTTCGCCATCGGTTTCGACGGTGCGCGCCAGCACCTCTGCCGTCAGCCATTCGCGACCGATCTGCTCGAAAGCCGCCGTGAAGCGCGGCAGGTCGGATGTGGCGATCGTCAGGCCCGCCGCCATCGCGTGGCCGCCGAACTTCGCGATCAACCCCGGTTCGCGCTTGGACACCAGATCGAGCGCGTCGCGCAGATGGAAGCCGGGTATCGAGCGTCCCGAGCCCTTGATCGTTTCGCCGCTGTCGTCGGCGAGCGCGAACGTGAACGACGGCCGGTGAAACTTCTCCTTCAGCCGCCCCGCGACGATGCCGATCACGCCCTGATGCCAGCCGGGATTGAACAGCGTGATCGTCGTCGAGCCGGCGGGATCGACTGTCGACAGGTCGTCGAGCGCCTGCTGCTGCATGCCTGCTTCGATCTCGCGCCGCTCGCGGTTCATCGTGTCGAGTTGCTGCGCGAGTTCCCACGCGCGTCCGACATCGTCTGTCGTCAGGCATTCGATGCCCAGCGACATGTCCGACAGACGTCCCGCTGCGTTCAGGCGCGGTCCGAGCGCGAAGCCGAGATCGAATCCCGACGCGCTGCGCGCATCGCGCCCCGCGGCGCGAAACAGGGCGGCGATGCCGGGCTGCATGCGCCCGTTGCGGATGCGCTGCAGGCCTTGCGCGACCAGCACGCGATTGTTGCTGTCGAGCTTCACGACATCGGCCACCGTGCCGAGCGCGACGAGATCGAGCAGGCCGTCGAGGCGCGGCTCGGGCCGCGCGTCGCTGAATGCGCCGCGCTTGCGCAATTCGGCGCGCAGCGCGAGCAGCACGTAGAACATCACGCCGACGCCCGCGATGCACTTGCTCGGAAACGCGCACTCCGGCTGGTTCGGATTGACGATGGCGCGGGCCGCGGGCAACTCGTCGCCGGGAAGGTGGTGATCCGTGACGAGCACGTCGATGCCGAGCGCGTTCGCCGCCTCGACGCCGTCGACGCTCGCGATGCCGTTGTCGACGGTGATCAGCAGATCGGGGCGGCCGCCCGCGCGCTGCGCGGCCAGCGCGACGATTTCCGGCGTCAGGCCGTAGCCGTATTCGAAGCGGTTCGGCACGAGGTAATCGATCTGCGCGCCGAACATCCGCAAGCCGCGCACGGCGACCGCGCAGGCGGTCGCGCCGTCGCAATCGTAATCGGCGACCACCAGCATGCGGCGATTGCTTTCGAGCGCATCGGCGAGCAGCGCCGCTGCCGCGTCGCAGCCTTTGAGCGACGTCGGCGGCGTGAGGCGCGCGAGGCCGGTTTCGATTTCATCGGGCAGGCACACGCCGCGCGACGCGTACAGCCGCGCAAGGACGGGATGCAGGCCGTGGCGGATGAGCGCTTCGGTGTCGGCGGGAGCGCAGCTGCGCGTAACGATTCGGGTCATGCGGCGAGAGTCGGAAGACAGTTCATTCGATGAAGAGCGACGCGAACAGACGGCGCCGCCAGAATTTGCGCAGATCGCCGCGCGTGATGTTGAGCGTCACCGAGCCGGTGTCGCCGCACAGCGTCAGCCCCAGTTCGCCGAGTTCGCCCGCTTGCAGCGCGGCCAGCGCGGGCGCGAACCAGTCGCGCTCGAGCGCGGCGAACGCGGCGTTCCAGCGGCCCCAGTCCTGCTCGATGAACGGTGCGGAGAACGGGTCGAGTTCGATCAGCGTCGCGGTGGCGCCGTTCGCGCGGTCGCTGCGCCACGCGTCGCACGAAGCGGGCGGCGCGCCGATGCCGACCTTCGCCGCGAGCGCGAGTCCGCGCGTGGCGGCAGCGTCCGACAGCACGCGCGTGAAGTCGCTGCTCCTACGTTCCGCGTCGCGCCTTGCGCGTGAAACCAG
>BBSL01000598.1 GCA_001319865.1 Burkholderia sp. E7m39 | reverse complement strand
GTAGCCGACCTTCGCGGGATCGAACGGCAGCTTCTGCTTCTTGATGCTGGCCGCCTGCAGGAACGCCATCGCGTCGAGCAACTGCAGCTGCGCGTCCTCGTTCAGGCCGCCCGCCGCGCGCCGCCACAGCGTCCACCATTCGGACCACACCTGGCTATCGTGGATGTACTGGATCCCGTCGTCGAAAATCGACCATAACTGCTCGACGCGCCATTCGTCGAGCGGATAGCCGAAGCCGGGACGCAGGCAGTAGCCCGTCAGATTGAGCCACAGCCGCTCGTGATCCGCCGAGCGCCGTCTGCGCTTTGCCCGATCCCACAACGCGCCGAACAGTTCGCGCAGCAGCGCGACGTCCCAGTTCTCGCGCGCCCCGAGCGTCTGTTCGAGTTGCGCGCGCAGCCGTTTCACTTCGTTCGGGCCGACGTTCGACGCGCGCGCGCCGAACGAGCGCTCGATCAGCTCGATCGCGTGATCGAGCGACGGGTGACGCTGCGGCTGGTCTTGCGTCGCCGCTGCCGCCGATGCTTCGTCGCGGCGCAGCTCGAACTGCAGCAGCCAGCGTTGCGACGGATCATCCAAGGCGATGCAGTTCACTTCGAGCGTGCCGACCTCGGTGATCGACGTGGTCAGGCGCACGGGCCGCTCGTCGGCATCGGATGCATCGCGGCGCTGCACGACGGTCGCGATGGGCGGAAGGCGGACGAAATCGCCTTGCGACAGATTGGCGATCTCGCCCGGCGTGAAGCGCGTGTCGGCGACCGTCGACATCAAATGAAAACGCACCGGCTGACCGAGCCGCAACGCGAACACGCGGCCGTCCAGATGCACCTCGTGCGCTTCTTCCGTGCCGCGCGGCAGCAGGCAGATGCCTTCGTCGCCGTCGAGCACGAGAAAGTAGCTGCGCGCCGAGCCGCCGCCGATACGCGGCGCGTGGCCCGCGCGCGCCAGTCCATACGCGACCGCGCCGCGCGCGACGGCGACATCGGGATGATCGTTGTGCAGCACGTTCAGCGGTTTGCCGCGCCAGGCGCCGAGCGTATCGGCGAGACGTTCGGTCAATGCCTGCGCGCGGAATACGCCGCCGTTGAGCAGCAGCGTATCGGGCACGGGTGGCGCGGCGTCGTTGCTGACGTTGCCGGCGCTGCCGTCTTGCGACAGAGCCAGCGCTTCGCGCGACTGCGCCGCGAGGCGCGTAAGAAACGCTGCGACGTGCCGCGTGACGGCGGCATCGCTTGCATAGGGCAGGCCGAATTCGACGATCGCGGCGCGCGAACGGCGCGGCATGTCATGGGCGGCGACCTGGGGAAAGAAGCCGTCAACGACGATCTGCGCGACCTCGTCGCGCGTGAGCTGCGTGGTGCGCGCGCCGCCGATCACGCGCGAGCCCGCGCCGAGCAGCGTGATCGCGACCGACGCGGGCGCGTCGGCGGCGAGCAATCGCTCCTTCGCGACGCGGCAGCGCTCGACGAGCTGCGACAGGCTCGCCGCCGACAGCCGCGTCTGGCCGTCCTGCGTTTGCGCGAGCCGCGTCTCGACGAGGCGCGCGATGGCGAGGTCCATGTTGTCGCCGCCGAGCATCAGATGATTGCCCACGCCGATGCGCGTCAACTGCGGCTCGCCGTTTGCGTCGATCTGCACCTGAATCAGCGTGAGGTCGGTCGTGCCGCCGCCGACGTCGCAGATCAGCACGAGCCGCGTCTCGACGAGGGCGTCGCGAAGATTCGCGCGATGATGAAACAGCCAGTCGTAGAACGCGGCCTGCGGCTCTTCGAGCAGCCGCAGTGCGGGCAGCTTCGCGAGACGCGCGGCTTCGAGCGTCAACGCGCGCGCGCCTTCGTCGAACGACGCGGGCACCGTGAGGACCACGTTCTGCGCTTCGAGCGGCGCGTCGGGAAAGCGCGCGTTCCACGCGGCGCGCACGTGCGCGAGATAGCTCGCGCTCGCGGCGACGGGCGAGACTTTCGCGACGTCGTCGGGCGCCCCCCACGGCAGGATGGGCGCGAGCCGGTCCACGGAAGCATGCGACAGCCAGCTTTTCGCGCTCGTCACGAAGCGTCCCGGCACCTGCGCGCCGAGCGTGCGCGCCAGTTGCCCGATGACGGGCGCCGGCCCGGCGTCCTGCCCGTTCTGCCCCTTCTGCGCGTCGGCGGCCTGCGTCCACGGCAATTGCAGATCGCCGGTGTTCAGCTCGCCGGCGGCCGGGTGATAGCGCACGGACGGCAACAGCGGCCGCGCATCCACTTCGCCGAGTCCGACGAGCTGATCGATCCCGAACACGCGGATGTCGTCCGAGCCCGTTTCGACGTATGCGACGACCGTGTTGCTGGTGCCAAGATCGATGCCGACCGTGTAACGCACGGCCGGCTGCTTCTGCTTGCGCTTCATCGAGGCTCTGGCGCTCAGCCTTGCGCGCCGCCGCGCACGTCGAACTCGACTTTCCAGCGTTCGTCCGTGCCGCGCGGGATCGCTTCGAGTTCGAGCGTGCCCGCTTCCGTCACGC
>BBSL01000597.1 GCA_001319865.1 Burkholderia sp. E7m39 | reverse complement strand
CTGCTGTCGTGCCCGCTGATGCATCTTTTTATGCACCACGGACATGGGCATGGTCACGGGCATGGCCATCGCGGCTCAGCTAACGAAGAACGCGCATCGGAACAGGGAGACGGCCATGAGCAGCATCGGTAAGGGCTACGGACTCTGGAGTCTGGTCGTCATCAACTCGCTGGTCTTCATCATCTTCGCTTTCAGCTTCTTCAAGCCGGCAACCGGACGCGACTGGCGCACGTTCGGCGGATTTTCTGCGTTTGTCGTCGCGCTCTTCGCGGAGATGTACGGGTTTCCGCTCACCATCTATCTCTTATCGGGGTGGTTACAGACACGCTTTCCGCAAACCAATCTGTTCTCACACGACTCGGGACACATCTGGTGGATGATGACGGGCCGACACGGCGACCCGCATTTCGCACTTCCGCACATTCTGAGCATCGTCTTTATTTTCGGCGGATTCTATCTGCTGTCGACCGCGTGGCACGTTCTGTACGAGGCACAGCGCGTCGGACAGCTCGCTACAACGGGTGCATACGCAAAAATCCGCCATCCGCAATATGTTGCATTTGTCGTCATCATGTTTGGCTTTCTGCTGCAATGGCCCACGCTTGTCACGCTGCTGATGTTTCCGATACTCGTGTTCATGTACGTCAGGCTCGCAATGCAGGAAGAACGCGACTCGGAAGCGCGCTTCGGGGACGCCTGGCGAGAGTACGCATCACACACGCCGCGCTTTATTCCCCGACTGGACGGGGGCGATACCGTCCAGCTTCATTAGGCTGAGCCGGGACGCACACGATGGCCTCATCGCATACGCATGTTCACGGGGACCCGCAACGGGCGAACGAGAGCCTAGCCCACAAACACAGGGCCACGGACGTAGCAGACGTGCTTGCACCGGATACCGGCGTTATCTACACGTGCCCGATGCATCCGCAAATTCGCGCGTCTGCGCCTGGCTCCTGTCCCATCTGCGGTATGGCGCTTGAGCCTGTGCTTCCGGCCGGGACGCAGGTGCGAAACATCGAACTGGAGTCGATGACCCGGCGGTTCTGGGTTGGGCTTGTTCTGTCGATTCCGCTGTTGATGATGACGATGGGCGTGATGATTCTGCCGTTCGACATCGATTCGGCAATCGACGGGCTGTTCTCTGGTGTCCCGCACTGGATGAGGGCATCGTGGTCTCAATGCCTCCAGGCGTTGCTCGCCACGCCTGTCGTGTTGTGGGGCGGCTGGCCTTTCCTCGCGCGCGGATGGACGTCGTTCGCGACCCGGCAGTTGAACATGTTCAGCCTCATTGGGCTGGGTGTGGCGGCTGCCTACGTGTTCAGTGTGTTCGCACTGTTTTTCCCCGACGCCTTACCTCAGGCATTCCGCCACGGACAGGAACTGCCCCTGTATTTCGAGGCTGCTGCCGTCATCGTGACCCTCGTTCTGCTTGGTCAGGTGCTCGAACTTCGCGCGCGCTCGCGCACGTCAAGTGCGATTCGTGACCTGCTGAAACTCGCCCCGCACACGGCGGTTCGCATCGGGTCAGATGGAGCGGAGGAAACTGTCCCTCTTGAGGCTGTCATCGTCGGCGACATCTTGCGCGTCAAACCCGGTTCAAAGATTCCCGTAGACGGTGAAGTAACGGACGGGCGCTCGAGCGTCGATGAATCGATGATTACGGGCGAATCCATTCCTGCGGAAAAGGTTGCGGGGAGCAAGGTGACGGGTGCAACGGTCAACCAGACAGGAACGTTTCTGATGCGCGCGGAGAAGGTTGGCTCCGACACCCTGCTCGCGCGTATCGTGCAAATGGTCGCAGACGCAGGCCGTTCGCGTGCACCTATCCAGAAGCTCGCCGACCAGGTGTCGGGATGGTTTGTGCTGACCGTCATTGGCATCGCGGTCGTTGCGTTCCTGATCTGGGCTGTTGCAGGACCTGCTCCTGCGCTCGCAAACGCTCTGGTTGTCGCCATTAGCGTGCTAATCATTGCCTGTCCCTGTGCACTCGGGCTCGCCACGCCCGTGTCCGTCATCGTTGGTGTCGGACGCGGTGCCCAGGAGGGTGTGCTGATCAAGGATGCGGAAGCTCTCGAGCTGATGGAGAAGGTGGACACCGTCGTCGTAGACAAGACGGGTACGCTGACCGAGGGAAAACCGCGCGTTCAAAAGGTGGTGGCGGTCAAAGCCACACAGGAATCGAAGATTCTCGGCTATGCCGCCAGCATGGAAGGCGCAAGCGAACACCCGCTCGCGCAGGCAATCACGACATTCGCAAAAGAAGCGGGAGCAGCGACCTCACACGTCGACACCTTTGACTCCGTGCCGGGCAAGGGCGTAACAGGAAAAATTAGCGGACACGCGGCGTCCTTGGGTAACGCCCGGTTGATGGCGGACCTGAGCGTTGATTGCAGGTCTGTGGAGCACGACACCGACCGCCTGCGCGAGGCTGGACAGACTGTCATGTATCTCGCGATTGACGGCGAGCTGGCAGGCTATATCGGCGTCGCTGACCCGGTCAAAGGCACGACGCCGGAGGCCG
>BBSL01000596.1 GCA_001319865.1 Burkholderia sp. E7m39 | reverse complement strand
GTTTAGGTTTGTTCGACGCCTGCCCTCGACCACGAGCTCATAAGTCAAGGATAACGCGTGCGGGCAGGCGTTGAATAAACCTCGAGGAAGGAAACCGCGGAGTGGTCCGATGCGGCCAGCGTCTTCGCTATGGCGATTGATTAATCTGACTGGTCTGTGTTGCAGGTCGGCGGCGGGTGATGCGAGCGCGCGCACATGCGTGGATGCGGCAATAGAGGCGATGGCGCGTGCGAAGTCGAGTTCGGAATACGGCTGGGCAACCGTGCATGACACCGAAGGCACAACCGTCCACTCTTCGGCCGCGCTGACGCAAAGCCGACGATTGAACTGCAGATCGACGCGAGGCGCTCATCGCTGTGCTGCCTTTGGTGGTGCGCGAATCGGTACGGTGCGCGTCAGGATGTCGATGACGAGCATCGGTGCGCCGCAATGGCGACAGAAGAAGGTCGGTCGATCGGCGGTGATTGCATCGTGCAGTAACGGGCAGAGCCTGGGTACCACGCCGAGCAGCGCACGAATCCTGGCCACGTTTGTGCGGCGCACCGGATTGGCGAGCAAGCCATAGTGGCGGATTCGATGAAAGCCGGCGGGCAACACATGGAGCAGGAAGCGGCGCATGAACTCGCTGGAATCGAGCGTCATCGCTTTATAGCGGGTACGGCCTTTCTCCCGGTAGTCTTTCCAGCGGAAGCTCACGCTCCGCCCATCGAAGGCGAGCAGGCGCTGGTTGGAGATGGCCACGCGGTGCGTATAGCGTGAGAGGTACGCGAGAACGGCTTCAGGGCCTGCAAAGGGGCGCTTGGCATACACGAACCACTCGCAGGCGCGCAGCGGTGCTAGCCACCGGGCAAAGGTGGCCGGATCGGCGAGCTCCGAATGCTCTCCGAAGAACTGCAGTCGGCCGCGCTGATGCGCATCAGTGAGCGCTTCGAGGAAGCGCCTGCGAAACAGCCGCGAGAGCACACGCACCGGCAGGAAGAAACCGGGCCGACAGGCGATCCAGCGATCGCCGTTTGCCGACAGCCCACCGCCAGGGACAATACCGTGCACATGCGGATGATGCGTGAGCGCTGAGCCCCAGGTATGCAGCACCAGCGTGGCGCCAACGTCGGCGCCCAGATGCCTGGGGTCCGCCGCGATCGTGCGCAGCGTCTCGGCGGCGATGTCGAACAGCAGCCCGTAGATGACGCGCTTGTTATACCAGGCGATCGCGCTGATCGCTGCGGGGAGCGTAAAGACGACGTGGTAATACTCAACTGGCAGCAGATCGGCCTCGCGGGCTTCAAGCCAGCGGCGCGCGGCACTTGCCTGACACTTCGGGCAATGGCGATTGCGGCAGGAGTTATAGGCGATCTCGGTTCGTGAGCAGCCTGAACAGCGCAGCACATGACCGCCCAGCGCCGCACTGCGGCACTGTTCGATGGCCGACATCACCTTCAGCTGCCCGAGGCTCAGTGCTACCTTGCTTCGCCACGTGGGCCCGCAGGCGCGGAAGATGTCCGCGACCTCCAGCATTGGATCAGCCCGCGCGTGCGTTATTCGAGGCGCAGGCGCTCCAGTGGGCTGACGACTTCATGCAGCAGGTCGGTGGCGACCTGTGCGTAGAGCGCTGTCGTTTCAAGCTTCTTGTGGCCGAGCAGCACCTGGATCACGCGAATATCCACCTTCTGCTCGAGCAGGTGCGTCGCGAAGCTGTGGCGCAGCGTATGCATCGATACGCGTTTGTCGATCTGTGCAGCTTCGGCAGCAGCGCGGATCGCGCGATTGAGTTGCCGTGGAGTCAGCGGGTCGACGGGATCGAGCCCGGGAAACAACCAGCCGCCATCGGGCATCTTGCCCTGGGCGCGGGCCACGCGCCACCAGACCCGCAGGCGTTCGAGCAGCACCGGCGAGAGCATCGCATAGCGATCCTTGCGCCCCTTGCCCTGTTCGACGCGCAGCGTCATGCGCTGGCTGTCGATGTCGCCCACCTTGAGCCCGACCACTTCGCTGGCACGCAACCCCGTGCCGTAGGCGAGCGACAACGCTGTCTGATGCTTCAGGTTACCTGTTGCCGCAATCAGTCGCCGGACCTCGTCGGGGCTCAGGACGACTGGCAATATGCGCGGCACACGCACTGGCTGCATCCGGGCCATCAATTCCGGCTTCTGAAGCGTGATCTCGAAGAAGAACTTCAGTCCGGTGATCGCGGCATTAAGGGAGACGGGAGACGTTCCGCGATCGACCAGATACAGCTGGTAGTTTCGCAGGTCTTCGACAGTCGCCGTGTCGGGTGAGCGTTTAAGATATCGGGCGAATTCACGCACAATGCGCAGGTAGCCCGCCTGGGTCCTGGGAGAAAGCTGGCGCATGCGCATGTCGTCCGTCATACGCTGACGCAATGGGCTGACGCCCGGTTGATTGGAGGTCATGATGCAGCTCCGTTTGAAGAACGAGGCGGATTGCCTCGACCTCCAACATACGGAACTGCGCAGCCGATCTCTCCAGACCTCGAACGCCGGGTCGGAGCCCCCTACCGCGCGAGCGGTTTCGTTC
>BBSL01000595.1 GCA_001319865.1 Burkholderia sp. E7m39 | reverse complement strand
GCGCTCGATTGGCCGGACGGACGCCGGGCATCGTCTGTATTCGCCCGCCGATCTCGACTGGCTGCAGTTCGTGATGCGTCTGAAGGCGACGGGCATGTCGATCGCGGGCATGCAGGCGTTCGCCGCGCTGCGGGCCGAAGGCGATTCGACCTTCGGCGCGCGTCGCGAGATGCTGGTCGAGCATCGCGATACGGTGCTGGCGCATATCGCCGAACTGCAGGCGAACCTCGGCGCGATCACCGACAAGATCACGTTCTACGAGGCGGCCGAACGTGCAGCGTCATCGACAGGACATGCCGACAACTCATTCGTAAAGGACTCGCAATGAATCATGCATACGACGATCGCTACGCGCGCGGCTGGGACAAGCTGAAGGAAATCGACGGAACGGCGGGGGAGAAGGTGATCGCGGCGCTCGCGCCGATTGCGCCGGACTTCGCGCGGCTGTTGATCGAGTTTCCGTTCGGCGATGTGTACAGCCGGCCGCAACTGGATCTGCGCGCGCGGGAAATCGCGACGATCGCCGCGCTGGCTGCGCTCGGCAATGCGCAGCCGCAGCTGAAGGTGCATATCGAGGCGGCGCTGAACGTCGGCTGCACGCGCGACGAGATCGTCGAGGTATTCATGCAGATCGCCGTGTATGCGGGCTTTCCGGCGGCGCTAAATGCGCTGTTCGCCGCACGCGAGGTGTTCGAGTTGCGGGATAGGGAAGAGGTGGAGGCGCCGGTTTAACAGTCCAAGGCAGTGTGCGGCGGAGGATTGCATTAAATGCAACTAACCGTCTGTTATTGCGGATCTCTCCGGGGCTGGGCGCGTGGTCGTCATGAAAGCCCAGCCTTCATGAAGAAGAGGCGGAACGACACGACAACCCGCATTCCATCCGTCGCGATCCGCCTAAGCCGCGCTATCCGCCCGCCGCACAGTGCCTGCGCGCACCGACCGCGCGCTGATTCTGCGCAGATACAAGGCGAGCCCGACTGCCCGCGATCAGCAGGCTGGCCGAGTTCGCGAGCCAGAAACCGCGCGCGCCCGTGAACGATTCGGGCACCCATCCGCCGACATCGAACCCGAGCGCATAGCCGCCGCCCAATCCCACGCCCCAGAGCGCGACTGCATAGATCACCGTCGGCACGACGGCCACGCGATACGCCCGCAACACGAACGCAGACGTTATCTGCAGCGCATCGCATACGTGGTAGAAAACGACGATCAATACGAGCGGCATGGCGGCCTGCGCGACATGCGCATTCGGCGTATAGCCTGCGATGATCAACGGCCGCAGCGCGAGCACGATCATGCCGTAGCAGCACGCGATCGCCACCGCCATCGCGATGCCATGCCGTGCGAGCGTGCGCGCAGCCTCGTAGCGATGCGCGCCGAGCGCCTGCGCAACGAGCGTCGACGTCGCGATGCCGATGGACAGCGGCGTCATGTACAGCACGGCGCCGATGTTGCCCGCGATCTGATGACCCGCGAGCGTGGTCGTGCCGAAGCGCGCGATGAAGAGCGCCATGAACGTGTACGACGTGACCTCGATCAGATACGACAGCCCCATCGGCACGCCGAGTTTCAGTTGCGCAGCCTGTCGCCGCCACACGGGCCAGCAGAAGTGCCGGAAGATCGCGAACGGGCGGAACACGTCGAGCTTCGTCATCACCAGCATGCCGACGACGGCGAGCGTCCAGTTGATCAGACAGCTCGCCAGCGCGGCGCCGGGGCCGCCGAGTGCCGGCAAGCCGAACGCGCCGAAAATCAGGACCGTGTTCAGCGGCAATTTCAGCAGCAATGCGCCGATCTGCAGGATCATCACGAGCCGTGGCTGCCCGACGGCGTTGGTGAGCGAGCTATAGACGCGAAACGCGAGGCTCGCCGGCAAGCCGAACGCCACGATCTGCAGATACGACACGGTGCGCGCGCGCAACGCTTCCGGGGCGCGAGCGAGTTGCAGCAGCGGCTGAGGGAAATAGAGAATCAGAAAGCCGATCACGGCGAGGGCGGCCGCGAGCCACAGCGCCTGGCGCACTTCCTCGCCGATTTCCTCGTAACGCGCCGCGCCGTACAGCTGACCGGCGATCGGCTGAAGCGCCGTCAGAATGCCCGTCAGGCCGATGTACACCGAGATGTAGATCGATGCGCCGAGACCGAGCGCCGCGAGATCGGTCGCCGAAAACCGTCCGACCATCGCCGTGTCGATCACGCCGAACGCGATGATCGCGAGCTGTCCGATCAGCACGGGCCATGCGAGCGCCGCGATTTTCCGTACGTCGGCGAGCATGGTCAGCCGCTTTTCTTCGGACGCCAGGTGCGGCGTTTCACGGGCGGCTGCGGCCGGTCGATGCGCACGTAAAGGCGGAAGCGTTCGTCGCGGTCGGCGACGCGGCGGCCTTCCCAGACCAGCTTCCACACGAAGTTCGACATGGCGCTCGGCTCGCCGAAGTCTTGCGTGTCCTGGCGCAGGATCACGTCGCAGTCGTCATCGAACGAAAAATGCATGTCGCCGAAATAGGCGAACGTCGCGATCTGCGCGTCGCCCAGACGCACGGGGGANATGCAGTTG
>BBSL01000594.1 GCA_001319865.1 Burkholderia sp. E7m39 | reverse complement strand
ATCCTGCTGCACGGCAGCCGCTTCGAACCGTGCGGCCTCACGCAACTCTATGCGCTGCGCTACGGGACGATTCCCGTCGCTTCGCGCGTCGGCGGGCTGCGCGACACCATCGTCGATTACACGCCCGAGCGTTCGCCCGAACTCGGCTTGCCTGAAGTGGGCGCGACGGGTTTTCTGTTCGACGGCGAAGCGCCCGACGACGTCGCTTTCGCGCTGCAACGTGCACTCGATGCGTTCATGCGGCCTTCGTCGTGGCACGCATTGCAGCGCAACGCGATGCAGTGCGACTTCAGCTGGCGCAAGCCGGTGCAGGCCTATCTGAAACTGTATGGCACGTTGACGGATGCGCGCCCGACCCGGCCGCACGTCGATGTCGAGCGCGTGGCGGCGGTTTCGGCGCAGCGTCGCGTGAGCGGAGTGGGAACGGCGAGCGGCCAGCCGGCGTGGGCCAACGACACGGCGGCTTCGCAGGAAAGCGTGGCACGCAGTGCATGAAACGCACGCACGCCGCCCAGCTCGAAGCACGGCTAGAGAAGCACACCGCGAAGGGCAGCTCGAACGATCGATAAGGCAGCGGACCTCTTCAGAAAAGGTCCGCTGCTCTTGTTATCACCGCCACTTCCTCTCAGGCCCAACACCGCACTTCGACTGCCGCCCCATCATTGCGTGAGCCGCTCTTCCAGCCGCTCGAATATCCGCTTCGTCTCGCCCTTCGCGTGCAGCGCAAACAGCAGCAGCGAACGCCCCGTCACCTGATACACGTCGCCCGATCCGAAATCCGGCAACTCGTCGCGCTCCGGCGCGTTCGTATCGATCAGGCAGCTCCACTGATCGCTGCCCGGTATCTCCGGCAACGTGAAGTCAACGACGTCGTGATACGCATTGACGACCAGCAGCAGCGTCGCATCGGATGCAGGACGGCGAATGCCGCTGGCCTGCGCGCGCCCGTCGATCACGAGGCCGAAGCAGCGCATTGCGGGGTCGTCCCATTGTTCCTGCGCTAACTCGACGCCTGCGGGACTGAACCATTTCACATCCGCCACGCCGATGTCTTCGCGCATTTCGCCCGTCAGAAAGCGATTGCGGCGCAGCACGGGCAAGGCGTGACGCAAGGTCGTGAGCTTGCGCACGAACTCCAGGAGCGCTCGGCCGTTGGCATCGATGCCCTTCCAGTCGACCCAGCTGATCTCGTTGTCCTGGCAATACGCATTGTTGTTGCCACGCTGCGTGCGTCCGAACTCGTCGCCCGCGAGCACCATCGGCGTGCCTTGCGAAAACAGCAGCGTCGACAGCAGATTGCGCTTCTGGCGTTCGCGCAACGCGATCACTTCGGGATCGTCGGTAGGGCCTTCCACGCCGCAATTCCACGAGCGGTTGTCGCTGTGGCCGTCCTGGTTGTTCTCGCCGTTCGCTTCGTTATGACGCTCGTTGTACGAGACGAGATCGTTCAATGTGAAGCCGTCGTGTGCGGTAATGAAATTCACGCTTGCCCACGGACGCCTGCCGCGCCGGTTGAAGAAGTCGCCCGATGCGGTGAGGCGTGTCGCGAGATCCGCTGCGCAGCCTTCGTCGCCCTTCCAGAACGAGCGCACCGTGTCGCGAAAGCGGTCGTTCCATTCGGCCCAGCCGGGTGGAAAGCCACCCACCTGATAGCCGCCCGGTCCGCAATCCCAGGGTTCCGCGATCAGCTTCACGCTCGAGATGATCGGGTCTTGCCGGCAGCTGTCGAGAAAGCCGCCGCCTTCGTCGAAGCCATAGGGCTCGCGGCCCAGGATAGTGGCGAGGTCGAAGCGGAAGCCGTCGACGTTCATCTCCGTCACCCAGTAGCGCAGGCTGTCCGTGACCATCTGCAGCACGCGCGGATGCGAAAGGTTCAGCGTGTTGCCCGTGCCCGTGTCGTTGATGTAATAGCGGCACGCGTCGGGCATCAGCCGGTAGTACGACGCGTTGTCGATACCGCGAAACGACAGCGTCGGCCCGCGCTCGTTGCCTTCGGCCGTGTGGTTGTAGACGACGTCGAGTATCACTTCGAGCCCGCTGTCGTGCAGCCTGTCGATCATCTCCTTGAACTCGTCGATCGCGCCTGGGCCGCGCGCGAAGTAACGCGGGTCGGCGGCGAAGAAGCCGATCGTGTTGTAGCCCCAGTAGTTCGTGAGCCCTTTGTCGAGCAGCGTTTGATCGTTGACGAACGAATGGATGGGAAGAAGCTCGATCGTCGTCACGCCGACGCGTTTGATGTGGTCGATGACGGCCTTCTGCGCGAGGCCGTCGAACGTGCCGCGCATCGTCTCGGGCACGCCGGGATGCAGCTTCGTATAGCCGCGCACATGGGTCTCGTAGACGATCGTACGGTCCCACGGCACGCGGATGCGCGTCGGATGGGTCCAGTTGAACGTCTGATCGACTACCTGGCACTTCGGCATGAAGCGCGCGCTGTCGCGTTCGTCGAACGTGAGGTCGTCTTCTGTTTCGAGCGTGTAGCCGAACAGCGACGGGTCCCAGCGCAACGTGCCCACGTGCGCCTTCGCATACGGATCGAGCAGCAGCTTGTTCGGATTG
>BBSL01000593.1 GCA_001319865.1 Burkholderia sp. E7m39 | reverse complement strand
AGCGGCGCGCGTACGGCGTCGAAACGTCGACGGCGCAGATGGAGATCGTGGGACGGCGCCACTCGGACGCAAGGCGGTCCGGCGGGCGGCGGCGGCGGGCATAGCTCGACGCGCGAACTGTTCGACACGCTGCTGCTGTGGAATCCACGCGTCGCGCTCGACGCCAACGGCGAAGCCGCCGTCGACGTCCCGCTCAACGACGCATTGACGAGCTTTCGCATCGTCGCGATTGCCGCGGTCGGCGACGGCAGATTCGGTACGGGCAGCACGTCGATCCGCAGCACTCAGGATCTGCAGCTGATCTCCGGCCTGCCGCCGCTCGTGCGCGAGGGCGATCAGTTCCGTGCGCAGTTCACCGTGCGCAACACGACCGCGCGCGCGATGAAAGTCGTCGTGACGCCGAACGTGGCGGGCTTGTCGTTGCAGCCGCAAACCGTCGACGTCGCGGCAGATTCGGCGCGCGAAGTCGCGTGGACGGTCGCGCCGCCAGACGGTATATCCGAAGCGACACCCGCCGCGCTGACCTGGAGCATCGGCGCGACGGAACAAGGCGCGGCGCACGCGTCGGATGCGCTCAAGGTCACGCAGCGCGTGACGGCCGCGATCCCCGTCACCGTGCAGCAGGCCACGCTCACGCAAGTCGACGGCTCGTTCTCGCTGCCCGTCGCCGCGCCGCCCGATGCCGCGGCGACACAGGCGGGGGCGCTGCGCGGCGGCATCGCGGTATCGCTGCAGTCGAAGTTGTCGGACGGCTTGCCGGGCGTACGGCGCTGGTTCCAGCGCTATCCGTATGGCTGTCTCGAACAGCAGACGTCCGTCGCGCTCGGCCTGCGTGACGCGGCGCGCTGGCAAGGCGTGGTCGCACGCATGCCCGTCTATCTGGACCGTGACGGTCTCGCGAACTACTTCCCGCCTGGCGACGACAGCGGCAACACGGGCAGCGTGACACTCACCGCCTACCTGCTGTCCGTCACCGACGAAGCCGCGAGGCTCGACCCGCGCTTCGCGCTGCCCGACGATCTGCGCGCGAAGCTCGAAGGCGGTCTCGCGAACTTCGTCGAAGGCCGGCTCACGCGCGACAGTTGGGCGCCGCGCAAGGATCGGGACCTGCGCAAGCTGGAAGCCCTCGAGGCGCTGTCGCGTCACGGCGCGGCGCGCGCGAGCATGCTCGGCTCGATCGAGATCGCGCCGAACCAGTGGCCCACGTCGGCCGTGCTCGACTACTACGCCGTGCTGTCGCGCGTGAAAGACGTGCCGCAGCGCGACGAAAAACTCGCGCAAGCCGAACAGATCATCCGCTCGCGGCTGACCTATCAGGGCACGCGCCTGACCTTCTCGACGGCCGATAGCGACGACCTCTGGTGGCTGATGACGGGCACCGAAACCAACGCGGCGCGCACTGCGCTGACCTTCGTCGACACACCCGGCTGGAAGGACGAGATGCCGCGTGTCGTCGCAGGCCTGCTCGCGCTGCAGAAGAACGGCGCATGGCAGACGACCACCGCGAACCTGTGGGGCTCGCTGGCCGTGCAGCGCTTCTCGCAGGTGTTCGAAAGCGCGCCCGTCACGGGGCAGACGAAGCTGCAACTCGGCGCAACGGACAAGACCATTTCGTGGAGCCAGAGCGCATCCGCCGCGACGAACGATGCATCCGCAACGGCCATCACGAAAACGGCCGACACCCGCAGCCAGTTGCTGCCGTGGCCAGCCGACTCACGCAGCGCGCCCGTTTCGCTGACACTCACGCACGACGGCACAGGCAAACCGTGGGCGACGATCGAAAGCCTCGCGGCCGTTGCATTGCAAGCGCCGTTCGCGGCAGGCTACCGGATCACGAAGACGGTCACGCCCGTCGATCCCGCTGTGAAGGGCGTCAACACGCGCGGCGATATCCTCCGCGTGCACCTGGATATCGACGCACAAACGGACATGACGTGGGTCGTCGTCAATGATCCCGTGCCCGCGGGCGCGACGATACTCGGCTCAGGGCTGAACCGCGATTCAGAAGCGGCGACGCAAGGCGAGAAGTCGAAAGGCGACGCGTGGCCCACGTTCGTCGAGCGCGGCTTCGACGGTTATCGCGCGTACTACGACTATCTGCCGAAGGGCAAAATCTCGGTCGAATACACGGTGCGGCTGAACAATGTCGGCACGTTCGGCCTGCCGCCGACACGCGTCGAGGCGCTCTACGCGCCGTCGACGTTCGGCGTGCTGCCGAATGCGCCCGTGGTCGTGAAGCCGGCGTCTGCCGCGAAGTAAGGAGCGCATGTGATGCCGCACAGCATGGATGCCACGCGCCGCGCTTGCCCGCCGAAGCAGCGTCGGGCGCTAGCGCTGTCGTGTGTCCGTGTCGTGCTTTGCGCGCTGCTGAGCTCGTTGCCGCTCGCCGCGCGCGCCCTGCCCACTTTCAATGACGTGCGCACGCAATGGCGCAGCTCCGACTGGGTGCTGCTGTCGCGCGACGGCGTGCCGCTGCAACGCACGCGCATCGACAAGACCGAGCGCCGTGGCGACTGGGTGACGGTCGCGGACGTCTCGCCTGCGCTGCGCGAAGCGATCGTC
>BBSL01000592.1 GCA_001319865.1 Burkholderia sp. E7m39 | reverse complement strand
ACGCGCACGCGGCACGCGTCCGCGTCGCTCGCCGACTGCGACGAAGCCGCCACGCGCGGCGAGCCGAGCAGCCGCGTCAGGTCGGCGGCGATCACACCCGCGACGCCGTTCCTGAGCGGCTCGCCCCAGCGCGCGTACTCATTGAGTCTCACCTCGTTGCCCGTGACGCGCGTCACCATCTGCGGCCGGTCGACGAGGTCGGGGATCGTCACGGGCCCGACCACCACCGACACCGGCAGCGCCGCGCCCGTGCTTTCCAGCGCGGGATCGGCGCTCAGCGTGTAGAAGTTCGCGCGCGGCGAACTGCACGCGGCCAGCACCACGGCGGCGACAACGCCCAGGCATGCGCCGCGCGGCAGCATCGATCGCTTCACTTTGCGTCCTCCGGTTTGCCGCGCAGCAGCGCTTCGGGATGCTGCTGCAGATAATCGGCGAGCGCGCGGAACGACGCCGCCGTGCGCGCCAGCTCGCGCATCGCGTCGCTCGTGTCCTGCTGCAGCGCCGAGTCGGGTGCGAGCGCGCCGTTGGCCGACTTGAGCGTGCTCTGCGCCGCCGACAGCGTGTTCTTCGCCGCCGGCACGACCTGCGTATTGAGGTTCTGCAGCAGCGCGCTCGCATTGCCGAGCGCCTCTTGCGTGTTCTTGCCGATCTGCTCGAGCGGCAGCTTGTCGATGCGCGCGACGATGCGGTTCAGCGATTCCTGCAGCGATTGCAGGCCGCTCGGCTCGGTGGGCAGTTCGGGAGGCGTGCGGCTCCAGTCGATGGTTGCCTTCGGTGCGTTCGGGAAGAAGTCGAACGACACGTACAGTTGGCCCGTCAGCAGGCTGCCCGTTTTCAGCTGCGCGCGGAAGCCACGCGACACGAGGAAATTGCCGACGGCTTTCGGATCGCTGCTGGCGCGCCCTTCGGGCGGACCGCCTTCCGCAAAACGCGACGTGAAGCGCTCCGGATAGAACTTGATCTCGACGGGAATGCTGATCTTCTTCGTGACGGGATCGAAGCGCGTGTAGATCGCCGACACCTCGCCGATCACGATGCCGCGGAAATCCACGGGCGCGCCGACCGTCAGGCCGCGCACCGATTCCTTGAAGTTCAGCACATACGTATCGACGATGCGGTGCTGGACCTTCATGGCGTCGGCGCGCGTTTCGAACAGCGTGAACGGCGTGCGCACGGGCGCCTCGGCCTGCGTGAGCGAGTCGGAGGGTGTTTCGAACGCGAGCCCGCCGATCAGGATCGACACCAGCGACTGCGTGTTGATCCGCACGCCTTCCGTGCCGAGCGCGACGTCGATGCCGCCCGCCTCCCAGAAGCGCGAGTCGCTTTTCACGTACTGGTCGTACGGCGCGTTGACGAAAATATGCAGCGTGATGCCGCCGCCGTCCTTGTCGAGTTCAAATGACGTGACCTGACCCACGCGCAGCCGCCGGAAATAGACGGGCGAGCCAACATCGAGCGATGCCAGATTCGACGCCTTGAGCACGAACTCGCGGCCGGGCACGTCGCTCGCGAACACGGGCGGCGTCTCGAGCCCGACGTAATCGCGCCGCTCCTGCTTGCCGCGACCGATGTCCATGCCGATGTACGCGCCCGACAGCAGCGTGCCGATGCCCGATACATTGCCGCCCGTCACGCGCGGGCGCTCGACCCAGAAGCGCGTATCGTTGACGAGCATGTCGGTCGCATCGCGCGTCAGCTCGGCTGTCGCGATGACGTTCTTGTAGTCCCTCGACAGCGCGACCTTCTTGACGACGCCGATATCGACGTCCTTGAACTTGATCTTGGTCTTGCCCGCCTCCAGGCCTTCGCCCGTCTTGAAGCTGATCGTGATGGTCGGGCCTTGCGACAGCACGGCCTGCACCGCGAGCCACACCCCGATCAGCACGGCGACGACGGGAACCAGCCAGATCCACTGGATGCGCCAGCGCTTGCGCGGCACGGCGACGGCATCGGGAAGTTCGGGCGGCCTGCTCATTCCTGTTTCCTCGCATCCCAGATGAGCCGCGGGTCGAACGACATAGCAGCAAACATGGTCAGCACGACGACCGCCCCGAATGCGATCGCGGCGGGGCCGGCGCGCACCGTCGCGAGCGCGTTGAACTGCACGAGCGAGGTCAGCACGGCGATCACGTAGATATCGAGCATCGACCAGCGCCCGACAAGCTCGACGGTCCGGTAGATGCGGGCGCGATGCTCCGGTTGCCACGTGGACCGGACATTCGCCGACAGCGCGAGAAAGCCGATGGCGAGAATCTTCAGCATCGGCACTGCAATGCTCGCAACGAAGACGAGCACGGCAAGCGGCCATGAACCCGACGTCCACAGATACACGACGCCGCTCATGATCGTGTCCTTCTGCGCGCCGAACAGCGAACTCGTGTCCATCACGGGCAGCACGTTCGCGGGGATATAGAGGATGACCGCCGCGATCAGGCAAGCCCACGTGCGCGCGAGGCTGTCGGGCTTGCGCAGATGCAGATGCGCGCCGCAGCGCGGGCAATGCCCCGCATGCTCGGGCCACTGCACGGGCGCGTCGAGGCGGGCGTAGGCGCTCTCGTGCTGCGCTTGCTCGGGCGCGATGCGCGTGAGCAGGCCGCAGTCGTGGCACACGCACAGGCCGCACCCCGCCG
>BBSL01000591.1 GCA_001319865.1 Burkholderia sp. E7m39 | reverse complement strand
CAACTCGAACTGATCGAGGCCGTGCGTCACGCGGATGCCCTCATCATCGCGACGCCCGGTTATCACGGCGGTGTCTCGGGCCTCGTGAAAAACGCGCTCGATACGCTCGAAGAGTTGCGCGCCGACGACCGTCCGTATCTCGACGGCCGCGCGGTCGGCTGCATCGTCACGGCTTACGGGTGGCAGGCCGCCGGCTCCGTGCTGACGTCGCTGCGCTCCATCGTGCATGCGCTGCGCGGCTGGCCGACGCCCTTCGGCGCGGGCATCAATACGCTCGAAACGCGCTTCGACACGGCCGATAGCTGTTCCGATCCGAAAGTCGTCGAGCAGTTGTCGACGGTCGGGCAACAGGCCGCGCAATTCGCGCTCGCGTTCCGCTCGCACCATGCGGCGAGCGCGTCCGGCGTATCGGCATTACCGGCAGACGACGACGAAACGCGCAGCGGCCGCGTGCTCGCGTTCGCCAACTGATTCCCGCTGTTGCGCTGAACGTTTTCCACTGAACGCCGCGCGCCGCAAGGTGCGCGGCGTTTGCCCGTATGCCATTCCGTTGCATCGTCAGCGGCAGAACGCAGTTGCACGATGACCGCGCGCGTTGCTGGGTGCGCTTCCGAACATCCCGTTCGCCGCATTCGTGGCCTGAAGTTCGTGGCCTGCATCGTGGCCCAAGCAACAGACGCAGCCGCAAGGGCCGCCGCATCATCGCCTCATGCACGTATGACGCACGCGATACCGCCACATCCAGATCCTGAAGACCGTTCCCGGCCGCCCGTGATTTGCTTGCGACGAATGATTGGTTCACGCGCCCGGCGGCCCGGCCTACGCTAGTCCCTGCCCGCCCTGTTGACCGATCGCCGCGTCGCGAGCACATCCGCCGTGGGGAGGCGATCGCACATGAGACACATGAACCGACACATCCGCTATAAAGGCTACGAAGTAGCCCCCGCGGCGCAGCGCCTTCCGAACGGGCTGTTCGCCGCCAATCTCACCATCGAAAAAGCCACGCCCGCCAACGGCACGCACGCCTATTCGTTCGACGCGCTCGACTATTTCTTCGACGAAGAGCACGCGCTCGCCTACGCGTGCCGCTGGGGGCGTCTGTGGGTCGACAGCCATCAGTAAGCCCGGAGCGGGTTGCGCCGCCTTGCAACTTTTGACGCGATGCCGCGCGAAACCTCGCGCGCCAGCGCGGCGCATGCCCGCTCAACGCCACAAAATGACGGGGTATGACAGAATAGCCGGAATAACTCGCCAAAAGTTCTCCGCCTGACATGTCAGACACCCTGATAACAGAAGCCGAACACGATCATGCGCTACGTAACTGGACATTCGATGCTTTCGAAGGTCACGCGCGCATGCGAGTCGGGTCCGAGGCGCACAAGCAGATGTTCTGCCGGATGCTTCTCGAAACGCACAATCCGTACAAGCCGGCCGTCATCGACTGGCCGCAATTGCCTGCCGATGCGCTCAAGCGCATCACGTCGCTGCCTATCTGGGACATCGCCGTGCAGACGGAAGGCCGCGCGTCGATCCGCGTCGCCACCTATGCCGCGCAGGTGCAAGACCCGCTGATACGCGAAGCAATCGAAATGGACGCGGCTGAAGAGGCCCGCCACAAGCACGTTTTGTCGCGGCTCGTGGCCGCGTATGGCATCGAGCTCGCGCCAGAACCCGACTATCCGGCGCCGCGCGACCCCGAATGGGCATGGATGTTCACGGGCTACAGCGAATGCATCGACAGCTTCTTCGCGTTCGGCCTGTTCCGCTCCGCGCAGTTGTCGGGCTACTTTCCCGAAGAACTGGTCGAAACGTTCGAGCCCGTCATTCAGGAAGAAGCGCGCCACATCCTCTTCTTCGTCAACTGGATCGCGTGGTATCGCCGCACGATGCCGTGGTGGCGGCGCCCGTGGCACTCGCTGCGCGTCGGCGCGATCTGGATCAAGCTAATCTGGGACCGCGTCGCGATCGCGAAGGGCATCGACTCGAACGGCGTGGCGCACGACTCCAACTTCCTGCCCGCCAACAGCGCGACGATCGGCCAGGCGCTCTCTACGCGTCAATTGATCGAACTCTGTCTCCAGGAAAACGACCAACGGATGAGCGGCTACGACAAACGGCTCGTACGCCCCACGCTCGTTCCGAAGCTCGCGCGGCTTGCTTTGCGCCTGTTGCGCAAATAAGTCGCAATTGGGTCGAGCGCGCGCATCCGTGCGTCAGGACGCGCATCGCCGCCGACGCGCGTTCCGTGCGCTTCAAAAGGGAGACAGAAGAGATGCAATGGACCGTCGATGAACAACTCGCGCTGACGGCGACGCAAGCCGTCGCGGCGATCCAGTCAGGCCGGCTCAACGCGACCGACTATGTCGCCACCCTGCTCGCGCGCGCGGCCGCGCTCGCGACGCTCAACGCCTTCACCGCGCTCGACATGGAAGGCGCGCTCGCCGCCGCCAAACGCATCGACGCCCTCACGCCCGACGAAAAAGCCCGCTTGCCGCTCGCGGGGCTGCCCGTCGTCATCAAGGACAACATCAACACGGCGGGTCTGCTGACCTCGGCGGGCACGCCCGCGCTCGACGGCTTCAAGCCGAAGACGGACGCGCCGTCCGTGCGCAAGCTGAGGGACGCGGGCGCGATCGTGCTGGGCAAGACCA
>BBSL01000590.1 GCA_001319865.1 Burkholderia sp. E7m39 | reverse complement strand
TATCAGTCGGCGCGTCACGCGGGCGGCGGCATGGACCGCGACAGTCGCGACCAGTACGAGCAGTTCCTGCTGCAAAGCCGGATCAACTCGCGGCTGGTCGAGTTTCGCGAGCCGGCCAACCCCGGTTATGCGGGTCATCCGGATATGCCCGGCGTCCTTCGCATGGTCAGCATGATCGACATTCTCGGTGACGGGCTGTCGTCGGTGTACACGTTCTTCGATCCCGACCAGCCGCACAGCAGCTTCGGCACCTACAACATCCTCTGGCAGATCGAGCAGGCGCGCAGCCTCAAGCTGCCGCACGTGTATCTCGGCTACTGGATTCGCGAAAGTCCAAAGATGGCGTACAAGGCCAACTTCACGCCGCTCGAAGGGCTCTTCGACGGCGTGTGGAAAGTACTCGATCCCAACGCACCGGATCTGCCTCTCATCGACGCGGCGAAAAACGGCCCGCGCGCGACGCGTATCGAACGCGGTTGAGCGAGCCCGTCCATTGTCTGCGCGGTTGTCTGCCCGGTTGTCCGCCCGGCTTCCCGCTCGCGACGCCCGCCTCGCCGCGCGACGGGGCATCGAAACCGAAACGTCGATAGCCGCCGCGCCGAACCGTTAAAATAGCGGGTTATCATTTTTCAGCCGCCAGGCGCCCCGCCGTGTTCAGTTCCCTTTATCCGCTCGTACGCGCTCAACTTTTCCGCATGGACGCGGAAGACGCCCACCATCTGACCCTGCGCCTGCTCGGTGCCGCCGGGCGCACCGGCATCGCGGGCGCGCTCGCGCCGCACGTGCCCGACGCGCCGCGCACGGTGATGGGCCTGACGTTCAAGAATCCCGTCGGTCTGGCGGCGGGTCTGGACAAGGATGGCGCAGCCATCGACGGTCTGGCCGCGCTCGGCTTCGGCTTTATCGAAGTCGGCACCGTGACGCCGCGCGCGCAGCCGGGCAATCCGCGCCCGCGCATGTTCCGCCTGCCGGCGGCGAACGCGGTCATCAACCGGATGGGCTTCAACAACGCGGGCGTCGACCAGTTCGTGAAGAACGTGCAGGCCGCGCGCTATCGCGGCGTGCTGGGGCTGAACATCGGCAAGAACGCCGACACGCCGATCGAGCGCGCCGCCGACGATTATCTCTACTGCCTGGAGCGCGTCTATCCGTTCGCGAGCTACGTGACAGTGAACATTTCGTCGCCGAACACGAAGAATCTGCGCCAGCTGCAGGGCGCGGACGAACTCGACGCGCTGCTCGCCGCGCTGAAAGACAAGCAGCAGCGTCTCGCCGACCTGCACGGCAAGCTGGTGCCGCTCGCACTGAAGATCGCGCCTGACCTCGACGACGAACAGGTGAAGTCGATCGCGGACACGCTGCTGCGCCACAAGTTCGAAGGCGTGATCGCGACCAACACGACGCTCTCTCGCGCCGCCGTGCAAGGCTTGCCGCATGCCGACGAAACGGGCGGACTGTCCGGGCGCCCCGTGTTCGATGCATCGAACGAGGTGATCCGCAAGCTGCGCGCGGAAGTTGGCACCGACGTGCCGATCATCGGCGTGGGCGGGATTTTTTCAGGCGCGGACGCGCGGGCGAAACTCGATGCGGGCGCGTCGCTGGTGCAGCTTTATACGGGCTTCATCTACCGCGGCCCGGCGCTCGTGGCCGAATGCGCCCAGGCGCTCGCCCAACACCGCTGAGACCCGCCGGCCGCGAGGCCGGCTTTCCTGTCCGCACGCGCGACGCGCGTCTTGACACACGCCAATGCAGCTTTTAGCGCACCACCAGCGCATCGAGCCGCGCGCCGAAGCGTTCGAAACGCGGCTCGTCGTAGTGATCCGGGTCGAGCGAAAACGCGATCCGGCGCGTGCGGCCCATCAGTTCGCTGCGCGGGAAGAAACCGAAATACCGTGAATCCGCGCTGTCGTCGCGATTGTCGCCGAGCATCAGATACTCGCCCGCAGGCACCCGCACGGGGGCGAACGAATTGCGCGGACTCGGCGCCAGCTCCGACAGGCGCACCGCATGGGGCAACGCCGGCGCCACGCCCGCGAAACGCTCGCTCAGGTAGTCGCCGGGCGAAGCGGCATCGCCCGGCAGCGGCGCCACCGCCAGCGGCTGATAGCTCGCGCGCACGCCGTTCACGTACAGCACGTTGTCGCGCATCGCGACGATATCGCCCGGCAGGCCGATCAGGCGCTTGACGATCAGTTCGCCCGCCGCCGCCGAATCGATCGTGACGATGTCGCCGCGCTGCGGCTCGTGCAGATGCACCAGTGCGATATGCGTGAGCGGAATGCGCAGATCGTAGGCCATCTTGTTGACGAAGATGCGATCGCCCTCGCGTATCGTCGGCAGCATCGAGCCGCTCGGCACGACGTTCCAGTCGGCAATCGCACTGCGAAACAGCACCATCAGCACGATGAATGCGGCGAGACCCTTGTACTCGCGCCACAACCTGCCCAGCATGCGCATCGTTGCGCTCCTCGAAAACGGCGTGGATCAGGAAGGAAAACGAAAGCGGCCAGTTGCGTTTCCATCCACGCGTCGCACGCAGCCGGCGACGCCGATGCTACCACCGCGCGCGCCAGCCGCGCCGCGTCACTCGCAAGGAAAGCGCAGGCCGAGCGCCGCGCGCGCCGCATCGGCCATGGCGATCATCTGGCGCGACT
>BBSL01000589.1 GCA_001319865.1 Burkholderia sp. E7m39 | reverse complement strand
CGCGAGACCCGTATGTCTTCAAGGTGGTCGCTTCGGGACAGCTGCGAAGCGTGCATAATTGTCTCCGCGCTGCGGAGACAATTATGCACGCCGGCCGACTGCTTCATGCAGCAGCCATTGGCGCCTTGGCGTCGATTACTGGTGTCGCACTTTTCGTGTCTCCATGTACGCGTCGAACAGACCCGCATGCAGCCGGCAGAGTTCCTGACGCAAGTTGACCAGCTCATGCTGGTCGCCTTCGTGCTCCCGGCGCAGGATCTCGCCCAGCAGCGCGCACGCGCGCGACGCCGGCCTGGTCGCGCTGCACGCGCGCCTCGGCGAGTCTGCCCGCGAGCGCCGGCTTGACCACCAGCCACCAGGCCGGGAACCATGCGTAGTCGTCGACTTCGCCGCTGCCGGGAAATTCCGCATCGAAGCGCCGGCGCAGTACGTCAAGCGACGCGTCTCCCAGGACGTGCAGCAACCCGACGAACCGGCCGGGTGCCAGCCACGCCATCTCGGCCAGCAACGGCCACGCGGCATCGAGTCCGCCGACCCGGTAGCGCGCCTCGGCCATCCAGGCGAGCGGGGCCGGGATGCGCCACCAGGATTCAATCGCCTTGACCGCGTCAGTTGCGGCCGCCCACTCGCCTGCCAGAAGCCACAGCGGTGCGGCGTGACTCCCGGCGTGACGTCCCGCATTCCCGGCCTCAGCGACGCGAAACACCAAGCCTGCGGCCCGTTGCGCCAGTGACGACCAGCACGGCGCCAGCCATGCGCAGACCGTCCGCGCGGGCAGCACCCGCCGCGCCGCGGGCCCCACGTCATCCTCGAGGTGACGGCGGGCGACGGCCAGTGCCGCGTGATCCGCGAAGGGCGTTGTGGACTGACCTTCAAGTTCATGGACCAGTACTGTCATCGCCGATAGCGCTGTCGTCCGGATATTCGGCGGCCAGTTCTTCCAGGGGTGCCCGGGCGGCCGCTCCATCGCGGCACTGCAACTGATCGAGGACGCCGTTGCGCAACTCCACGTCGCGGCTGTCGGCGAAGATATCGAGCTGCTGTGCGGTCTGCTGCATCGTCATCGCGCTCAGAAGAGTTGATCGTGAAGAGCGCTCAGGCTAATCCATTTCACCGTGCTGCGAAAGGCGCGTCCGTCTTCGTTGACCGACTCGATGATCACGCGCTGGCCGCTCGCTTCGGCGACCACGCGCACCGTCCGCTCCCCGTAGCGCATTAGCGCGCCGATCGGTGGACAGGCCGGGGCCTTACGCCTGACCTTAAGCCTGATTCGCCCTGTTCTCCCCTTTTGCGGGCGAGTCTTCTGTTCCATCGCGACTTACCCCCGCTTCCGGCGGATCGCCGGCTTGCCCGCCGTCGGCGGTGCGGACGCTGTCTTGCGCGCCGGGCCCGGTGTCCGCGCCGGGCGAGCCGCCGCCGGGCGCGCAGGGGCGGCCTTTGCACGGGCCGGTCGGACAATTGGGGCACCGGCTTCGCGCCGAGCCGCCAGCTCGTGCTGCAGCGTCGCGTTCGCGGCCTGCACGGCATCCAGGCGCCCCTGCAGCACGCCCGCCTGATGGCGCGCATCACCGAGCTGCGCCTGCAGGGCGTCGACCGTACGGCGATGGTCGGCCTCGCGCCGCTCGGCCCGCTTCGTGGCCTCATCGAATTCCTTCTGCAGCTTCGCGGCGGCGCCCCGCTCGCGGTCGATCTCGACCAGCGCGCGTTTTTCCGACGCGCGCAGGCGCTCCTCCGCGCGCCCGGCCGCCTCGCGCAGTTTGTCGAGGTCCCGCGAGAAACTGTCGCGCACCTTCTCAAGCTCGCGGTCGCGCGCGACCACTTCGGTCCTCAGCCGGCTCACTTCGGCTTCGAGCGCCTGCCGTGCGGCGTGACCTTCGGCCTGCGCCTTCTCGAGTTCCCGGACTTCAACCTGCGCGGCAAGCAGCGCCGCGGTGCGCTGCTCCAGCGCCGTTTCGGTGCGCCGCGGTGTGGCGTTCACCCTTGTGCACCAGGGACGTCCTGTCGAATGAGTCGTCACGACCGCTGCGCTCGAGGCCTGGTTCTGGCTCGAGCCCCGGGCCACCGAGGCCCGGATGCTGAAAACATTCGGCGACGGCTACCGGCGCATCCGCGCCATCGCCGAACGCAGGCTGCTGGCCCATCCCGTCGCGACGCTCGAACTGACCCCCGACGATTTCGCGCGCCCCTGAGGGGCCTTGCCCCATTGATGCAGGTCCTCACTGCGCGATCCGCCACCGCACCGGCCGGCCGAAGAAAAAAACCCGCACCTCTCATCGAGACCGGCGGGCCGTGAGCGCTGATTCAACGCGATGCACAATGTTTCCGCTCGTCGCACGGTCGCGCGTTGGGCGGGCGAACGCGATATCCGACGCGGGCTCGCCAGTGCCGTCACGACGGGCGCAGCAAGGGCTTCGCCTGTGCTGGCTTTGCTTTCGCGCGTGCTGGCAGCGACTGCGTCGATGAACTCCTGCTTGTTCATTCAATTTCCCCTTTCAGGGATGGCCGCGGGACGGGCCGGAGCACACACCTTGGCGCAGATGGGGTGGCGACGGGCGGGAGCGATGCGCCGGGCGGGAGCGATGGCCCTTCCCTGCTCGCCGGAGTCTTGGCGGAGCTGGTTCGAGGCCGACTCGTGCCGGACAGTTAGTTGCGCTCAGATGA
>BBSL01000588.1 GCA_001319865.1 Burkholderia sp. E7m39 | reverse complement strand
CGGCCACGGAAAGCATCAAGTTGCGCAACGATGTGCGGATAAGCATCTTCGATGTCATGCGTTGAAAGTCCCGGTGAACGAGACAAAGCATAACCCGGTCGATGGCCGGACCGCGAAACCCGCCCGCACAGATGTGTTTGGAAAGTTAAAGAATTGCTACGCGAGGTTTCGGATGCCAGCAGAAAAGAGAAAGCACCACGAAGACGGAAATGCGCGCCGCGAGCGCGGCACCGATGTAAGCGAAAAGGCGGGACACGGACGTTAGCGTTTCGGCCAGAAGCCGCGCGTGCTTCTGGCCGTGACGCCATTTTTAACCGCTATGGACGGCGACCGCATACGGCCGCCGCTGGTCCCTCGACTGTCCTGCAAGTGCTGACAATCTAGCGTCAGCGCTCAAAATACGCGAGAGCGCGTTTACACCGAATCGGCTGACAAATCGCTTGCCAGACGCGCTTGCCAACCAGTGCGCGGCAGGTGCGCGCGCGACTGCCAACCGGCTCGCCGGCGCACACGCCGGCGCCCGGCTGACCCGGCCGGCCCGGTTCGTCCGGATGTGCGCTGCGTAGCCGACCTACGCGTGACGTGACGGGCCGACCGGCGTCGAGGTCCGTGGAGGCCGCCGCCTCGTCGCGGATCATGGGGACTCGCACCGCGTGCGGCGACGCTTGCACATTAACGCGCGCGCACGCGACGTTCTGTGCGAGGGCACACGCAGCGCGGGGTCGGGCAGGCGTCGCGACGCATTTCGACCCCTGTTTTCAGGGGCTTTTCTGTGTCGGCGCCAGAGCGCGCCAGCATCGGCGCAACGGCGACCCTGCTGCCGTCATGGGCATGATCAGGCCGCCAGCACGAACGCAGGGGCTACGGCACAATCCGTTTTTACCCATACCGAGCCGGCCCGCGCCCCGCCCTTGCACAGAACGGCGGTCGATGGTTGGCCGCAGATCCATTGCCATGATTCCTTTTTCGGTCCTCGATCTTTCTCCCATCACGGCAGGCGCCACAGCAGCCGACGCGTTTCGCAACACGCTCGATCTCGCGCAGCATGCCGAGCAATGGGGCTACCAGCGCTACTGGCTCGCCGAGCACCACAACATGACGGGCATCGCGAGCGCGGCGACGTCCGTCGTGATCGGGCACGTGGCGGGCGGCACCAAGACGATCCGCGTCGGCTCGGGCGGCGTGATGCTGCCGAACCATGCGCCGCTCGTGATCGCCGAGCAGTTCGGCACGCTGGCTTCGCTGTATCCGGGGCGTATCGATCTGGGCCTCGGACGCGCGCCCGGCACCGATCAGACCACGGCGCGCGCGCTGCGGCGCGACCTCCACGGCAGCGCCGATTCGTTCCCCGACGACGTCGTCGAACTGCAGCGCTATTTCGCCGAACCCGTGCCGGGCCAGCGCGTGCGCGCCGTGCCGGGCGCGGGTCTGAACGTGCCGTTGTGGCTGCTGGGTTCGAGCCTGTTCAGCGCGCAGCTGGCGGCGGCGCTCGGGCTGCCGTTCGCGTTCGCGTCGCACTTCGCGCCCGATTACATGATGCAGGCGCTGCACGTGTACCGCATGCAGTTCCGCGCGTCGGAAACGCTCGACAAGCCGTACGCGATGGTCGGCGTCAATCTGTTCGCCGCGGACACCGACGACGAAGCGCGGCGCCTGCTCACGTCGCTGCAGCAGCAGTTCATCAACTTGCGGCGCGGCACGCCGGGCCCGCTGCAGCCGCCCGTCGACCGGGTGGCGGCATCGGAGATGGAGATGAGCGGCGTGCAGCATTCGCTCGCGTGCTCGGTGATCGGCGATCGCGACACGGTCCGCGACGGCCTGCGCTCGATCATCGCGCAGACGGGCGCCAACGAGCTGATGCTGACCGCGCAGATCTACGATCACAAGGCGCGGCTGCGGTCGTTCGAGATCGGCGCTCAGGTGCGCGACGAATTGCACGACTGACGTGTACGCATTGCACAGGCGTCCGATTTGGCGCGCCTGACCTGCGCGCCGATCCCGCAAAAACAGCCGTCAAACCGGCGCCGATGAAAGCGCAACGGAACGGCGCAAACACACGCACATGCCGCCTGCGCTTTTCGTCGCACGCAGTCGCACGCAGTCGCACGCAAGCGCACGCAAGCGCACGCCGCACACCGTAGCGCGCCATCAATGGCCAGCGGGCAACGCCGCCAGCCCATCGAGCAGCGCCTTGTGAAACGCCTGCGGGTCCTGCATCTGCGGTGCGTGGCCGAGTTCGGCGAACTCGACCAGCGTCGCGTGCGGAATCGTCTTCGCGGCAGCGCGGCCCAGTTCGGGGTAATGGCCAAGCTGCGCACGCACGTCGGGCGGCGCGGCGTCCTTGCCGATCGCCGTGGTGTCCTTCTGACCGATCAGCAGCAGTGTCGGCATGCTCACCTGCCCCAGCTCATAAAAAACCGGCTGCGTGTAGATCATGTCGTAGAGCAGCGCCGAATCCCACGCCACTTCCTTCTTGCCGGGCCCGCGATACATCCCCGCCAGCATCTGCACCCATGGCTCGAAATCGCTGCGCCATTGGCCTGAGTAATAGGTCGCCTGTTCGTAGCGGCGGATGGCGCCCGCGGTCGTCTTCAGCTCGCGCTCGTACCATTGATCGACGGAGAGCGACGGCACGCCCTTCGCTTTCCAGTCTTCCAGCCCGATCGGGTTGACG
>BBSL01000587.1 GCA_001319865.1 Burkholderia sp. E7m39 | reverse complement strand
CAAACAAGCAATGAAGCGCGAAACCCAGGGCATGTGGCTCGGCCTGATCGGCGTGATGATCTTCAGCCTGACGCTGCCCATGACCCGCATCGTCGTCGCCGAATTCAGCCCGCTGCTGAACGGCCTTGGGCGCGCGCTCGCCGCCGCCGTTCCCGCTGCCGTGCTGCTCGCCGTGCGCCGCGAGAAGCTGCCGACGTGGCCGCAGCTGAAAAGCCTCGCTGTGGTGTCGCTCGGCGTGATCGTCGCGTTTCCGGTGTTTTCGGCCTGGGCGATGAAGAGCGTGCCCGCGTCGCACGGCGCCGTCGTCAATGGGCTGCAGCCGCTGTGCGTCGCGCTCTACGCGGCGTGGCTGTCGCACGAACGGCCGTCGAAGGCGTTCTGGGCGAGCGCCATCGGCGGCAGCGCGATCGTCGTCGCGTTCGCCTTGCAGGCGGGCGGCGGCGCGTTCCAGGCGGGCGACCTGCTGATGCTCGTGGCCGTGGGCATCGGCGCGCTTGGCTACGCGGAAGGCGCGCGGCTCGCGCGGCAGATGGGCGGCTGGCAGGTGATCTGCTGGGCCCTCGTGGTGTCGGCGCCGTTCCTCGCCATGCCCGTCGCGTGGCTCGGCTGGGCGCAGCACGTCGCGCATCCCGGCCCCGTCGCGCTCCAGACGTGGCTCGCATTCGGCTACGTCACACTGTTCTCGCAGTTCATCGGCTTTTTCGCGTGGTACGCGGGACTCGCGATGGGCGGCATCGCGCGCGTCGGCCAGGTGCAACTGCTGCAGATTTTCTTCACGATGGCGTTCTCCGCACTGTTCTTCGGCGAGAACGTCGCGCCCGTCACGTGGCTGTTCGCGGCTGCCGTGATCGCCACCGTGATGCTGGGCCGCAAGGCTGCCGTGCGTACGGCCGTGCGGCCGGTTCGTCCCGCCTGAAGCCGACTTCGCGCGATAATCCTTCTTTTGACCGACCACCTGTACCCGTTACACCGACGAGGAGACCATGAATCAAAGCGACCTCAATGCCCCGACCTGGCAATTGTCCGAACGCGCTCGCAAGCTGACCAGCTCGGCGATCCGCGAAATCCTGAAGGTCACCGAGCGGCCCGAGGTCATTTCGTTCGCGGGCGGGCTGCCGTCGCCCGTCACGTTCCCCGCCGAAGCAATGCGCGCGGCCAGCGACCGTATCCTGCGCGACTCGCCCGCCGCCGCGCTCCAGTACAGCGCGACGGAAGGCTATCTGCCGCTGCGCGAATGGGTCGCGCAACGCTATTCGGTGAACGGCGCGCAAATCCGCCCGACCCAGGTGCTGATCACGACGGGCTCGCAGCAGGCGCTCGATCTGCTCGGCAAGGTGCTGGTGTGCCCCGAAAGCCCGGTGCTGGTCGAAACGCCGACGTACCTCGGCGCGCTGCAGTCGTTCTCGATGTACGAGCCGCACTATGTGCAGGTGCCGACCGACGACAACGGCCTGATTCCCGAAGGACTCACGCCTGAACTGACGAAGGACGCGCGTCTGCTGTACGCGCAGCCGAACTTCCAGAATCCGACGGGACGCCGCCTGCCCGTCGAGCGCCGCCGCGCGCTCGCCGAGTTCGCGAAGTCGGCGCCCTTCCCCGTCATCGAAGACGATCCGTACGGCGCGCTCGACTACAAGGGCGAGCCGCTGCCGACCATGCTTTCGATGGCGCCCGATCACATCGTGCATCTCGGTTCGTTTTCGAAGGTGCTGGCGCCGGGTCTGCGCATCGGCTACATCATTGCGCCCGAAGAACTGCACTTCAAGCTCGTGCAGGCCAAGCAGGCAACGGATTTGCACACACCCAGCTTCACGCAGCGCATCGTGCATGAAGTCGTGAAAGACGGCTTCCTCGATACACATGTGCCGACAATCCGCGCGCTCTATCGCGACCAGTGCGAAGCGATGCTCGACTCGCTCGAACGTTATATGCCCGAAGGCGTGACGTGGAATCGCCCGGAAGGCGGCATGTTCATCTGGGTGTCGCTGCCTGAGCACATCGATTCGATGAAGCTGCTCGAAGCAGCCGTCGCGCAAAACGTCGCGTTCGTGCCGGGCGGCCCGTTCTTCGCGAACCAGGCGCAGCACAACACGCTGCGTCTTTCCTTCGTGACCGTGCCGCCGGCGAAAATCGACGAAGGCGTCGGGCGTCTCGCGGAACTGATCCGCGCGCGCGTCTGAACCTCAACACATTCCATTCATCGACGAGGACATGTCATGGCTCAAGCCAATGTGTATGACAAGCTGAAGGAACTGGGCATCGAGCTGCCCGTCGCGGGCGCGCCCGCCGCCGCTTACGTGATGAGCGCGCAAAGCGGCAACACGGTCTATCTGTCGGGCCACATCGCGAAGAAGGACGGCAAGGTCTGGGCGGGCAAGCTCGGCGACAACGTCACCACGGAAGAAGGCAAGGCAGCTGCGCGCTCCGTCGCGATCGACCTGCTCGCCACGTTGCACGCGCATGTCGGCGACCTGAACCGCGTGACGCGCATCGTCAAGGTGATGAGCCTCGTGAACTCGACGCTTACGTTCACCGAGCAGCATCTCGTGACGAACGGCGCATCCGAGCTGATCGCCGATGTGTTCGGCGAGCGCGGCAAGCATGCGCGTTCGGCGTTCGGCGTCGCGCAGATTCCGCTTGGCGCATGCGTCGAGATCGAGCTGATCGCCGAAGTGCAGTAAGCGGCCATTCGCGCACGCTGTGAGGCGGTGGTTGCACGCGCACGCGCGTAAGCC
>BBSL01000586.1 GCA_001319865.1 Burkholderia sp. E7m39 | reverse complement strand
ATCGGGAACATCCGGTACTTGCCGAGCTTGCTGATGATGCGGCCCGTGACGATCGACATCAGCAGCACGCCGCCCATCATCGGCAGCATTTGCATGCCGGCTTGCGACGGTGTCGAATTCTTTACGACCTGCAGGTACATCGGCAGGAACGTCACCGAGCCGAACAGCGATACGCCGACGATAAAACCGATCGCGCTCGACAGCAGGAAGGTGCGGTCGCGGAACAGTTCGAGCGGCATGATCGGCTCGACGGCGAGACGCTCTTCATAGATGAAGCCGCCGATGCAGATGAACGCCAGCACGAGCGTGCACCACAGCTGCGGCGAGTTCCACGGCAACACGGTACCGCCCTGGCTCGTGAACAGGATCACGCAGGTGAGGGCGCCCGCGAGAAAGGCCGCGCCCATGTAGTCGATGGTGTGCTTCACATGCGCGACGCGCGGTTTGAACACGGCGCCGATCACCAGCAACGCGACGATACCGAGCGGCACGTTGATGTAGAAAATCCAGCGCCACGACAGATGGTCGACGAGAAAGCCGCCCATCATCGGACCGATCACGGTGGCAAGACCGAATACGCCGCCGAACACGCCCTGATAGCGGCCGCGTTCTGCGGGCGGAATCACGTCGCCGATAGCGGCCATCGTGATGACGAGCAGGCCGCCGCCGCCGAGACCTTGCAGCGCGCGCAGCAGAATCAGCTGCGTCATGTTCTGCGCGAGCCCGCACAGCGCCGAGCCGATCAGGAACAGCACGATCGCCGTCTGCAAGACGACCTTGCGGCCGAACAGGTCGCCAAACTTACCGTACAGCGGCACGACGATCGTCGACGTCAGCAGATATGCCGTGACGACCCACGACAGGCTGTCGAGCCCGCCGAGTTCGCCGACGATGGTGGGCAGCGCCGTCGACACGATGGTCTGGTCGAGCGCCGCGAGCAGCATGACCAGCAGCAGCGCCGGAAACAGCACGCGCAGCGACGGGCGCTCTGCGCCAATGGGCGCTGCGCCAGCGGGGTCCGACTGAACTTCCGCTCGGGCTGGCGCCCGGACTTCCACTTGGGCTTCCATTGCTTTCAGGCCGCCTTGAAATTAATTAACATGGAGATTAATATATTCGTTATTCGGTCACTCGTCAAATTGATGATCATGGAAAAGAAATCTGCAGCGGTAGCGGGGGTAAAAGCAGGAGCAGGAGCGGGGACAGAGCAGACGGCAGGCGTCGGTATGGAGGCGGGTGCCGTTCAGGCGCTGCAGACGCCTGTGGCGCGCCGCCCGGGCCGGCCGGCGGGCAGCGGGCGTGGACCGGAGCAGCGCGCGCGTCTGCTCGATGCCGCGCTTGCGCTGTTCGCGCGCCAGGGCATCGTCGATACGACGCTCGGCCAGGTCGCGCGCGAGGCCGGTTTCACGCCCGCGATGATGCACTACTACTTCAAGACGCGCGATCAGCTACTGGACGTGTTGATCGACGAGCGCTTCCTGCCGCTGCGAGAACGCCTTGGCGGCGCGTTTCAGGCCAATCCCGATGATCCCGTCGCGGCGATCACTCTGCTCGCGCAGCGGCTCGTCGAAGTGGCGGGCGACTACCCGTGGTTTCCGTCGCTGTGGATACGCGAGGTCATCAGCGAAGGCGGTCTGCTCAAGCAGCGCATGCACGAGCGGTTCGGCAATGCGAACCAGCAGCGCGGCATCGCGTTCATCGAGCGCTGGCAAAAAGAGGGGCGGCTCAATGCAGCGCTGGAGCCGTCGCTGGTGTTTCTGTCGGTGATCGGGCTGGCGATCCTGCCGCTCGCGACGTCGTCGGTGTGGCGCAACGACCCGGCCCGCCGCAAGCTGACAGCCGACGACATCGCGCGGCATGCCGTGGCATTGCTGACGCACGGCGTCGGACGCGCCGCTCAAACGTGAGCGCGACGCAAATCATCTGACCAACCCGACTAACCCGACTAACCCGACTAACCCGACTAACCCGACTAACCCGACTAACCCGACCAACCCGACCAACCCGACCAACCCGACCAACCCGACCAACCCGACCAACCCGACCAACCCGACCAACCCGACCCAGCGCGCGCGCCGCACGCCGCGCTGAACGAAACGCAGAACGAAACGCTGAACGAAACGCTGAACGAAACGCTGAACGAAACGCTGAACGAAACGCTGAACGAAACGCCGCGAGGCACGCAACATGCTTCGTCTTATGCGTTTCGCAAGTCTGCCTCGCGGCGGTCACGCAAGCGCCTCGCGCGGTCGTCAACATGTCGTCGTGCCGTTTCCCGTCAAGCTGTATGCCCGGACGGACAAGGGCACGGACTCATGCAACTCGACGCGTACAATCGAGTCCGAATGGAGAATGCGCTGCGCCGCTACCGCGCGCAGCCGCGAGTTGCGAAACAGGGAGCCTGGCGGGCGAACAGCGCGTCCGTCATCCGTGGGCAAGAACGTCTATACGTTGAACCGTTTTCCGCTGCCGGCGCTGGCGCGGTACACATCACATCATGGCCACGTCAGAATGCACAACCAGCTTTTCAAGCAATAACATCAAGATGAACGGAGTACTGAGGCTCGATCAGGCCACGATCGTGCTCGTTGAAGATGACCCGCAAAACAGGGAATCGTTGAAAATTCTGCTCGAGTCGGAAGGCGCCAACGTCATCGCCGTGGCGGATGCGGAAGAGGGAGTCGAAGCGGCCGTTCGCGTGCTGCCCGATGCCGTCGTCTGCGATCTGGACTTGCCAGCGATGGACGGCTTC
>BBSL01000585.1 GCA_001319865.1 Burkholderia sp. E7m39 | reverse complement strand
ACGATGCCCGCGCAACCGCGCGCCACCGCCTCGTTCAACGCCCGTTCGAGCAGATCGGCGCGCGCCGCGAACACCGCCTCGACGCCCTTGCCGCGCGCGATGCGCGCCTCGAACGCCATGCCCGTGACGGCGATGACGGGCCGCTGCGCGTTCATCAGATTCGGCCGCGCCGCCATCACATGCCGACGGCGACGCGCTTTTCGCCCGCGCGCGTGAGGTTGCGGTAGCGCGCGAGCGCCCACAACGGGAAGAACTTGCGATAGCCGTGGTAACGCAGATAGAACACGCGCGGGAAGCCCGTCGCCGAGAAGCGCTCTTCGTCCCACAGGCCGTGGTCGCGCTGTTCGGCTTTCAGATAGTCGATGCCGCGCGCGACAGCGGGATGATCGACGTAACCGGCCGCCATCAGTCCGAGCAGCGCCCACGCGGTTTGCGACGGGATGCTCGGGGCCTTTTCGTAGCCGTGATAGTCGAGCTTGTAGCTGGTGCCGTCTTCGCCCCAGCCGCCATCCGAATTCTGGATCGACACGAGCCACTGCGCGGCGCGCTTCATGCGCGCGTCTTCATGCGACATGCCCGCTGCGTTGAGCGCGCACAGCGCCGTCCATGTGCCGTAGATGTAGTTCATGCCCCAGCGGCCGTACCAGCTGCCGTCGTCTTCCTGCTCTTTCAGCAGATAGTCGTACGCGCGGCGCGCGGGTTCGCTGGTCGCGGGCATTTCGCCGAGTTGCGCAAGCATCGACAGGCAGCGGCCGGAGACGTCGGCTGTCGGCGGATCGAGCAGCGCGCCGTGATCCGAGAACGGAATGTTGTTCAGGTAGTACTGCGTGTTCTCCGGCTCGAACGCGCCCCAGCCGCCGTCGCTGCTCTGCATGCCGACCACCCACTCGCGGGCGCGCGCAATCGCTTCGTTGTCGACGTCCGACTTCGTCAGCGCCGCGCTGCGATGCATCGCCATCACGACCACGGCCGTATCGTCGACGTCCGGATAGTGCGCGTTGTTGTACTGGAACGCCCAGCCGCCGGGACGCGTGTCGGGACGGCGCGAAATCCAGTCGCCGCGCACGTCGAGAATCTGCAGCGGACGCAGCCATTCGAGACCGCGCTCCGCGGCCTGTTCGGCGCGCGCGTCGCCCGTTTCGAGCAGCGCGTGCGCCGCGAGCGACGTGTCCCATACGGGCGACAGGCACGGCTGGCAATAGGCTTCGTCGTCGTGAATGACGAGCAGTTTGTCGATCGATTGCCGGGCGATGGCGCGATTCGGGTGATCGGCGGGATAGCCGAGCACGTCGTACATCATCACGGAGTTGGCCATCGCCGGGAAAATCGCGCCGAGGCCGTCCACGCCGTTCAGACGCTCGTCGACGAACTCGACGGCCGCCTTGATCGCGCGCTCGCGCGACGCCTTCGGAAACAGGCTGTCCGTCACGCGCAGCACACCGTCCACGGCGCGGAAGAACGCGAACCAGCTTTTGCTCTGATGCCCCGAGCGCGGCAGCAGACCCGTGGTGACGGGCGCCCCGCGGAACAGTTCGTCGATACGCACGCCGCGCGGATTGCGCGCGACGGGCCGCTTCGCGTTCAGCACCAGCAGCGGCACGATCACCGTGCGCGCCCAGTACGACACCTTCGAGAGATGAAATGGGAACCACTTGGGCAGCAGCATGATTTCGACGGGCATCATGGGCACCGCGTACCACGTCACGACGCCGAACAGCGCGAGCAGAATGCGCGTAAACACATTCGATGCCTCCGCGCCGCCGTTCGCGAGAATCGCTTCGCGCGCGCGCTTCATGTGCTCGGCGTCTTCCGCGTCGCCGATCATCTTCAGCGCGAAGTACGCCTTGACGCTCGCGCTGACGTCTATCGCGCCGTCCGTGAACAGCGGCCAGCCGCCGCCCGGCAGCTGGATGCGGCGCAGATAGCGCGCAATCTTCTGTTCGAGTTCGACATTCGGCGTTTCGCCGAGGTAATGGACGAGCAGCACGTATTCGGCGGGAATGGTCGCGTCGGCCTCGAGTTCGTAGACCCAGTGGCCGTCGTCCTTTTGCGCGGCGAGGATCGCGTCCGTGGCGCGCGCGACGGCGGCGTCGAGCGCGTCGACAGGCGCGGCGCCCGTGGCCAGCGCGGCGGCGACGGGCGCATGATCGTCGATCAGCGTTTGCGGCAGGGTTTCGCCCAGCGTCTGGGTCAGGGATAAATCGTTCATCGGCGTTCCATCGGTTCGTTCAATAGCGTATCCGCGGCCTTCTGGCCCGAGCGGATCGCCCCTTCGATGCCCGGCGGCAGACCGGTTGCCGTCCAGTCGCCTGCGAGCATCAGATTGTTCCAGCGAGTGCGCGTGGCCGGGCGGCGCATCTCGTCGTCGGGTTGCGCGGCGAAGGTCGCGTGCGGCTCGACGCCCAGTTGCCACCTGAGCGGCAGATCCGCCGAGAGCCCCGTCACCTGCGCGACGTCCGCCCACAGCTTGCGCGCGAGCTCGTCGCGCGGCGCGTCGGCAAGATTGCCGGCATCGTAGACCGTCACCGACAACCGGCCGTCAGCGGCGACGAGCCAGTCAGCCGTCGCGTTGACGAGCCCCATCAGCGGCGGATGGCCGAGCGGCGGCTCGACGGCGAAATGCGCCGTCACGATGGCCGAGAAGTGCCGCGGCGTCGGCACGTCCGGCACCAGCGCCCGCGCGACATCGGGCGTCACCGCGAGCACCACGGCCTCGCTCGCCCCGATCTCGATGCGCTCACCGCCGTTCA
>BBSL01000584.1 GCA_001319865.1 Burkholderia sp. E7m39 | reverse complement strand
GGATGTCGTAATCAGGCAGCGCATATTCGTCGAGCACCGTCTCAAGTTCGCCGCGCGCGAGCTGCTGATCGATTTCCCACGTCGAGCGCCACCCAAGCCCGAGCCCCTCCGATACCCACCGGTGCAGCAGCTCGCCGTCGTTGCAGTCGAGCGTGCCGCCCACCCGCACTGTCGTCAGCTTGCCGTTGCGCCGGAAATACCAGCCGCGGTTCTGCCCGCCCTGCAGGTTGAACGCGAGACAGTTGTGGTTCGGCAGGTCCTCGAGCGTCTTCGGCTTGCCGTGCTTGCGGAAATAGTCGGGCGTGCCGCACACCACGCGCCGGTTCGTCGCGAGCTTCACGGCGACGAAATTCGGATCGACGGCGCCGCCGATACGGATCGACAGGTCATAGCCCTCGCGCACCAGATCGACGACGCGGTCGGTCAGATTGAACGACACCTGCAACTCGGGCTTGTCCTTCAGGAACGCGGGAGCAAGCGGCGCGACGTGCTTGCGTCCGAACGCGGCGGGCGCCGACACGATCAGATGCCCATTCACGGAGCGCCGCCCCGCCATCAGTTCGTTTTCCGCCTGATCCCATTCGCTCAGCAGCCCGCGACAGCGCTCCAGAAACGCGGCGCCCTCTTCGCTGACGACGAGCCGCCGTGTCGAGCGGTACATCAGCTTCACGCCGAGGCGCTTTTCGAGGGCATCGATGCGCCGCCCGAGGATCACGGGCGACACGCCCTCTTCCAGCGCCGCCGACGCGAGACTGCCCGCGTCGGCGACCCGCACGAAGGTTTCGATCTGTTTGAAGCGGTCCATGTTCGTCTCCTGTCGGCGGCCGTGGGCGCGTCTGGCTGAGCTTTCGCCCAAACCTCGCCCCTGTCTCGCCCCTGTCTCATCACTATGTCGCCCTATCTCGCCCTTGCCGCACCTGCGCCGCTACCGCGCGCCCTTCCGGCGGGCGTTTCCCAGGATCGCGCGCAAACGGCGCAGGACCCGAATTCCATACTTTTTGTTTCGTAATAAGCGACCGTGATTGATCTTATCAAACCCTGGATGCAGTTTTAAAGTGTGGCCAACACCCCATCACGCCCCACCGGCATTACAGACTTCAGGAGACACAACATGGCCAAGATGAGAGCCGTCGACGCAGCAGTGCTCGTGCTCGAAAAAGAAGGCATCGACACGGCTTTCGGCGTTCCGGGCGCCGCCATCAATCCGTTCTACTCGGCCATGCGCAAGGCAGGCAACATCAGCCACGTTCTGGCGCGCCACGTCGAAGGCGCATCGCACATGGCCGAAGGCTATACGCGCGCTGCACCGGGCAACATCGGCGTGTGTATCGGCACGTCGGGCCCGGCAGGCACCGACATGATCACGGGCCTTTATTCGGCTTCCGCCGATTCGATCCCCATTCTGGCGATCACGGGCCAAGCGCCGCGCGCGCGTCTGTACAAGGAAGACTTCCAGGCGGTCGATATCGAATCGATCGCGAAGCCCGTCACGAAGTGGGCCGTCACGGTGCGCGAGCCGGCCCTCGTGCCGCGCGTGTTCCAGCAGGCCTTTCACCTGATGCGCTCGGGCCGCCCCGGCCCCGTGCTGGTCGATCTTCCCATCGACGTGCAACTCGCCGAAATCGAGTTCGACATCGACACGTACGAGCCGCTGCCCATCTACAAGCCCGCCGCGACCCGCAAGCAGATCGAAGCGGCCCTCACGCTGCTCAACGATTCGGCGAAACCGCTGATCGTCTCCGGCGGCGGCGTGCTCAACGCCGCGGCAGAAGACCTGCTGGTGCAGTTCGCCGAAACGGTCGGCGTGCCCGTCATCCCGACGCTGATGTCGTGGGGCGCGATTCCCGACGATCACCCGCTGATGGCGGGCATGGTCGGCCTGCAGACGTCGCACCGCTACGGCAACGCGACGATGCTCGCCTCCGATTTCGTGCTCGGCATCGGCAATCGCTGGGCGAACCGTCACACGGGCAGCGTCGAGGTCTACACGAAGGGCCGCAAGTTCGTGCACGTCGATATCGAACCGACGCAGATCGGCCGCGTGTTCGGCCCGGACCTCGGCATCGTGTCCGATGCGAAGAAGGCACTCGAACTGTTCGTCGAAGTGGCGAAGGAATGGAAGGCGGCTGGCAAGCTGAAGGACCGCGGCGCGTGGGTCGAGGAATGCCAGGCCCGCAAGCGCACGCTGCAGCGCAAGACGCACTTCGACAATGTACCCATCAAACCGCAGCGCGTGTATGAGGAGATGAACCAGGTGTTCGGCCGCGATACGTGCTACGTGAGCACGATCGGTCTGTCGCAGATCGCCGCCGCGCAGTTCCTGCACGTCTTCAAGGCGCGCAACTGGATCAACTGCGGCCAGGCGGGTCCGCTCGGCTGGACGATTCCAGCTGCGCTCGGTGTGCGCGCCGCTGATCCGCAGCGCCCCATCGTCGCGCTGTCGGGCGACTACGACTTCCAGTTCATGATCGAAGAGCTGGCCGTAGGTGCGCAGTTCAAGCTGCCGTACGTGCACGTCGTGGTGAATAACTCGTATCTGGGCCTGATCCGCCAGGCGCAGCGCGCGTTCGACATGGACTACTGTGTGCAGCTCGCATTCGACAACATCAACGCGCCGGAAGTCGAAGGCTATGGCGTCGATCACGTTGCCGTCGCGGAAGGCCTCGGTTGCAAGGCGATTCGTGTGTTCAAGCCGGAAGACATCAAGCCCGCGCTGCAAAAAGCACAGTCGATGCTCTCCGAGTTCAACGTGCCTGTGATCGTCGAAGTGATTCTCGAGCGTGTGACGAAC
>BBSL01000583.1 GCA_001319865.1 Burkholderia sp. E7m39 | reverse complement strand
CCCACCGATGGTGGTCGGAATCAGGCAGACGAGCAGGGCGACGAGCGCAGTAATCGTCACGACATGTCCTGCCTTTGCCGCGTCGACGGAAAAAATCGAGAAGGGCAGCAGCGTGGCGGTCGCGAACAGCAGGACGAGCGTGAGGGCCACCAGCAGGATCGTCAGCGCGATTTCATTCGGCGTCTTCTGCCGCTTCGCGCCTTCAACCATGGCGATCATCCGGTCAAGGAACGCTTCACCGGGATTGACAGAAACCTGTACGACAATCCAGTCGGATAGCACGCGGGTGCCGCCCGTCACCGACGAAAAGTCACCGCCCGACTCGCGGATAACCGGCGCGGATTCACCCGTGATGGCCGACTCGTCGACGGAAGCGACGCCTTCGATCACTTCGCCGTCGGCAGGAATCACGTCTCCCGCCTCGACAAGTACGACATCGCCCTTGCGCAGATCGGGTGACGACACGATGATGATGGGCGCCTTGGGGTGCGGCTCGTTGAGCTTCTTGGCCACCACGTTGTGCTTGGCGCTACGCAACGACGCGGCCTGCGCCTTCGAGCGGCCTTCGGCCAGCGCTTCCGCGAAGTTTGCGAAGAGCACTGTGAACCACAGCCACAGTGCGACCGCCAGGATGAATCCGGCCGGCGCCTCGGCCTGGCCGGAGAGCGCGGCAAACCAGAGGATGGTCGTCAGAATGCTACCGACATACACGCAGAACATCACGGGATTGCGCAGCTGGGTGCGCGGCGCAAGCTTCCTGAACGAATCGGCGATCGCAGGTTTCACGAGCACGGGATCGAACATCGAACGTGCTGCGGTACGTGCCTGGCCAAGATTGTCGGGACGATGGACAGGAGGTTGACTGGAAGTAGTCATGCTTTCCTCGAATTCAGTGACCTGAAATCATCGACAGATGCTCGACAACCGGGCCCAGTGCAAGCGCAGGCACGAAAGTGAGTGCGCCGATCAGCAACACCGCGCCGAGCAGCAGCACGACGAACAGCGGCCCGTGCGTGGGCAACGTGCCCTCGGTCGTCGCGATCCGTTTCTTCGCCGCGAGGGAGCCGGCAATCGCGAGCACCGCGACTATCGGGACGAACCGGCCGAGCCACATGGCGATTGCCAGCAGCACGTTATAGAACGGCGTATTGACGGAGAGTCCCGCGAACGCACTGCCGTTGTTGTTGGTGGCCGAGGTGAAGGCATAGAGGATCTCCGAGAATCCGTGAGCACCCGGATTGGCGATGCCTGCGGTGCCGAGCGGCGACACCACGCCGATCGACGTACCAACCAGCACGATCATCGGCATGACGAGCACGGCTATCGACACCATCTTCATTTCGTAGGATTCGATCTTCTTGCCGATGTATTCGGGCGTCCGGCCGATCATCAGTCCGGCGATGAATACCGCCAGCAGGGCAAAGACGAGCATCCCGTAGAGGCCCGATCCTACGCCGCCGTAAATCACTTCACCCAGCTGCATCATCAGGATCGGCACAAAGCCGCCCATCGGCGTCAGCGAATCGTGCATGTTGTTGACCGCGCCGCACGATGCCGACGTGGTGGCGACCGTGAAAATGCCGGAATCGGCGATGCCGAAGCGCGTTTCCTTGCCTTCCATGTTTCCGCCTGACTGCAGCGCCGAGTGGTTCTGATCGACGTGCAACGACGTGAATAATGGATTGCCGGTCTGTTCAAACGAAATCTCGCCCCAGCATCCGATGGCAAATGCGATGGTCATTGCGGCGAGCACGGCGTAACCCTGTCGCCTGTCGCCGACCGTTCTGCCAAAGACGATACACAGGGCCGCGCCGATGCTCAGCATGGCGACCATCTGGACAAAGTTGGCCAGCGGCGTCGGGTTCTCATACGGATGCGCGGAATTCCCATTGAAGAAGCCACCACCGTTGGTTCCGAGCATCTTGATCGCTTCCTGTGACGCGAGCGGCCCCATCGCGATCGTCTGCTTGTCAGCCTTGACGTCCTGCATCACGGGGTTGCCCTTCGCATCCTTGACGGCGTTGCCCTGTGCGTCGGTCTTCGGCACCTGATAGGTCGTGACCTGGACAGTTGGAACGTCAACGTACGATCCAAAGTTCTGGATCGTCCCCTGACCGATGAAGACCAGCGACACCAAAAACGCGATCGGCAGGAGGATGAACAGGGTGGTTCGCGTCAGGTCAACCCAGAAATTCCCGATCGTCTTCGCGGTGTGACGGGCAAAACCGCGGATCAGCGCGATTGCCACTGCAATACCCGTGGCGGCGGACAGAAAGTTCTGCACCGTCAATGCGGCCATCTGCGTCAAATAGCTGACGGTGGATTCCGGCGTATAGTCCTGCCAGTTTGTATTGGTCGTGAAACTGACCGCCGTGTTGAAGGCGGCATCCGGCGTCATCGGACCAAAACCTTGCGGGTTGGCCGGCAGCCATTGCTGCAGCCTCAGGAAACCATAGACGGCGAGGGCGCCCAGCGCATTGAACAGCAGTACCGCGAATGCGTACTGTTTCCATGACATTTCCGCATCCGGATCGACGCCGGCAAGCCGGTAAAGCAGATGCTCCACCGGCCGACCGATTTTCCTGACAACGACCGATGAACCATCGAGCACGGCGGTCATATAGTGGCCTAGCGGAATCGCGACCGCGATCAGCACCACAATGAAGAGTGCCAGCTGGAACAGGTTATAGGCATTCATTCGAGATCCTCCGCACGCAGTAGCGCATACACGAGGTACACAAGCAGGATGAGCGTCGAAGCGGCGGCGAGCCAGATCATCCAGGCGCTCATGACCGGCCTCCCGATGCGCGGCGCTGC
>BBSL01000582.1 GCA_001319865.1 Burkholderia sp. E7m39 | reverse complement strand
GGGGCGATCCGGCGCAGTTCGCTTCCTCAAACCGATGACGGCATCGATTCTGTCGAATAACCGCATTCATGCGCCTTTCGGCGCGGGTGGCGGACGGGCGGGACGGCGCGGCAGCAATCGGGTCGAGCGCGCGGATGGTCAGGTCGTTGCACTAGGTCACATCGCGAGTGTCGAGATGGAGGCGGGCGATGTGTTCGTGGTCGAAACGCCGGGGGGCGGTGGTTTCGGGGAAGTTTGACTCCCGCACAGTGGGGGTTGCGTCCAGCGTGGTCCAGGTGTGCCACGCTGGATGTTGAGCCGTCAGCCGTGGGTAAGGTACATCTCCGAGTAAAGCGGCCGTTCGAGGGTCCCGGGCGCCTTCAGTGCGAACGGCTCCGAAACTGGCCGGTTAAACCCGCTTGGTTACCGCCAATTTGGCCGGACACTAGTGCTTTCAACGGACGGAACGCTCGGCCTCGATGAGAGTCTGCAAGTTTGCATAATGATGCGGTGCATTCGTTGCGATCCCCGACAGGTTCTTCACCGCCGACCTCCAACGGCGGAGCGCTAAACATAATTGTTTCTGCGGCCCGGCCCGCCCAGCGCTGCCTGCTTGATGTAAATCAACGATCATGGGTTCGCGCCAGCTAACGTCGAACCACCGATTCGCCTGCCACGTTGCGCAGATGCCTCCCACCGGCCCACGGCTGGTACAGATTTCGCATGCAGGTCCCATCGCGCGCCGCGCGCAATAGCTGTCTATCGGCTTTCAACGACACTCGCGCGGCGTGATACGCCAGCCGAGGCTCAAGACAACAAGGTTGCCTCGGCCCGGAGAAGCAATATAAGGAGGAGACAATGCAGCAGTCTGCAAGTCCATTGGCGTGTGCCAGCGGCTGGAGTAGTCCATCGATCCAGAAAGCGCATGAGCGGTCGGAAAAGTTCGGGTTAAAGGCATTGATGCGGCCCGACTATGACGTGTTGACGGGCGGTGAACTGCGAATGAAGCTCGAGCAGAACCGCGCGCTCAGCGTTCACGCGATGCCCGTCATGGAGACGCTGCGCGAACAGATCGCGAACACGCAAAGCATGATCGTACTCACCGACGCGCAAGGACTGATCCTTCATTCAGTAGGCGACGACGACTTTCTCCGGCGTGCTGAAAAGGTTGCACTCAAGGCGGGGGCCAACTGGGCGGAAGAGCGGCAAGGCACGAATGCGATCGGCACTGCGATCGCAGATCGCTGTCCGACTGTCGTGCATGGCGACCAGCACTATCTGGCCGCCAATCGCTTCCTGACCTGCGCTAGCGTGCCGATTCTCGATCCGTACGGCGATCTCGCGGGCGTGCTCGATGTGACAGGCGACCATCGCAGCTATCACCAGCACACCATGGCGCTGGCAAAGATGTCCGCGCAGATGATCGAAAACCATCTGTTCACGAGTACGTTTCGCCATACGCTCCAGATCGCGTTTCACGCCCGGCCGGAGTTTCTCGGCACATTGATGGAAGGCATCATGGCCTTCACGTGCGACGGGCGTTTTCTCTCCGCCAATCGAAGTGCGCAATTCCAGTTCGGGCTTCCCCTCGCCGCAATGCGCGCGCATACGTTGTCATCCCTCTGCGGATTGACCACGCCTCAATTAATCGACCGTCTGCGCACCAGTCAGGGACACCCCATTTCGCTCGCGCTGAACAATGGGACGGTAGTATGCGCAAGCGTCGAATTTCGCCGTCCGACGCTTGGAGAGTCCGTTCAGTTGCCCGTTGCATTTGACCCTGCTACGCCGCCCGCTGTACGCCGCGCCCAGCCAGCACGTTCCACTCCGGTCGACAGCTCACCGTCGAGGCTTGCATGTCTGGATACGGGCGATCGGCAGGTTTCGAACGTCATCGAGAAGGTTCGCAAGGTGATCGGCAAGGATATCCCTATCCTGATCACCGGCGAAACGGGCACCGGCAAGGAGCTGCTCGCGCAGGCAATTCACAATGACTCGCCGCGCCGCTCGGGCCCATTTGTCGCCGTCAATTGCGCGTCCATCCCCGAGAATTTGATCGAATCGGAACTCTTCGGCTATGAAGAAGGCGCGTTCACGGGTGCACGTCGTAAGGGTGCGGCAGGCAAGCTGTTGCAGGCCAACGGCGGCACCCTCTTTCTCGACGAAATCGGCGACATGCCGTATCCGTTGCAAGTGCGTCTGCTGCGAGTTTTGCAGGAACGCGTGGTGGACCCGCTGGGCTCGAGCAAATCGGTGCCCGTCGATGTCGCCATTATTTGCGCCACTCACCGCAACCTGCGCGAGATGATCGCCCAGAACCGGTTCCGCGAGGACCTGTACTACCGGCTGAACGGGCTGGTCGTCAAACTGCCGCCGCTGCGCGAGCGCACCGATCTCGCTGTCGTGATCGAAAAGATGCTGGTCTCGGTGCGATCCGAGCAGGCTTCGGACGCGCCGTTGAGCGTCGCCGGCGACGTCATGACGTTGTTCGAGCAATGTGCGTGGCCGGGCAACTTTCGGCAGCTTGGCAATCTGTTGCGCACAGCCGCCGCAATGGTCGACGACGACGGACAGATCAGGCGCGAGCATCTGCCTGAAGATTTCTTCGAGGATTGCCGCTGTGTCGCCATGCCCGGTGGTCAGCCAGCGGGTGATCCGATGCAACCGCCCGGTGCGCGGCTGCAGGACGTCGAAGCCTCGGCGATCGCCGCCGCGATCGCGCAGCACAACGGCAACGTCTCGGCAGCGGCGCGCATGCTCGGCATCTCGCGCAATACGGTCTATCGCAAGATGCCGCCAATGGGTACCGGCCGGGCCAATTAGAGGCACGAACGCGCCGCGCGTCATGCTCCGC
>BBSL01000581.1 GCA_001319865.1 Burkholderia sp. E7m39 | reverse complement strand
GGTACGGCTAAAAGGTGGGCCGTGAAGCTCGATTGTAGGGAAATTCGGCGCGGCGCTTCGCGAGCCGGGTTCCAGGCGCAATGCGTGCCGTGTCAGACGGGCGCGGACACGGCGTGCCCGTCGATGGCCAGCGAGCATTCGGCCACGAAGGGCGCGGGCTGCGTGATCCGGAAACCGAAATCGCGCGCGATCCGCTTGGCGAGCTTGAGCACGGCACGATCCTTCGAAACCAGCCAGTCCGCCCGCATTGCATGCGCGAGTTCAAGAAACTTCTGATCGTCGCGATCCTTGCATCTGGGCAACGGCTGCGCGCCGTCGGGGGGCGCGGGCGGCTCGACGAGCATCGACAGCCGTGCGACGGTTGCCAGCGCAGCCGCCTTGTCGACGGCGCGCTTCTCGAATTGCGGATAGTCGAGCACGTACGTGAGCTCGGCCAGACACCGCGCGTCGATCAGCGCGCGCAGCGCGCCGCGTTCGAGCGCGGCGCGAATGGGGCACGTGTGCGGATCATCGAACACGAGAATGTCGATCCACACGTTCGAATCGAGCACCACGTCGAGCATCACCGCGGGCGCCGCTGTGGACAGGTTTTGTTCGGGCAAGGCAGGGGTTTCGGGCATTCGTTACAATCTGGCTTTCGTCTTTGACCGCCAGGCACGGCGTGCCTGAAAGCCTCTATGATAATCGTTCTGTCGCCGGCCAAATCGCTCGACTACGAGACCCCGCCGCACGTCAAGAAGCACACGATTCCCGATTTCGTCGATGAAGCCGCCGAACTGATCGGCGATCTGCGTCGTCTGTCACCGCAAGACATCGCGTCGCTGATGGACATCTCCGATCAGCTCGCGCATCTGAATTTTCAACGGTACGCCGACTGGTCGCCGAAGTTCGACACGTCGAATGCGAAGCAGGCGGTGCTCGCGTTCAACGGCGACGTGTACGAAGGCTTCGATGCGAAGTCGCTGTCCGCTTCCGATCTCGATTACGCGCAGCAGCACGTGCGTGTGCTGTCGGGTCTCTATGGGCTGCTGCGTCCGCTCGATCTGCTGCAGCCGTACCGGCTCGAAATGGGCACGCGCTTCGAGAATCGGCGCGGCAAGGATCTGTACGCGTTCTGGGGCGAGCGCATCACGCAGGCGCTCAATCGCCAGCTCGAGAAGAAGGCGGGCGCGTCGCGCGTGCTGATCAATTGCGCGTCGACGGAATACTTCAGGTCCGTCAAGCCGAAGCTGCTCGCCGCGCCCGTCGTCACGCCCGTGTTCGAGGACTGGAAGGGCGGCCGCTACAAGGTCATCAGCTTTCACGCGAAACGCGCGCGCGGTTTGATGGCGCGCTTCGCGGTGGAGAATCGCCTCGATGCGCCGGAGCAATTGAAGGGTTTCGACGCGCAAGGCTATGCGTTCGACGCCGACGCATCGAACGATTCCACTTACGTATTTCGCCGGCGCATCGCGGACTGAGCGCGCGCCGAGCATCGAGCAGGAACGACACCATGACGCTATCGATTTCCAGCAACTTCGACGCCGGCGCGATCGATGTCCTGTCGTGCGAGCAGCCCGACAACATCCGCTTGCGCGTGCGTCCTGACAGCCACGCCGACTTCGCGCAGTGGTTCTATTTCCGGCTGTCGGGCGCGCGCGGCGAGCGCTGCGTGATGACCTTCGAGAACGCCGCCGACTGCGCGTTCGCCGACGGCTGGCGCGACTATCAGGCGTGCGCGAGCTATGACCGCGTGAACTGGTTTCGCGTGCCGACCTCGTACGATGGCCGCGTTCTCACGATCGACCACACGCCCGATTTCGACCGCATCTACTACGCGTATTTCGAGCCGTATAGCGAAGAGCGGCACTCGGAATTTCTAGGTGCAGTCCAACAGATGCCGCATGCAGCGCTGACGGAGCTAGGCAAGACGATCGAAGGTCGGCCGATGTCGCTGTTGACGCTCGGCGCGCCGACGCTGCTCGAAGACGGCTCGCTGAAGCCGAAAAAGAAAGTCTGGATCATCGCGCGCCAGCATCCCGGCGAGACGATGGCGGAGTGGTTCGTCGAAGGGCTCGTGAAGCGGCTCGCGGGCTGGGGCGACTGGTCGGGCGATCCCGTCGCGCGCAAGCTCTACGATTACGCCGATTTTTTTATCGTGCCGAACATGAACCCGGACGGCAGCGTGCACGGCAACCTGCGCACCAACGCGGCGGGCGCGAACCTGAATCGCGAATGGATGGAGCCGGACGCGGCACGCAGCCCCGAAGTGCTGCTCGTGCGCGACGCGATTCGCGCGACGGGCTGCGATCTCTTCTTCGACATTCACGGCGACGAAGCGCTGCCGTATGTGTTCGTCGCGGGCTCTGAGATGTTGCCGAGTTTTACCGAGCGTCAGCGGCAGGAGCAGACGGCGTTCATCGAAGGCTTCAGGCGCGCGAGTCCCGATTTTCAGGACAAATACGGCTATGAGGCGAGCAAATATCGGCAGGACGCGCTGAAGCTTGCGTCGAAGTACATTGGCAACGAGTACGGTTGCCTGTCGTTGACGCTGGAAATGCCGTTCAAGGACAACGCCAATCTTCCCGACGAACGCGTGGGCTGGAACGGCGAGCGCAGCGCGTCGCTCGGTGCAGCGATGCTGCAGGCGATCCTTTGGCATATGGAAGCGTTTGCCTGAAGAGAGCACTGCCTGTGCACGCGTCACGTCGGGCTCGATTGACGCGTCGCAAAGGCATGCAAAAAAGCAAGGCCACGCGCAATGCGTGGCCTTGCTTTTTGTTGGTGCACATTGCGCCTGGGCCGATGCACAAGTCAGGCGCCGGCAGTGTCAATGTGCTTTCTTCGCGGTCGACTTCTTCGCGCTGCTTTTGGTGGTCACCGCCTTGCCCGACGACTTGC
>BBSL01000580.1 GCA_001319865.1 Burkholderia sp. E7m39 | reverse complement strand
TTGGCTGGCTCCATGGCCTGCTAGCGTGGGCGGTGATGATTCTGCTGGTTATCTATGGAGCAACGTCGCTGTTCGGCACCGCCGTGAGCGCCGCCGGAAACGTAGCGTCGACGGGCGCAACCGCCGGCGCAACAATGGATCGGTCTGGCACCGGTAATACGATGGCGAGCGCGTTGACCCAGCGGGTCCAGGGCGCAATCGCTTCCGCTACTGCCGAAGCATCGAGTCCGCAAGCACAAGCCGACGTGCGTCAGACGGCCGATACGGCAGCACGCAATGTAGCGCGCGCTTCGTGGTTCTCATTCGCGGCACTGATCGTCGGCGCGATCATAGCGATCGTTTCCGGCCATGCGGGCTTCAGGCATCAACCGCCGTTCGAGGAAGCAGCTGGTGTTTCGACCGACAACGTTCCGCTACGCCGCGACCCGACGGGTGGAACACTTTCAGGCCGCGCCGTTCGTTGAGGCCACGAGAAGCGGGCCAGAGGCCCGCTGAGTGAGGGAGGGCATCATGGCATTGCGCGTAATTACTCACGTGACTTGTCCGTGCGGACACTGCGGCTCGATCGTTGAAAGCCGGTACGACGATTCACGTTCGCACTGGTATCTCGCGACGCTGCGAGATCTGTCGCACAACGGGCTCTACGACGGCCTTGATACTCTCTTCTCGGAAAACACGCCGTCGTGTCCGGCGTGTGGGCAATCGCTGGGACCGGAATACGTTACGCGGCGCGAACATCGTGCGTTCAAGGACGCGCGCGAAGGGCAGGAGATCGCGCGTCGGATTTGAAGTTGCCGTGGTTGCGGGCACTTTCCGGTTGAAAAGGAAGTTGTCGCTCTTGCGGTACAGCGATTGCGCTTACATGAGAGCAACAAACTTTCGAGGAGTGAACCATGACGCACACACCTGTTGAACAACGCGCACCGGACGAAAAGCCCGATGACGCTGTTGACCAGACCATCGAAGACACCTTCCCTGCAAGCGATGCACCGGCGACGGGCGGGGCGACGCGGATCGAAGATGAGGGAGATAGTGACCTGCCCGGCATCGATCCGGATGAAGACGTCACCGAGGAAGACACTCCCGGTGAGCCGTCACCTGGCGATGTTCCACCCGACGAGGCTGCACCTCAAGGGAAGAAGTGAAGCAGTGCGCGGCCACGCCAGACGCGGTCGCGCTAATCTCATCAAGCGCCGCTTTTCGGGAATGCTGATCTTTCTTACCTGTAGCTTCTACACGAGACGTCATGCCCACTTCTTTCAGTAAAGCCGGTTTATCTCGCGGCACATTCGGAGCGGTCGCAGCCACGGCGGTCGCAGGTGCAGCCACCGCGCTGTGGGTTTCGCATCGGGCACGAAAAGCCGAGCGCGATAATCCACCCGTAGGCCGCTTTATCGAAGTGGACGGTATTCGACTCCACCTCATCGACAAAGGGAACGGGCCAGCTGTCGTGTTGCTGCACGGGAACACCGTCCAGTTACAGGATTTCATCGCCTGCGGCTTGATTGACCGATTGGCCGAACATCACCGGGTGATCGCATTCGACCGCCCGGGATTCGGACACAGCGAGCGTCCGCGAGATCGCCTCTGGACCGCACAAGCCCAGGCTGCCGTCATACAGCAAGCGCTCATGCAGCTCGATGTGACGCGATCGGTCGTGGTGGGACACTCGTGGGGCACACTGGTCGCACTCGGCCTTGCAACGGGATCTCCGGCGGATGTCAGGGGCCTCGTGTTGATTTCGGGCTATTACTATCCTTCGGCCCGCATGGATGTCGCGTTGGCGGCACCGGCAGCGCTTCCGCTGTTGGGCGACGCGTTGCGTTACACGGTTTCGCCGCTAACCGGTCGTGTCATGCTACGACGCAGCGTGGAGGCGATGTTCGCGCCTGCGCCGATGCCCGACAGGTTTTTCGATGTCGTGCCCCGTGAAATGTTGTTACGTCCCGTACAGATCAGGGCAGCGGCAGAAGACGCCGCGTTCATGATCCCGTCCACAGCACATCTTCACGCGCATTACGCCGCACTGAAAATGCCCGTGAGTATCTTTGCCGGCGAAGGCGACAAAATCGTCGCCCCCGAAGCGCAGTCTGTCCGGCTGCATCGAGATCTGCCACACAGCGACCTGACAGTGCTGCCCGGAGCGGGGCATATGGTCCATTACGCGCTGGCTGATGAAATCACCAATGCGATTGATCGTATGAGCGCCGGTCCACATACGAAACATCTTGAATCCTGCATGTCCGTGGACGACGTTCCACTGACGATTGCCGATTAAGCGGTTCTCTTTCGCTCCTGATTTCACGCTGAGATCAAGAGCACGCTGCGCTCATCCTGAGTGCAGTTCCGAAATTCAACTCAAGGAACAGTCATGCCTACGAAGACCCTGAAGGATCTGTTTATCCATTCGCTATCGGATATCTATAGCGCCGAGAAACAGATGACGAAGTCTCTGCCCAAGATGGCACGCGCGTCGAGCAGCCCGGATCTCAGGGCCGCATTTGAGAAACACCTCGAAGAGACGCTGGGGCAGGTTCAACGGATCGATCAGATCGTCGAGACGAGTGGAATCAAGCTCAAGCGCGTCAAGTGCGTCGCGATGGAAGGTCTTGTCGAGGAAGGGCAGGAGCAAATAGACGAGATCGACAAAGGCCCTGTCCTCGATACCGCGCTTATCGCCGCCGCTCAAAAGGTTGAGCACTATGAAATCGCCTCCTACGGTTCGCTGATCGCACTGGGCAAGCAGCTTGGAGAAGCAGAGGCGGTGAAGCTGCTGGCTGAAACGTTGAAGGAAGAGAAGGCGACGGACGAGGCGCTTTCGTTGCTGGCAGAAGAGAAGGTGGCAGCAGAAGCAATGGGCAAGTAACCGTCGATGCGGCTCCGC
>BBSL01000579.1 GCA_001319865.1 Burkholderia sp. E7m39 | reverse complement strand
CGCACAGCCTGTGCCAATCGCGTTCACGACACGCGTCGACAACGATAACCGCTTGAACCTAAAAGGAAATGAGCGGCACGACCTGGCTTGAAAAGGTGCTTACACCGCGAGCGGAGAGGGAAGGCGGTGTGGTCCGAGCAAACAGATGATCGCGAAGCTGTCGGCATTAACCGAACAGCGCGCGGTGCGTTATTCCATTGGTCCCACGAACAGGGCTACGCAAGACACGATTGCCCAAACCGGCGCCCCAAAAAAAAGCTTAACGGTGGTCCTGCTGTGCGCATGCGCAGATAGATTTGCGCGTCTCGTGAAGAGGACGCGCGCGGCGCTATGTTGAGAGTGCAATCGACGGGTATGGCGAGCCAGAGACCTGGCCGCGTTCGAAGGCGTTGATGTAGACGACGAGCAAACGCGCACACGACACGTCAGAGCAAGTACCTGAACGACGTGAACGCGCAGGCTCATAGCGCCTGCTATCCCGCATTGAAATGACGATGAGCAACGCACAGTCCGCGAGCGGTTCTATTCGCTATTTATGTAAGCGTCCAGGTGATCAAGAATCGCCATGACAAGCCACGCGCGAAACGCGCCGCTTGCCGAACGCAGGCGGCACATTTCGAACGAAGAGCAGTGAAGACGCGAATGCAGTCGCTATTTGCGCAGAAGACTCTGTGGCGGGATACGCTCGTCGACGGGTTGGCGCGCGGCGGTCGGAAATCCGGCGGGATAGTCGACGACGCGCGTCGCCGTCGGCAACGCTTGCGCGCTGACACCGAAGAAGCGCCCGCCCGTTCGCGCACCGCCGACGATCGCGGTCATTGCCGCGCGATCGAGTTGGACGCTTTCGGGGAGATCCTTGACGACGAGCTTGGACATGGCTGTTCCAGAAGAGAGGTTGCGGGATGCCGTCGCATCGGATGCACGCATCGATCGACGACGGCAACGCAGATGGCTCGAACAACCAGTATAGGTAATTCAGGCTCGCTGCGGTGTGCGCTGGCGAGCGGAACGGACGTTGTGCAGAAGACGCCGGTAATTGGACCGGTGCCGTTGCGCCACAGATGTCGCCGTCGATCATATTCTGTCGACGCTCGTATCGGTGATACCAGGGCCTTATTTACAAGCGGCCGGCCATTGACCGTCTTGCTCTTGTCGACGCTGAACCGGTTTTTGATCATCGGCCCGCTCTGGACCGTTTTCGCAGGAGCGAGGCGAACAATCCGCCAATATGTAGTTCGGGTTCGAGCGTCGTGTCAGCCCGGATCTTGCTCATGCATAGCGTGTGCCAATCGGCGTGGCGCGCGGCAAAGGATTGCAAATCCCCTGCGTACAAGCTCTCGCGCGGGTTAAGGTCATACAGCAGGGCACCTGTCATCCGGACACGCACCCCGAAGCTGACGGCGAGCAGCCAACTAAACGCCGGATGCTGTTGGGCACTTCGCGACACATCTGGCTCGCGTGTCGCGGGGGCAATTCTGGTTTGCGAAAGCCATAGGTGCGGGCTACTATCGAACGAGCACATGTAATTGGTTACGACAGGGAAATTCCTCGACCTTCGGGATCTGCAGCGCTTTGAACACATGGCTAGCCTTGCGCACGTGATTCGGGACTTTCAGAGCGGCGCGATCACGCAGGACGCGTTCGTCGCTCAACTCGACAGCACGCTGACAACGGAAGGCGTCGGTTCGGCTCGTCTGCTCGAAATACTCGGTGAGGCGCACACCAGGACGCCGTTGCCTCCTGATCTGTACGCGTTAGTGCGTCGCCGCATCCAGCAGATGCCCGTGTCCAACCTTGCCGCGGCGGGCGGCGAGGAAACGCGCATGCAAACGGCGCCTGAGCATCTCGTGTCGCCGCCCACGCGCGGCGCCGATATGTCGTCGGTCATGCCGGGCCTCGATCAGGTAAAAGGCACGGGCGATACCTTGAACAATCGCTTCGTGCTCGAAGAATGTCTGGGCGTAGGCGGCATGGGCACCGTATACAAGGCGCTCGACCTGCGCAAGCTCGAAGCATCGGATCGCAAGCCGTATCTCGCCATCAAGGTGCTCAATACGCAGTTTCGCGGCAACCCGAAGTCGCTGATCGCTTTGCAGCGCGAAGCGCGCAAGGCGCAGGTGCTCGCGCACCGCAACATCGTCACTGTCTACGATTTTGACCGCGACGGCCCGATCGTCTATCTGACGATGGAGTATCTGTCCGGCAAGCCGCTCAGCCAGATTCTGCGCACGCCCGATTTCAAGGGCATGCCTGTGCAGTCCGCGCTGCCGATCGTGCGCGGCATGTCGAGCGCGCTCGCATACGCGCACGAACGCGGCTTCGTGCATTGCGATTTCAAGCCCGCCAACGTATTTCTCACGGACACGGGCGAAGTCAAGGTGATCGACTTCGGCATTGCGCGCGTGTTTCAGCGGCCCGAAGAAGATAGCGACGCGACCGTATTCGATCCCGGCAGCCTCGGCGCGCTGACGCCCGCTTACGCGAGCCCGGAAATGCTCGAGCATCTCGAGCCCGATCCCCGCGACGACATCTACGCGCTCGGCTGCATCACGTATGAGTTATTGACGGGCCGCCATCCGTTCGACCGTCTGTCGGCGACGCAGGCTCGCGCGTCCGACCGGCAGCCGCAACGGCCCGACAATCTCGGCAATCGCCAGTGGCGCGCGCTGCGCTCGGCGCTGGCGTTCGACCGCAAGGCGCGCACGCCGACGGTGGCGCGTTTCGTCGAAGAATTCGGCGCGCAGGAACGGCCGTCGGCGGCGAAGTCAAACGGCAAGGGCGTCGATCGCACGGGCCTGCTGGTGAAATCGGGCGTGGTGGGGCTCGTGCTCGCGTGCGCGGCGGGCGGCGCGCTGTACTTCCATCGCGCGACGCAGAACTTCGATCAGGAGAATGCGGCGCAACAGGCGGGCACTGAGCCCGAAGCCGCTGCATCGCAGGCGGGCGGCGAACAGGCTTCGTCGAACCCGGTTACGCCTGATCAGACGAGCGCGCCCGC
>BBSL01000578.1 GCA_001319865.1 Burkholderia sp. E7m39 | reverse complement strand
CACGAGTTCGGTGTAGACGTCGGAGTTGATCAGATGGCTGGGCGTCGCGACCTGCGAGCGCGCGACGCGCCCGTCCAGGTAACTGCAGGGGTAAGGCGCTGTTGCATAGAATTGCAGCGCCGAAAGCGGTGAAAGCGGCAGCTCATTCGGGTGAGTCACGTTAGCAGCTCTCGAAGCGTTTCTGGTTTTGCCTGATTTGCCAACCGGGCGACTGCTGGCAGGTGGATTCGGCTTGCAGCGCGCCCGACGGACACGTCGATGACGAAAATCGTGCATGCGGCGCCGTCTGCTGTCGACGGCGCTTGCGCATCACGCTGCCGTTGCAAAAAGATCGCGCAGGACGGTTTTGTCGAACGGCCAGGGGACGGGCGCGGCATCGACAGTGGCGCGCACATGCGCGACGAACGTCTTGCGCGCAATCTCGCGGCCGCCCAGCGACGCCAGATGCGACGTGTTCTGCTGGCAGTCTATCATTTCTATTTCGTGACGTCGCAAGTGAAAGACGAGCGCGGAAAGCGCAATTTTCGATGCATCCGTCACTTCGGCATACATCGATTCGCCGAAAAACATCTTGCCGAACGACACGCCATACAGTCCGCCCACGCGCTTTCCGTCGTGCCATGTTTCAATGCTGTGCGCGTCGCCGCGCCGGTGCAGCGACGTGTACGCGTCGATCACATCCGACGTGATCCACGTGCCGCGCTGGCCGTGACGGGGCGCGAGCGCGCAGGCGCGCATCACGGCGGGGAAGTCGGCGTCGACGCGGATTTCCCATGCGTCGTCGCGCAGCACGCGCTTGAGCGTCTTTTTCAGCGACGGCGACACCTTGAACTCGCGCGGGCGCAAGATCATGCGCGGGTCGGGCGTCCACCACAGCACGGGCTGGCCGTCCGAATACCACGGAAAAATGCCGCGCCGGTACGCGTCGATCAGACGCGACGGCAACAGGTCCGCGCTCGCCGCGAGCAGTCCGGGCGCGCCGCTCGATGCGGACAGCGCGCGCTCGACAGGCGGAAAGGGATCGTCGGGGCCTAGCCAGGGAACCATGCGGCGGCGGTCGTGCTCAGCCGTCGCGCAGCGAGCGGAAGATGTCGCCCGTGTGCAGGCCGTAGTTGCCCGACGCGCGGTCGGTGAAGAAGAAGCGCAGCGTCTGCGCGACCGTCGGGAACGCGATCTCGTCCCAAGGAATGTCGTGCTCTTCGAAGAGGCGCACTTCGAGGCTTTCCTCGCCCGCTTCGACATCGAGATCGAGCAGCCGCGCCAGATAGAACAGATGCACCTGATGCACGTGCGGCACGTTCAACAGTGTGTACAGGTTCTGCACTTCGACGCGCGCGCCGGCTTCTTCCAGCGTTTCGCGCGCGGCGGCCTCCGAGGTCGTCTCACCCATTTCCATGAAGCCCGCGGGAAGCGTCCAGTAACCGTAGCGGGGTTCGATTGCGCGACGGCACAGCAGCACCTTGTCGTCCCACACGGGAAGGGTGCCGACCACATTGCGCGGATTCTGATAGTGCACGGTGCCGCAGCTCGCGCAGACGAAGCGCTCCCGGTTGTCGCCGGGCGGAATGCTCAGGCTCACCGCGTGGCCGCAGACGGAACAGAATTTCATAGGGAGGGGATGGGAAACGGTGATGGGAGTGTATCACCGGGCGATGGATTCACGACGACGCCCGCGGACGCGCGCATTCAATGCGCGGCGCTGCCGTGAAGCGCGGGCGAGCCGCGCATTCCATCCAGCCAGAACAGAAGTATGCAAGCGCGAAAAAACCAGGCGCGAAAAACAAAAAACCCGCAAAGGGCGGGTTTGATGGTGCGACGGAGATCTGAAACATGATGACCAGTTTGAACTGGTTGCGGGGGTAGGATTTGAACCTACGACCTTCGGGTTATGAGCCCGACGAGCTGCCAGACTGCTCCACCCCGCGTCCGTCGAAGAAAAAATTATATGACAAACGCAGGGCAGCTGCAATGGGTTTTTAAGAATCGGCATGAAAGTATCGAAAGCGACGGCGATCTGGCTTGCCGCGACAGGCGCCTCGAACGCCCGCCGACGTTGTGAGAGCATGGTCGTGACGCACGCGGTGCGTGCGCTAGAATCGCCGTTCTTCCGGGCTGCGCGGTCGTCTGCGCGTGGCGCGCCTCTATCAACATTTTCCCGACCCGTCATGGACATCGCTCACGATTTGCAGTCGATTGCTGCGCAAGAACACGCGCTCGTCTTTCCTCATTTCGACGCCGACACGGCGTGGCAGCTCGGCGCCTATCTGCACGAGATCGCGAAGGCGCGCGGCATGGCGCTGGCCATCGACATCCGCACGTTCGGTCAACCGCTGTTCTTCTCGATGCTCGACGGCGCGACGCCCGACAACATCAACTGGGCGCGCCGCAAGAGCAATACCGTCGCGCATTTCCGCCGCAGTTCGTATGCCATCGGCCTGACGCTGCAGCAGTCGAATGCGACGCTCGCCGACAAGCACAGCCTCGCCGTGTCCGAATACGCATCGCACGGCGGCGCTTTTCCGCTGACGGTGAAGGGCGCGGGCGTGATCGGCTCGGTGACCGTGTCGGGACTGCCGCAACGCGCCGATCACGAGCTCGTCGTCGAGGCGCTGTGCGCGCATCTCGGCCACGACTACAGCAAGCTCGCGCTTGCGAAGGCGTGACGCATGCGCGTGCCTCCTTATGCGTTGCTCGCGGTCGCCATCGTCGCCGAAGTGATCGCGACTTCGGCGCTGCGTGCGTCGGAAGGCTTCACGCGTCTCGTGCCCGCGCTCGTCGTGCTGCTCGGCTACGGCATTTCGTTTTACTGCCTGTCGCTCACGCTGAAGAGCCTGCCCGTCGGCATCGTGTATGCGATCTGGTCGGGCGTCGGCATCGTGCTGATCACGCTCGTCGCGATCGTGATGTACGGGCAGGTGCCCGATCTCGCCGCCGTCGCGGGGCTTGGGCTGATCGTCGCGGGCGTCGTCGTCCTCAACTTGTTCTCGACGATGCAGGCGCATTGATTCTGGCCGCCGCGGCGACC
>BBSL01000577.1 GCA_001319865.1 Burkholderia sp. E7m39 | reverse complement strand
GGCATTGTGCCGGCGATCGCGCAGCAGGTTCTCCGCTGCCAGCTGCCGCAACCGTACGGCCACGGCCGGGTGAATCGCCTCGCGCTTTTCGAGCGTCTTCACGAGCTTGAGGACTTCGCCCCAGTTCTTCAACTGCTGCTGCGCGCGCAGCGCAATCTGCTGCGCGTGGATGCGCCGGCCGCCCTGCGACTGCATCTCGGTCAGCGCGAGCAACGCGCCATCGGCGTCGCGGCCGTCGGCGCGCATGTCGGCTGTTGCCATCAGACGGGCGTCCTGCCAGTCGGGCGCCTCGATCTGCGCCAGATACTCGTCGCGCCGGGCGTACTCGTGCATCCGGTGCGCGGCGTTCGCGGCGATCAGGCCGGCCGCGCCCTTGTTGTCGGGATTCGTCAGCGAATCGCGCGCCGCCTTCTCGGCGCGCGAGAAGCGGCCCGCGTACAGATTCGCGATCGCGTCGCGCAGCGCGGCATGCGCCTTCGCGACGCGCTGCCGAGCGCGATATGCGGCCACGCGCTGCGGCATGCGCCAGATGTTGCGCACGATGCGCAGCAGCGCATACATCACGATGAACAGGACGATGATCGCGACGATGAACAGGTTCAGCGAAATATCGATGCGATACGGCGGATAGACGAGCAGCACCTGGCCAGTGTCGAAACGCCCGGCGATCGCGAGCACGACGGCTACCGCAAACAGGAACGCGAGCCAGAGAAGTCCACGCAGCGCCATGATTAACCCCGGTTCCGGTATTGATGCACGGCCTGCAGGCTCGTATCGAGGTTCGGCACGTCGACGGCGCCCGAGGCGTCGTCGACCTGCTTGACGAGATCGCGCACCGTCTGCACCTTCTTCGACGACGCGTCGAAGTAGCGCGCCAGCGCGCCATCTGCCGCGCGCAGGTCGGACTTCAACGTGGTCTGGTTGCGCGCGAGCAGCGCGAGACGCGCCGACAGCAGGCGCAGCTTCAGGTTCTCGCGCAGGAAGTAGCCCTGGTCCGGCGCGACCATCATCGCGTCGGCGTTGTCAATGCGGCGCACCTGCACGAGGCTCGTCAACTGCTCGCCGACGCCCGCCACGAACTGGTGCCACCAGGCTTTCCATTTCGGCTCGCCCGTCGCCGCGGCGACGCGGTCGACGTCCTTCGGCTGCGCGGCATGCGGCGTGGCGTGCGCGATGGGCGCCTCGCCCGAAAGCGGCAACTGGTCGACCTGGTCGATGGCGTTGTCGAGCTTGATGGCGAGACCCGTCAGATCGGTGGACGGCGCGGACTTCAGCTTGTCGATGTCCTGCGCGATCGCCTTGCGCACGGCGAGCACCTGCGCGCCGTCCGACGCCGCGAGACGCGTGTCGGCGCTTTGCAGCGCGAACAGGGCGAGCTGCGTGTTGCCCGTCAGCTGCAGTTGCTCGCTCGCCGCCGACAGCATCTGGCCGACCTCCGCCATGGTCCAGTCGTCGCGATTGCGCGCGAGATCGGCGTATTGCTGCTGCAGCGCCTGCTGTGCGTTCTGCGCATCGGCGAGCTTGCCTTCGAGCTGCGCGATCTGCGCGTCGGCCTGGCGCACCGTGGCGACGGCCTGCTCCGTCTTCACGCGCAACTCAGCCGTTTGGGCATCGTTGATCTGCTGACGGTGCGACAACTGCTGATCGAGCTTGATGATCCGGCGATTCAGCGCAATGCCGCCGCCGACGGCCGCGACGAACAACGCCGCGATGACCAGCCACAGCAGTCCCGTGCCTTTGCCGCGTTTGGGCTGCTGCATTTCGTAGGGCGTAAACGGCTGGTTCGGCGGCAGCGTGGTGCTGGCGCGCGGCGCGGGATTGGGCGTGGGAGTCGTGGATGCGTTGGTATCAGACATGCGTTCTTGTGCCGGGTTGGACTGGACCGGTTGAACTTCGGGAGGTGCCGCGAGAGACAACAGCGTGCGGGCGATCCGTTCATCGCCCGCACCGGACACCGTAATGCTATCAAAACCCAATCCCCGCGCGGTTTCCGCGATGCGGGGATGAGGCGCGACGAATGCCGCGCGCTTGAGTTGCGTCCGTTCGCTGGCCGTCAGGTGATCGTGCGCCAGCTCGGCGAGATTGCGCACGCCCTCGGAGCTCGTGACGAGCCACGCGGACGGCGTCTTCGCTTCGTCCGACAGCAGCGCGTGAACGCGCGACCATGCGCCGATCGACGGCTCGGGCACGAGGCGCCGGTAAGCCGCGACCGTCTCGACGTCCGCGCCCGCTTCGCGCAGACGGTCGGCAAGCCATTCGCGGCCGCCGTCGCCGCGGACGATCAGCACACGCTTGCCTTCGAACGCGGTTTCGCCGAGCGACGCTTCGAGCGCCGCGAACAACGCTTCGGAATCGAAGCGCGCGCCGTCGCTGTCGTCGGCGGATGCATGCGGGCTGATCACGTTGTACGCGGGCGCTTGCACGCCGCGCTGCGCGAGCGCCGCCACGCTGCCCGGCCCGACGACGCCGATGGGCAGCGCGTGCGGCCAGATCGCGTCGTAGCTGGCAAACGCGTAATCGACTGCGTTCGGCGACACGAACACGACGAGCGCGTACTGATCCAGCGACGCGAGCGCCGCGCGCAGCGGCGCGGTATCGTCGGCGGCCGCGATCTCGATCAGCGGGAATTCGATAGTGGCGATGCCCGCGTCGTGCAGCGCCTTCGCGAGCGCGCCGGACTGCCCCGCCGGACGCGTCAGCACGACTGTGAGCCGCACGGCATGCGACAAGCCTGCGCCGTCGTGCGGCGGAAATGCGTCGGGCGTCGGGTTCGAGCCGGCCGCCATCACGCGGAAGTCGCCGGGCCGCTCGACGTGCTGAGCGCGCGGACGATCTCGAGTGCGCCTTGCGCTTCGAGCTGGCTCGCGACTTCGCGGCCCAGCTCGAGCGCGGCGCCCGTCGTCGGCGCGGGGGCCGACGCTTGCGCGCTCAGCATGCGTTGGCCGTCGGGCGTCGCGACGACGCCGCGCAGATGCAGCGCGCCGTCATGCCAGGTCGCGTACGCCGCGAGCGGCACCTCGCAGCTCCCGCCGAGCGCGCGCGAC
>BBSL01000576.1 GCA_001319865.1 Burkholderia sp. E7m39 | reverse complement strand
CCCGGCTCGGGCTGCTCCGCGATCACCGGCTTCAACCGGACGATGGCGATACTCGGCACGAGCGACGCATGTATCGCGACCAATCCGTCCGACATGAATGTCGCGCTTGCGGCGCTCGGCGCGACGATCCAGATTCAGGGGACGAAGGGCGAGCGCAGCGTGCCCATCGACGATTTCTACCTGCTGCCGGGCGACACGCCCGAGCGCGAGACCGTGCTCGAACCCGGCGATCTCGTCACGCACGTCACGCTGCCGCCCATTCCGGGCAGCCGCTCGCTGTATCTGAAGCTGCGCGACCGGGCGTCGTACGAGTTCGCGCTTGCGTCGGCGGCCGTCGTCGTCAACGTGGCCGATGGGCGCATCACGCGCGCGGGCATCGCGCTCGGCGGCGTCGGCACGAAGCCGTGGCATGCGCGCGAGGCGGAAGCGGAACTCGTGGGCGCCGCGCCCGACGAGGCGAGCTTCGCGCGCGCCGCCGATGCCGCGCTTGCCGGTGCGAAGGCGTCCAGCCAGAACGGTTTCAAGATCGAACTATCAAGACGCTGCCTGATACATGCATTGATAAAAGTCACGCAGTCCGTCTGACTCTTCATGAGGACTTCTTTCATGTCCACTGTGTCCGATTCCCTGCTGTCCGTCGTCGGGCAGCCGCAGTCGCGCATCGACGGCCCGCTGAAGGTGAGCGGGCGCGCCGTCTATACGTCCGACGTCGATCTGCCCGACATGCTCTACGCGGTGCCCGTGTGCGCGACGATCGCGAGCGGTCGCGTGACGTCGCTCGAATTCGCCGCCGCGCAGGCCATGCCCGGCGTGCGCATGGTCCTGCACCGCGGCAACATCGGCCGCTTCTACCGGATCTCGGGCAATTCGATGGAGACGGGCTTCGTCGACGAAGCGCGCCCGCCGTTCGAAGACGATGTGATCCGCTATTACGGCCAGTACGTGGCCGCAGTGGTCGCCGAGACGTTCGAGGCGGCGAGCGCCGCCGCGGCGGCCGTGAAAGTCGGCTATGAGGTCGCGCCGCATGATGTCAGCGACGAACTGCAGGCAAGCGGCGAGCCGGACGGCAAGCCGAACGGCGAGCCGAAAGTCGCCAGCGAGCGCGGCGACGCGGCGGCTGCCTACGAGCGCAGCGAACTGCAGCTCGACGAAACCTATGTGACGCCCGCCGAGACGCACAACCCGATCGAGCTGCACGCGACCATCGCGGATTGGGACGGCGACGGCTACACGTTCTACGAAACGACCCAAGCCGTGTCGAACCATCAGGGCACGCTGATGCAGATGCTCGGCTTGCCGAAGGAGAAAGTGCGCGTGATCTCGCGCTATCTGGGCTCGGGCTTCGGCGGCAAGCTCTGGATGTGGCCGCATTCGCTGCTCGCGGCGGCTGCGTCGCGGCATGCGGGGCAGCCTGTGAAGCTGGTCGTGAGCCGCAAGATGATGTTCCAGAACGTCGGCCATCGTCCCACCACGCAGCAGCGCATGCGCCTTTCCGCCGATCGCAGCGGCAAGCTCACGTCGATCCGCCACGACTACGTCAACCACACCGCGATCGCCGACGATTACGAAGAAAGCTGCGGCGAGATCACGCCGTTTCTGTACAGCGTGCCGAATCTGCGCGTCACCTCGGCGCTCGCGCGGCGCAACGTCGGCTCGCCAACCGCGATGCGCGGGCCGGGCGCCGTGCCCGGGCTCTACGCGCTCGAATCGGCGATGAACGAAATGGCGCGCAGGCTGGACATCGATCCCGTCGCGTTCCGCTTGATGAACGAACCGAAGGTCGACGAATCGACGGGCTTGCCGTTTTCGTCGCGGCATCTGGTCGAGTGTCTGCAAACGGGCGCGCAGAAGTTCGGCTGGTCGGAACGCACGCCGCAGATCGGCTCGATGACGCGCGACGGCTTGACGCTCGGCTGGGGTGTCGGTGCGTGCGGCTGGCCGGGGCTGCGCTTTTCGGCGCAAGCGAGCGTCGATCTGCGCGCGGACGGCACGGCGCGCGTGGTGTGCGGCACGCAGGACATCGGCACGGGCACGTATACGGTGCTTGCGCAACTGGTCGCGGGCCACACGGGTATTGCGCTCGACCAGATCGAAGTCGCGCTGGGCGACACGATGCTGCCGCCCGGACCGATTTCAGGCGGCTCGGCGGCGACGGCTTCCGTGATTCCCGCCGTGCTGCAGGCGGCGCGCGCCGCAACCGACATCGTGCTGACGAAGGCCGTCGCGATAAGCGAATCGCCGTTCAGTGGCATGGAGAAGGACGCGCTCGCGTTCAGCGCGGGCCGCGTGCATCGCAAGTCGGAGGCAGCGCACACGGGCGTGCCGTTCGTGGAGATCCTGCAGGCTGCGCGCATGCATGCGGCGTCAGGCAAAGGCAGCGCGCAGGGCGGCTTCGACGATCCGTTGAAAAAGCACTATTCGATCTACTCGTATGGCGCGCATTTCGCCGAGGTGACGTGGCAGCCGGAAATCGCGCGGCTGCGCGTGAGCCGCGTGGTGACGGTGATCGACGCGGGGCGAATACTCAATCCGCGCGCCGGTCGCAATCAGATCGAGGGCGCCGTGGTGATGGGCGTCGGCATGGCGCTCTTCGAGCACACGATGTACGACCCGCAAAACGGCGCCCCCATCAACAGCAATCTCGCCGACTACATCATGCCGTCGCATGCCGACGCGCCTGAACTCGACGTGACGTTCCTCGATCATCCCGACACCGTGTTCAACGAACTCGGCGCGCGCGGCATCGCGGAGATCGGGCTGGCGGGCGTCGCGGCGGCCATCACGGACGCCGTGCATCACGCGACGGGCGTCAGGGTGCGCAAGCTGCCCGTGATGATCGAGGATCTGCTGGCGGGCGACGCGAGCGCAAGCTGAAGCATCCGTCGGCGCGGCTACGCTTCGCCGACGGCTTCCGCGCCCGCTGCGGGCGGTGCCGCGGTGCCGGCAGCGGGCTGGTCGCTTGCGCCGCGCACGCGCCCGATCCACGCGCACGCGAACACGGCGGCCGCCGCGGCCAGCCAGCCGACCGTGCCATAGCCCGCGATCTGTCCATGCGCACCCGTCGACAGCAGCAGGCCGCCGAACCACGCGCCGCAGCCCGTGCCCATC
>BBSL01000575.1 GCA_001319865.1 Burkholderia sp. E7m39 | reverse complement strand
ACGCTTGCGCCGCGAGGCGCTAACGCGGATGCCAGCGGAAAAGGCAACACACTATGGCAACGCCCGCGCCGCGAAGGCGCAAAAAACAACAGCAGGAGACTCCATGCACCGTACTCACCGCATTGCGTTGCTCTTCAACGCAAACAAGGTCTACGACCGAGAGATCATCACGGGTATCGGCCAGTACCTGCTGTCCACGCGCGTCGCGTGGGATCTGTTTCTCGAAGAAGACTTTCGCGCGCGGTTAAACGGCATCGAGCGCTTCGAAGGCGATGGTTTCATCGCCGATTTCGATGATCCCAACGTCCGCGAAGCACTTGCCGATTCGCATTTGCCCGTCGTCGCAGTCGGCGGATCGTATGAGGACCCAGCCAGGTATCCGCCCAATCTCCCGTACATCGCGACCGACAACATGCAGCTGGTCGCGCTCGCCTACAAGCATCTGATCGGCGCGGGCCTGCAGCGCTTCGCGCTCTACAGCCTGCCCGAATCGCCCACCAATCACTGGGCGCAGGAACGCGAACTCGCCTTCAACGCGCTGCTGAAAGCCGATGGTCTCGAAGGCGACGTGCATCGCGGGCTGCCAACCAGCGCGCCCGTCTGGCATCAGGCGAGCGAACAACTCACGCAATGGCTGCAAAGCCTGCCCAAGCCCGTTGGCATCATCGCCGTGACGGATGCGCGGGCGCGCCAGGTGTTGCAGGCCTGTCTGATCAGCGGCATTCCCGTGCCCGAGCAGGTCGCCATCATCGGCATCGACAATGATCCGCTGACGCGCTCGCTCACACGCATTCCGCTTTCGTCGGTGATCCAGGGCACGGAGGAAATGGGCCGCACGGCCGCGCACCTGCTGCATCAGATGCTCGGCGGCGCGCGTTTCGCGGGGCGCCGCATTCTCGTGCCGCCCGTCGGCATCAACGTGTGCGAATCGACGAAGCACGAGCCGCTCGCGAGTCCCTATGTCATGCGCGCGCGTCATTACATACGGCAGTACGCGTGCCAGGGCATCAAGACGGAACAGGTCGCCGATTATGTCGGCGTGTCGCGCTCGTCGCTCGAAGAGTACTTCCGGCGCGAGCTCGGCTGCACCGTGCATCAGGAGATCCTCAAGCACAAGCTCGATGTCGCAAAGCAGTTGCTCGCGCAGCAGGATCTGTCGAGCGCGGAAGTCGCCATCCGCTGCGGCTTCACGTCGTTGCAGTACATGTATGCCGTGTTTCGCCGCGAACTCGATTGCACGCCGCGCGAGTATCAGGAGCGACTGCAAGCCCAAACGGCATCGGACGCTGCGCGATCGGCGCAAATGCCGTAACCTGACTTCGTATCTGGTAACAAACCGCGAACGACATGAATTTCGCCGACATGCACAGCACCGACACCTCTTTTTCGCCCAGTGTCCAGGTCGATCGCTGGGGCACGTTGCCCGGGCTCGGCGACATTCGTCTGTTCACGCTGCGCAACGCGCACGGCATGCGCGCGACCATCAGCGATCTCGGCGCGACGCTCGTGTCGTGGCATGCGCCCGACCGCGCGGGCCGCGTCGCCGACGTGCTGCTCGGCCACGACACGCCCGCCGACTATCTCGCGAGCCGCTGGTATTTCGGCTCGACGGTCGGCCGCTGGGCGAACCGGATCGCGCAGGCGCGCTTCACGCTCGACGGCGTGACGTATCAGCTCGACCGCAACGACGGCGACAACCTGCTGCACGGCGGCGCAAGCGGCTTTCACAAGGCGCTGTGGCACGCGCGCGAAGTGGATGGCGCGCTCGTGCTGTCGCATGAATCGCCCGAGGGCGACGCGGGCTTTCCGGGCGCGGTGACGGCGAGCGTGCGCTACGCGCTCGACGACGACGGCGCGCTCTCGATCGATTACGACGCCACATCCGATGCGCCCACGCCCATCAGCCTGACCAATCACGCGTACTTCAATCTGTCCGGCGACGCCCTCGCCACGGCGCCCGAGATTCGCGGCCACGTGATCTCGATCGACGCAGACGCATTCTTTGCCGTCGACGCCGCGATGATCCCCATCGAGCGGAGGGACGTGGCGGGCAGCGTGTTCGACTTTCGCACGGGTGCGCCCATCGGCGCGCGGCTCGACTGGCCGGATGCGCAGCTCGCGTGCGCGGGCGGCTTCGATCACTGCTACGTGCTGCGCGACGGCGCGACGGCCTTGCGCACGGCAGCCACGCTCTATGATCCCGCGAGCGGACGCGAACTGACGGTATCGACGGACGCGAAAGGCATGCAGTTCTACACGGGCAATTTTCTGGCGGGCGTCACGGGGCGCAGCGGCAAGACGTACGGCAAGCACGCGGCGCTATGCCTCGAAACAGGCGCGTTCCCGAACCAGATCAACATGCCCGCTTCCGAAGATGTCGTGCTGCGGCCCGGCGCACGCTATCGCCATACGACCGTCTACCGGCTGGCCGTGCGCTGAGCCGGCGCGCACGCGCCTTCGGCACGCTTACGTAATCTGTCGAAATATTGACGGTGTTGTAAATCGCGCCTGCGGATTGCGGCCTTCCCGACGCCGTGAAATCATAGGCACCCTTGTCTGATCGCATAGCCAGCCCACTGCGACGCCCCATTCCTGGGCAAAGCGGCCAAGCCAGCCAACGCCATCGCCTCCCCCCGCGATGGTCATTCCGTCCCGCAACACGACGCGCATCGTCAATGCCTTTCAGGGCTTGACGCGCGCGCATGCCGTTTGGCGTCGGTTGAGGTCAGTTGGTACCGCACGCTGTATTGCCCCCTGGAGCGACCTGTGAACACACCCGAATCCGTTGCGATCGATCCCGCCACGCGCGGCAATGGCACGCCGTCCGCGTCGCGCCGCGTCACATTCATCAAATGGCTGCGCAAGGTCCATAGCTGGATCGGCCTGTGGGGCGCGGCCCTCGGCCTGTTGATGGGTACGAGCGGCTTTCTGCTGAACCATCGCGGCGGTCCGCTGCGCGTATCGACGGGCGAGCCGCAGGTCGAATCGTTGCAGGTGAAGCTGCCGCAACCCGCGCCCGAATCGCCGCGCGATCTCGCCAGGTGGCTCAAAGAGGAACTCAAGGTAGACGGTCAAGCCGGGGCGCATGCAGAAAGAGCCTTCGCACCCCGTCGCGTGGGGCGATCG
>BBSL01000574.1 GCA_001319865.1 Burkholderia sp. E7m39 | reverse complement strand
CCCCTATGTTCGACCCGCTGAAGTTACATCCGACTCCGACCGTGCCTGAAGGCGCCACGCTTGCGCCTGAGGTGGGCAACGTCGCTCGCGAGCGGCTGGCGGCGGCGCGCGTGCTCGTAGTCGGCGACGTGATGCTGGACCGGTACTGGTTCGGCGACGTCAACCGCATCTCGCCGGAAGCGCCCGTGCCCGTGGTGCTGGTGCAGCGTCAGGAGGACCGGCTGGGCGGCGCGGCGAACGTCGCGCGCAACGCGGCGGCGCTTGGCGCGCAGGCTGGCTTGCTGTGCGTCGTGGGACACGACGAGCCGGGCGAGCGGATCGTGCAGTTGCTCGGCGATAGCGGCGTCGCGCCGCATCTGGAGCGCGACCCCGAACTGCCGACCACGATCAAGCTGCGCGTGCTGTCGCGCCAGCAGCAGTTGCTGCGCGTCGATTTCGAAAAAGCGCCCGCGCACGAGGCGCTGCTCGCCGGCCTCGCGCGCTACGATGCGCTGCTCCCCACACACGACGTGATCCTCATGTCGGATTACGCGAAGGGCGGCCTCACGCATGTCACGCAAATGATCGCGAAAGCACGCGCGGCGGGCAAGCCGGTGCTGGTCGATCCGAAGGGCGACGACTGGGAGCGCTATCGCGGCGCCACGCTGATCACGCCGAACCGCGCCGAGTTGCGCGAAGTGGTCGGTCAGTGGAAGTCGGAAGCGGATCTGCTCGCGCGCGTGACGAAGCTGCGCGCCGAACTCGACCTGCAGGCGCTGCTGCTGACGCGCTCGGAAGAAGGCATGACGCTCTTCTCCGGCGAGGGCGTCCTGCACGCGGCGGCTGTCGCCCGCGAAGTGTATGATGTGTCCGGCGCAGGCGATACCGTGATCGCCACGCTCGCCGTGATGCTCGGCGCGGGCCTGCCGCTCGATCAGGCCGTGACTCTCGCCAATCGCGCCGCGGGCATCGTGGTCGCGAAGCTCGGCACGGCCACCGTCGACTACGACGAACTCTTTCATTGATGCACGCGCGCCCCGCGCACTTGCGGCTGGCGCGCGGTTCATCCCGCATCCGTTGACTCATCTCTCTGCAGGACGACCATGACTCTCATCGTCACCGGCGCGGCTGGTTTTATCGGCAGCAACCTCGTCAAGGCGCTGAACGAGCGCGGCGAAGATCGCATCATCGCCGTCGACAACCTCACGCGCGCGGACAAGTTCAAGAATCTCGTCGACTGCGAAATCGACGACTATCTCGACAAGACGGAGTTCGTCGAGCGTTTTGCGCGCGGCGACTTCGGCAAGGTGCGCGCGATTTTCCACGAGGGCGCCTGTTCGGACACGATGGAGACCGACGGCCGCTACATGATGGACAACAACTTCCGCTATAGCCGCGCGGTGCTCGACGCGTGTCTCGCGCAGGGCGTGCAGTTCCTGTATGCATCGTCGGCGGCGACGTATGGCGGCTCGACGCGTTTCGTCGAAGAGCGCGAAGTCGAGGCGCCGCTGAACGTCTATGGCTACTCCAAGTTCCTGTTCGATCAGGTGATCCGACGCGTGCTGCCGACGGCGAAAAGCCAGATCGCGGGCTTTCGCTATTTCAACGTGTACGGGCAGCGCGAGTCGCACAAGGGGCGCATGGCGTCCGTGGCGTTCCACAACTTCAACCAGTTCCGCGCCGAAGGCAAGGTGAAGCTGTTCGGCGAGTACAACGGCTATGCGGCGGGCGAACAGACGCGCGATTTCGTTTCCGTCGAAGACGTCGCCAAGGTCAACCTGTATTTCTTCGATCATCCGGAGAAGTCGGGCATCTTCAACCTCGGCAGCGGACGCGCGCAGCCGTTCAACGACATCGCGTCGACGGTCGTCAACACGCTGCGCGTGATCGACGGCGAGGCGCCGCTCTCGCTCGCAGAACTCGTGCAGCGCGGCCTGATCGAATACGTCCCGTTCCCTGACGCGTTGCGCGGCAAATACCAGTGCTTCACGCAAGCCGATCAGACGAAGCTGCGCGCGGCGGGCTACGACGCGCCGTTCCTGACCGTGCAGGAAGGCGTCGATCGCTACGTGCGTTGGCTATCTGGCCAGGTGTAAATCGTTCGTACACCTCTCTACACTGGGGTCTCCCGGTCGGTGATCGTCACCGGTCGGTGTTTCAGGGAGATTCCACATATGTTCAAAAAAGTCATCGTTACGGCGGCCATGCTCGCCGCATTCGGCCAGGCGTTCGCGACGGTCGACGTCAATTCCGCTAACGAGTCCGCGCTGCGCGGCATCAAGGGCATCGGGCCCGCCAAGGCGAAGGCCATTCTCGACGAACGGTCGGCGCACGGTCCGTTCAAGGACGCCACCGATCTCAGCAAGCGCGTCAAGGGCCTGGGCGGCCATACCGTCGAGCGCTTGCAGGCCGAGGGCCTGGCTGTCGGCACATCGGGCGCTGGTGCGACGGCTGTCGCTGCTGCTGGCGCGCAGGCTGCGCCGTCGCGCGCGAAGGGCGCGCCCTCTGCGAAGGGCGACACCACCGTGGCGGTCAAGAAATAGCCGTTGAGCCGGGCGCCACGACCTGCTCGCTGACGCCAGCCGTCACGCTGCGTGAGCCGGGCGCCGGCTGCCGGCTTATCGCCTCCCCTTCAGGTCGGAGTCGTTACAGACACTCCTTCAGCCGTCGTATCAGATGATTGGCTCCCGCGGCGGTCCCCCGGCTGCCGCGGCTTTTTGCATGCGTTCGCACACCTGGCATCCTGGCGAGGCATCCCTGCGCCCGATAGGGCCTGCCGGCAGCGCCGGGCACGGTGGTTTAGAATCGATAGATTCAAGACTTCGCGCACTGCACAGCACGCAACCGATATGGCTTACAAAACGATTGAAGACACGATCGGCAATACGCCCCTCATTCAGCTCGTCCGCCTCGTGGACGACGAGATCCGCAGCCGCAACAACGTCGTGCTGGGCAAGCTGGAAGGCAACAATCCCGCCGGTTCGGTGAAGGATCGTCCGGCGCTTTCGATGATCAAGAAGGCGGAGCAGCGCGGGCGCATCAAGCCGGGCGACACGCTGATCGAAGCGACGAGCGGCAACACGGGCATTGCGCTCGCGATGGCGGCAGCGATCAAGGGCTACAAGATGATCCTGATCATGCCGGAAGATCTGTC
>BBSL01000573.1 GCA_001319865.1 Burkholderia sp. E7m39 | reverse complement strand
CGGGCACGCGTCTGTTACGGCAAGGTCACGAACATCACCGACTACGGCGCGTTCGTTGAAGTCGAGTCGGGCATCGAAGGCCTTGTCCACGTGTCGGAAATGGACTGGACGAACAAGAACGTTGCACCGTCGAAGGTCGTGCAGCTGGGCGACGAAGTCGAAGTCATGGTTCTCGAAATCGACGAAGACCGCCGCCGTATCAGCCTCGGCATGAAGCAGTGCAAGCCGAACCCGTGGGACGACTTCAGCCGCAACTTCAAGAAGGGCGACAAGATCCAGGGCGCAATCAAGTCGATCACCGACTTCGGCGTGTTCATCGGTCTGCCTGGCGGCATCGACGGTCTGGTTCACCTGTCGGACCTGTCGTGGTCGGAAACGGGCGAAGAAGCTGTTCGCAAGTACAAGAAGGGCGACGAAGTGGAAGCGATCGTTCTCGGCATCGACGTCGAGAAGGAACGCATTTCGCTGGGTATCAAGCAGCTCGAAGGCGACCCGTTCAGCAACTTCGTTGCAATGAACGACAAGGGTTCGATCGTTGATGGCGTGGTCAAGACGGTTGACGCGAAGGGTGCAGTGGTCCAGCTGACGGCTGACGTCGAAGGCTACCTGCGCGCTTCGGAAATCGCGCAAGACCGCGTGGAAGACGCTCGCAACGTGCTGAAGGAAGGCGACAAGGTCAATGCGATGATCATCAACATCGACCGCAAGTCGCGCGGCATCAACCTGTCGATCAAGGCGAAGGATTCGGCTGAGCAGCAGGAAGCGATGCGCGGCCTGCAAGCTGACACCAGCTCGGCAGCAAGCGGCACGACCAACCTGGGCGCGCTGCTGAAGGCCAAGCTCGACGGCCAGAACCAGTAAGCCCCAAGAGGTCTGCTGCAGTATGACCAAATCGGAATTGGTCGCCCAGCTGGCAACGCGATTTCCGCAACTTGTCCTCAAGGATGCGGATTTCGCGGTGAAGACGATGCTCGATGCGATGTCGGACGCCTTGGCGAACGGTCACCGCATCGAAATTCGCGGCTTCGGCAGCTTCGGCCTGAACCGCCGTCCATCCCGCGTCGGGCGCAACCCGAAGTCGGGCGAAAAGGTGTTGGTGCCTGAGAAGCACGTACCGCACTTCAAGCCAGGCAAAGAGTTGCGTGAGCGCGTCGATCGTCGCGCGGGCGAGCCGTTGAAGGCTGAGTCCGCGGACGACGATCTTTGAGCCGGCTCTGCGAGACATATCGCAGTCAGGTTGAAGTTCGCCGGTGACTGCTTCAGTCAGTTGGCATTGACCAGAAAAAGCGCCTTCGGGCGCTTTTTTTTCGTCCGTTGCACGAGCGGCCCACTTCAAAAATAGGAGCGCGCTATGACGCCAAACGCCGCGCAACCCAACGATTCGTCGCGCCGCCGTCTGCGCATCGTCGCTCCGGCGCAGCATTTCTTTAGCCCGCAAACGACAGTAAGGCGTGGCAAACCGCACGCCTGTGCCAGTCCTCATGGGCTTCATTTACAATACGGGTCACTTCGGCGCGGGCGAACACCGTGGCGCGACGCGTCATCAAGCCGGCGTCATCCCGCAACCGCCGTCAAGAGATCAATACATGAAATTTATCGTCTGGCTGATTCGCGTGCTGGTATTCGTGCTGCTGCTGGTGCTGGCACTGTCCAATACGCAGAGCGCTACGCTGAATTTCCTCGCCGGGTATGCATGGCAGGCGCCGTTGATTCTGATCGGCCTGGCGTTCTTCGCGGTGGGCCTGCTGGCGGGCCTCGTGTCATCGCTGCCGGCGATGTTCCGCCTGCGGCTGGAAAACGGTCGCCTCAAGCGCGAACTGCGCGTGGCGCGCGAGACGCCCGCCGTCGTCGAAGAGCCGCCGATGCCGCCGCTCATCTAGCCCTTTCCCGCCGCGCGCACACGGCGCGCGGCCTCCTTCGCACTCCCGCACATTCGCATGGATCTAGACCTCTGGTGGCTGCTCGTCATACCCGTCGCGTTCGCGTTCGGCTGGGTGGCTGCGCGCTACGACCTCAAGGCGTTGCTGTCCGAAAGCAGCAGTCTGCCGCGCTCCTATTTTCGCGGCCTAAACTTTCTGTTGAACGAGCAGCCGGATCAGGCTATCGACGCGTTCATCGAAGTCGTCAAGCTCGACCCCGAAACCATCGAGCTTCACTTCGCGCTCGGTAACCTGTTCCGCCGCCGCGGAGAAACGGACCGCGCGATCCGCGTGCATCAGAACCTGCTGAGCCGGGCGGACTTGCCCGTCAGCGAGCGCGATCACGCGCTGTACGAGCTGGGACAGGACTTCCTGAAGGCGGGCTTGCTCGACCGCGCAGAAGAGACTTTCAACGCGCTGGAAACGGGCGACTACGCGCTGGGCGCCCAGCGCGCGCTGCTGACGATCTATCAGATCGAGAAAGACTGGAACAAGTCGATCGAGACCGCGCGCCGGCTCGAAACCATGGGCGCCGAGTCGTTGGACAAGGAAATCGGGCACTTCCATTGCGAACTCGCACAGGAAGCGCTGCAGCAGAAAAAGCCCGATGAGGCGCGCCGGCAACTCGATCTCGCGCTCAAGGCTTATCCGCAAAACGTTCGCGCGACGATCCTGTTCGGCGACGTCGACGCGGCGGCTGGCGAGTATGACAAGGCGATTGCGCAGTGGCGGCGCGTCGAGGAGCAGAACGCCGCGTACCTGCCCCTCGTCGCCGAGAAGCTGATGAAGGCTTATGAGGCCATCGGACGCCAGGAAGAGGGCGTGGATCTGCTGACGTCATGGGTCGACGGTTATCCGTCGAACGATCTGCTCGACGTCGCGTATCAGTACGTGTCGGCACTGCGCGGTCCGGAGGCGGCGCACGCGCTCGCGCGTACGCAGATGCAGAAGTCGCCGAATCTCGCGGGCATGACGCGTCTGCTCGAAGCACAGCAGGCCGTCGCCGAGGAACCGCGCCGCAGCGAGCTCGAGCTGATGCGCACGCTGATCCGCCAGCGCACCAAAAATCTGCCGCGGTACACGTGCCAGAATTGCGGCTTCCGGGCGCGGCTGTTCTATTGGCAATGCCCGGGTTGCAGCGGCTGGGAAACGTATGCGCCGCGCCGCGTCGAGCCGATCACGGCGTCGAACTGAGCCGCGTGCGCGCATGAACGCGCCTCGCGTCGCCATCGCGAAGCATCGAATATTGAACCGGCATCACCTACCGGAAAGCGTATGAAAATCACCATTATCGGCACGGGTTACGTAGGTCTCGTCACGGGCGCA